>NZ_JAUAOA010000003.1:0-300000 GCF_030542965.1 Azotosporobacter soli
TTCGAGTTGTTGTCCCCATCTTAGAGGCAGGTTATCTACGCGTTACTCACCCGTTCGCCACTATTTGTTGTTCAACACCCAACCTTCAACTGAAGTGTTATCCTCTTTGATAACGCGTTCCCTCTTCGCTTTCGCTCATCGGTAACGCCTCCGCAAAGATTCGGTGTTAAACAACAAACCGTTCGACTTGCATGTGTTAGGCACGCCGCCAGCGTTCGTCCTGAGCCAGGATCAAACTCTCCATAAAATTATGAAGAAGCTTCATCAGCTCTTTATAACAAAAACATTATTGTTTGTTGAGTCATCATCACCGAAGCGATGACGTCTCCGCACATCTGGCTTTTCATTCTTTTCCACATTATTCAGTTTTCAAGGAGCACCACCGCTTTCGCGGCCGGAACATCAGTTTAGCACAGTCACTCGAACCATGTCAACTACTTGTTTCCGTTTTTCTTTTTCAGTTGCTGCCGCCGTTTGGCGACTTGCTTATGTTAACATTTCGTAGTCGCCGCTGTCAACCTTTTTTTCTCTTTTCTCAAAGAAACATTATAGCCAATAAAAACATATCCCGATCAGGAGGTATACCGCCATCAATTGGACTCCTTCCAGCCAATTGGATTGTCCGTCTCCGGCCACCCGATTGGCAATCCAGACAGCTACAAGAATCGACGCCACTTCTACATCGATAAAAACAATACTCATTGTCCTGTCAATTAACGCGCCAAGTATGACCAGCAACGGCATGACAAAAAGCAAGATCTGCAAACTGGATCCAACGGCAATTTCTATCGCCACATCCATCTTATTCTTCATCGCCATCCAAATTGCAGTGCTGTGTTCCGCTGCGTTGCCAACAATCGGGATCAGAATAATGCCGACAAAAAACTCGCTGATTCCCCACTCTTGCGTCACCGGAATGATCGAAGCAACGAGGAATTCGCTTTCCACAGCGATAATGATCGTCGTAGCGAGCAAGACTACGATAGCTTTTCGCACGCCCCACTGCCCTTCAAATTCTCCGCCATTCTCCTCTTCCTGTCGATAAAATTCTCGATGCGAGCCAAAAGAGAAGTACATCTTCAGCAAATATATCCCCAGCATGATAACTGCAATCAATAAACTAAGCGGTTCATATCTCCACGAATCGAGCGTTCCCGTTCCTACGCTGCGCAAGAAAATCGCCGGCACGCATAAGCCGATTGCGCCAAATGTCAGCATACTGCTCGACACTTCGACTAAATCAACATTGAACGTCTGTACCTTATGGCGCAGTCCACCAGCAAACATGCTCGCGCCCAGGACAAGCAGAATATTCCCCATCACAGAACCGGCAAGCGAAGCTTTTACCACATCATATAACCCTGCTTTCAGCGCAAAAAAGGCAATGATCAGTTCTGTTGCATTTCCGAACGTCGCATTGAGAAAACCACCCCACTGATAACCGACAACGTGCGCAATTTCCTCTGTCGCTATGCCCATATACATGGCCAATGGAATGATCGCCATACAGGAAGCGATAAATACAGTTGCCGACGACCAATGCAAGACTTCCGCTGCAATGCTCAGCGGCACTGCCAGCAGCAAAAATTTCATCATCATCATTTCACTCACTTCCCTTCGCTGCCGTTTCATTTCGCCTACGAAGCTGACGAGACCGCATTTTTTTATCCTTTGTCAATCGGATTGTGCAGCACTTTAACTCCATTCTTTCTATTTTTCTGCAAATATTTTACATATCCTTTTCGCTTCAACCTCTTTGCTCGATAAATGGCAAGATAAAGACCGGGCTTTCGCCCGGTCTTTATCTTGCCATTTTTTAATCGTTGTTTTTCATCCCCGCACGCAACATGGTGATCGAGGTATAAAGGATTACACAAACAACAACCCATTTCAAAATCTCAAGCGGCATTTCTTTAACGATGTACGCAGCGATCAGGACGCCGACCGATCCGGCAATCGTGATGGCAATCGAGGCTTTGATGTCATAAGCAGCTTCTTTGACGAATTTAATGCTCGCTGCCGGCATCAGGAATGCGCAGGAGCACATCATGATCGGAAATGCGACTTTCGGACTCATACCCAGTGCATAGACCAACGCCATGCATGGCGCGTACAGGCCGATACCGATTGTCATCAGCGCACCCAGGATGAAGTTGCCCACTACGCCAATGCCTAATTGAGCACCTTCCAGACCAATAGCTTCGCCGCCAACCGGCATCCACTTCAGTAAGCCGGCGACAAAGACGAACGCTACGATCATCAGCGCAATGCCCATGCCCATCTGTATTTTTTTCTCCGGCAGATGCGATACTATTCCCGCACCAAA
Source organism: Azotosporobacter soli (assembly GCF_030542965.1). Taxonomy (NCBI): domain Bacteria; kingdom Bacillati; phylum Bacillota; class Negativicutes; order Selenomonadales; family Sporomusaceae; genus Azotosporobacter; species Azotosporobacter soli. The sequence continues at coordinate 2,327 of NZ_JAUAOA010000003.1, forward strand.
AATTGCGCCAACCATGGAAGCGGCAACCATGGCAATTAACGTCGTCGGATCGACTTTAATAACGGTTATAAATATCAAGGCTTCCACTACAACCGGAATCGTCATGCTGACATTCAACGTACCGGGAATCAGACGATCCGGCACAAGGTCCATGGCTTTAAACATGGCTGTGGTCGGGGCAAAGCTACCGATACCGAGGGTATCAAAGAAGTTAGCAATGAAGCCTACACCAGAAAGTTTTCCCCAGCTCTTGTCAGACATTTGCTCCTTGTTCTTGGCAGCATGGCCGAAAAACACCACGCCGAACCAAGCAGTTACCAATACTAACGCTCCTTGGACCGCAGCAATAATTGACATACTGTCCCTCCTCTTTTTCTCTTATTCGTTCACCCTAACATAAATCCATGTTTTACCGGATCATTGGGATCGATGACAAATTGATTGAAACCCGTAATGTAGGCACTGCCGGTTATTTCCGGCACGACCGCTTGAAACTCGCCGACCATGGCTGTTTCTACCAAGCGACCTCTAAATAAAGTTCCGATAATGCTCTCGTATACAAACTCCTCCCCTAATTTTAAATGCCCTTTTGCATACAAAGTCGCCATTTTAGCACTGGTTCCCGTGCCGCATGGTGAACGGTCGGCCTGTCCTTCACCGAAGATAACCACATTTTTGTAGTTCGCCTCCGGATTTGTCGCTTTGTCATAAATCTCCACCAAATCAATCGTATTGATATGCGCCAGCGTCGGATGCTGAATCTGCAGTTGTTCATTTGCAGCCTTGCGAATCGCAAGTCCCAGTTTCGTCAGTTCGTCGATATTGCCCGGCGTTACTTCAAGCTTTAACTGCTCCGCATTCACAATCGCGAAAAAACTGCCGCCAAACGATACATCCAACGTGATTTCACCCAAACCTGGAACATTGACCTTGGCATCCTTTCGATAGAGAAACGCCGGTACATTGCGAATCGTCACCGATTTAACAACGCCATTCTCCACTTTTGCCCGTGCAGTGATAAGTCCCGCCGGCGCATCAAATTTAACGCTTGTTTCCGGTTCTACCGTCGGAACCATCCCGGTATCAATGGCTACCGTTACCGCTCCGATCGAACCATGACCGCACATATTAAGATAACCGCCGCCATCCATAAACACAATGCCAAAATCGGCATCTTCGTGCACCGGTCGGGTAATAATCGAACCGAACATGTCTTTATGCCCCCGCGGTTCATGCATTAGCGTTGTCCGCACATAATCAAGATTCTTTTCCAGATATTCTTTGATGTCTGCCATGGTTTTACCCGGAATGTTAGGCAGGCCGCCTACCACGATCCGCGTCGGTTCTCCCATCGTATGGGAATCCACCGCCATAATCGAACGGTCAAATTTCATAATGAACGCCTCCGTTTAATGGTAATCCGTTTCTTCAATATTTTCAGAGCTCTAATCACATCGGCGGCCTGGACGCCGTTGTCCTCCACCACCTCCGTTTCCATGCCCTGAAACGTCTTGTCCAAATCAACCAAGTCCTGCATATATTCATTTTCCACAACGAGTCCGTTCCCCTTGTAAGTCAGGCCGACTACCGGAATGCCTCGCCGCCCCACTTCTGCCATATGCGCCGCGAAGTCAACATGTTGGTTGCCAAAGCCTTCGACATGAATCAGAACGCCATCGACATTCATCGCTTCCGCCAACATTCCGATTCGTTTTGCAACATAGTCTTTGTCGCTGTTTTCTCCCGGGCTGCCCACTATGGCTACGCCAGCCAATTCAAGCTCCGGATCGCGCCTCGTCAATTCCAGTAAGGGATCGCGGAAATGATGCAGCGTAGTTTCTTTTGTCGATGGACTAACGCCCATTTCATCCCCTCCTATGTCATAGAACGAATCGCTCCATCCTTGATTTCATTCGCCGACAAAAGTACCGGCACATTGCCAAGATCGATAATCGACCGTCCACCTTGCACACCGCCCGGTTCCAAAGGCAAAAGCAATTTTTCATGCATCGCGCCCTGACCGCCAACCTGCTTTACTATCAGGATTCGCATCTTCCCCGGCTTTCTTTCATCCTGGTAAACAGTCTCACGCACCGCCTGCTCCAACGGCAAGCGCTTTAATTCCTGGCGTACCGCTGCTATGATCTGGTCACACGCCTGATGCGCCGCCAGAGGCCCGCGCCGTTCCATGCCGCTGCCCCGTTCAATCACCACATCGATGCGCAGAATGATGTCTTGCTGCCCTGGCGTTCCCGGCATGCCGAACCGTATCTTGCGATCCAGCCGCCCATGCGACGAGCCGAATTCCGCCACCTGTTTCCCATCTTCATCCACCCCGGTAAGAGCCACGACAACGCCGCTCAAACTGTACGTCACGCCTTCCCCCAAATCGCCTTGCACTTTAGTTGCGATCGGCAACAAATCCATGATCGTGTTCGTCATCACGTCACGTTTTTCCGGCGTTATGACATCAATTGTGATTTTCTTCACCAACGGGGTATGAAAAAGGACGCTCTTAGTCAATTCCTGATCCAAATATAAGGTATTGCCGCGAATCGCCGTCTCTGTACTCAATTCTATTCTATTGATCGAAAATTCGCAAATTTTCAGTGTGCGGAGTATTTGACTTTTTTGCGCGCCGTTTATTACTGCTTGTTTTTCCCGCTGTTCACGCGCAGCCTGTCTCGTCGATTCCATCAAGTGATCCGGCGCTTCCAGCGTCACACCTTTAGCCTGGGCTGCAGATAACTTAAACATGCTACCACCCTGCCCTCAGGCTCGGGTCGGGCGGCGCGTAGTGCACGCCGCCCGCCGGCCTGGATATTTTAGACCTTGGACTTATACTCGTATGGCAATGGTATGATCTTGCCAAAGGATTCAATCGTTTCCATCGCATGCAGCGTGTCTTTCAACACGCCGGTTTGCATCGGGATATCGTGCGGCGCCCCCACGTTGGCTCCCATCGGAACCAGCGGTGCGGAAACGCGCGGCGATCCCTGTTGTTTGGCTACCGGAGGCAGTGCGGCAATAATAATTGTAGGAATGCCGGCGGCCTCAATCGCTCTCTGCACAATCACGGCAGAGCGGTGACAGGTGCCTCAGCCAGCGGTTAGGAGCGCGATATCGACTTTGTCCTCTTTGAGGGCAGCCGCGATGGCCGGTCCTGTTTCCTCCTCGAATTTTTTTATGTTGCCGCCGCCACCCATAAAGCCGATGTGATGAGGCGCAACTTTGCCGATGAATCCTTCCGCAGCGAGTTCGCGGATTCGGTCAACGGCGAGCATCGCATTGATGTCTTTGTTAACATCGCTGTTATCGTAACCGCCATGAGTTACCATCAGCTCTTCCGTTTTGACATCGCAAGGAATCATGCGATACGTGAAATCGCCCGCTAAGGCAAAGGGATCCTGTGTCTTTAAGTGGACGCCGCCTGCAGTCAGCAAGGCTACGGTACAATCCTTGACCGCTTTGGTCATGACCGTGTAGACTGCCGGAGGCGTGATGGGCACGAATATTTCTGATTGCAAACCTTCTACAACCGAAAGCTTCATGTTTTCCCCTCCTCTTGTTTTATTATTTTTCTTCTTATTTCGAGGTTACGTTGACATAGCTGACGTAAAATTCTACTTCATCGCCGACTACCAGTGGCTTGTCGGTAAACACCATCCGCAGCGGAACGCTAAGCATTCCCAGTCGTCCGTTGATTTCAATTTTCACGCCAACTTCGGTTACCTCAACCAGTTTTCCATTGACCAGTCGGGGCGTCAGCTCTATGTCCATATTACTTCAACGCCGCATCGACAAGTTTTTGATTCCCCTCGATAACCGACTGTTCCCATTTGCGCCCCGGCCCCTTAATCTCAACGCCTGCCATTTTCGTCTTCAGCATCAGCAAGGCACGTTCGGCATCCCAGGGGCAAAGCGTATTGTCACCAAGGATTTCCGATTCGAAACCGCGATCGTTCTTGTTGAGATCGATCATCGAGTTCATGTACTTGTTGCCGACAACCAAAGCTCCTTGATAGGCGGAATAAGTAACGCCGACAACTGCAACACCACGTTTGCCGATTTGTTCAATGTGGCTGGCAAAATCGATATGATTGTTGCCGAAGCCTTCGGTCGTCACGATCGCGCCTTCTACGCCAAGCGCTTCGACAATCGCGCCGATCCGGCCGGATACATACATTTTCTCATCATTGATCTGCGGGCTTCCGACGAATACGACGCCCACCAGATCGATTTCTTCATCCTTTGCCATCAGATCGACCAACGGTTCGCGGAAGTAATGCCGGGTGTTTTCTTTCGATGCCGGACCAATGCAAGTCAGTGCATGCACGCCGCCGTCCCGCACTTCATTCGCCGACAGGACCACCGGTACATTGCCTAAATCGACGTTGGGACGACCGCCCATGATGCCTGCCGGTTCACTTGGTAAAATGACATTGTCATGCATCGCGCCCTGTCCCATGATTTCTTTGACCAAAACGACGCGCGGCCGGCCCAGTTTGCGGATATCTTGATATTCTTTCGTCTCTACTGCGCCTTCTGCCGGCAGTTTCTTCAATACTTCGCGGATTTCCTGAATGATCGTGTCGCATGCTTTATGCGCCGCGAACGGTCCGCGGCGTTCCATGCCGGTACCGGCTTGAATCGTCGTCATGACCCGTACGATGATATCCGCTTTATCCGGACAGCCCGGACGGTCATAGCGGATTTTTTCATCCATGTATCCTTCACAGGAACCGAATTCGTGTACCTGCATGCCGCTTTCATCCACACCGGTCAAAAGCACTACAACGCCGACCAGTGAATGGCTGACGCCTTCGCCCAGCTCGCCTTCCACCTTGGTCGCCATCGGAATGACGTCCATGATCGTCGGCGTATAAATATGCTGGTTGTCCGGCGTAACAATATCGAGTTCAATCTTCTTCACTAGCGGATCGGCTTTAAGAGCCTCCTGGCAAAGCGCCTTGCGAATCGTCAGTACGCCGTTTTCAAAAGCGGTCGCGTCGCCAAGCTGAACCTTGTTCACCTTGTACTCACGCTCGATCAGCGTGCGCAACACTTTGTTCTCGGTTTTCACTACAGCGGTTTCCGGTGCGAGCGCAGCTTGGCTCGCCGAAGCCGCAGGAGCATTGCCGCTCATGACGACTGCCGGAAATTCGAGGTTGATGCCTTTGCCTTCTTCGATATGAATGCGAATCATTCCGCCGGATGACATGGTCGCGGCCGCTGGCTGCTGCACCTGCGGAGCGCTTGTTTCCGGCGCCGCCTTTACTTTTGCCGCAGGAGCCTCTCCTGCCATCTCCTGCATGCCTTCCAGAAATTCACCGGTCAGCGGCGTCAATGCGTCAACCGTCTTTGTCAGTTTCGCTCCGATGACCTGGCCAATCTTAGCCACATTTGCAGGCAGCGTCAAAAGCCCCGAATCTTCAAGATCCGGGAAAATGCCCGGGTCTTCCAAGTCGGCAGGACTGATGACCGTACCGGCAGTTGTCAGACAGCAAACCACTGCCGGATCATTCTTGTGCTCTGCCGCAGTTTCCTTGGTAATCGACATCGTTTATACCTCCTTCTGCTTTCCTATTCCTCCGTCTTCAAGCGCCTTACAAGGCGATGTCCCACCGTCCGCATGACATGGTCGGTATGGTGATATACGGGGATTTTTAATTTCGGAGCTACGCCCATGACCGTATTGGTACAGTCGCTGCAATTGCTGACCAGTACCACTTCAGCTCCAGCCTTTTTCAATTTAAGGATTTTTTCCGCTTGCCCCGGGCAATTGCCGGGATTTTCGCACTTAATGGCATTTTTTACATCCATCACCTGTTTACAGCGCTGTACGCCGACAACCGGCGCTCCCATCTTATCGGCCAGTTCCCGCAGGCGTGTTTCATTAGCGCCGCAGGCACAGACCAAAAGCCCCATCTTGCGTCTTTCATTCGGTAAAGGCATGGTAACGATGATGCCGCCGCTGGTTTTGGTGACAACCGCGTTTAAATCGACACTCTGTCCTGTAAACGGCCCGCCCATAATGATTTCGCCATAAGCTCCATCAATGCCGCCTGCCTGTTCGATCAATGCCCTGATTGGAGTACCGATTGCAACATTCTCAAACACCATCGATTGACGGCCGTTTTTCAATTGACCGACTACCGTCAAACTCTTGCTTAGTACCGGTTTTTTCAATTCGACTGCTTCGCAGATTTTCACAAGAGTCTCCACATTGCTGATCACGGCTTGCGCTGCCGACGGCAGCTGATCCGGAGCCAAGACCACGCCAAGGATTTCACGGACGATGGCTCTCTCCTCACCCATTGGATACATATCCGGCAACGTTTTCACTTCGATACGCGGATCATCAATCACCGCATTCAACGCGGCTACCGCATCCTTATTCTTGGCCTTAACGGCAAAAATCCCCTTCGCCGCCCGGGTCGCTTCCATTGCATACTTGAGTCCGCGATACATCGTGGCCGCCTGCTCCTTCATCTGCTTCACATTATGTTTCAGCAGCGGCTCGCATTCGACGCCGTTAGCAATGACCACGCCGCCCTGCAAATCAATGTTCATCTTGACATGCGTCGGAAATCCGGCGCCGCCCATTCCCACAATTCCTGCTTCGGCAATCATCTCAACGATAGTGCCCTCTTTAATCGGCACGAACGTATTCGGTTGGTTATCCGCCGCTTCAATCGTGATTTCTGTTTCCGTGATACCTACGACCTTCCCTTTTACGCTGGCATGAATCTTAGCGCCAAGTTTCGGCGGCGTCGCAATCAGTTGCCCCCGTTCCACCTGATCGCCGACCGCGACGACAGGCGTACACGGTGCGCCGATATGCTGCTGCAAGCGCAGTTGATATAACTTGCTCATCTCTCCATCTCACCTCCTTCACTATACCCCGCTTATACATAACGCAATTATCATGCCAACTCCTTTTTACTTTGCAAATTTAGCTGTTTTATGGCATTTTCGCATTTTTTCTCTCACTTTACCGCTTTTTTCACCCCTATCCATTTACTCACTATTTTTAAGCTAAATATTTTATCTATCGTTGTTTTTTAACTTATCTGATTATTGTAAAAAAACCGTCAGCATTCTGACACTTTTTTCTAATTTATTCCTTTAGACAAGCTTCTATTCCCTATTTTTTCTAGAAAAAGAAAGAAGTGTCCAATAAACTGACACGCGTCAATTTATTGGACACTTCTAAGCTATGCATTGCTTTTTTTCGTTTCCATCTTTTGTAATTTATAATAAAGCGTGCTTCTTGGTATGTCAAGTATTTTCGCCGCTTTGGCCTTATTGTTCCCAGCGGCTTCGAGCGCTCGCATAATCGCCTGCTGTTCCGCCGCAAACAAGGTCTCTTCCAGTTTTAACAATGTCTTAAACTGCGCAGCCAGTTCCGGCTTTTCGCCATCCTCCAGGCGCTGCAGATTTTCCAAGACCATCGGCAACTGCTTTGCCGATATCGAATTCCCATCCGCTAGTACGACCAGACGCTCCATAACATTTTTCAATTCGCGCACATTGCCCGGCCAGTGATAGTGGCGCAGAATCGCCGTCACTTCAGGATCGATGCGGTCAATAATTCGGTTATTGAGCACCGAATAACGCTTAAGATAAAAATCGATCAGGAGCGGAATGTCATCCGGACGTTCTCGCAGCGCCGGTATCTTTAACGTGAAAACGTTCAGACGGTAATAGAGATCCTTGCGAAAAGTTCCCTGCGACAGCATGGAGACAAGCGCTCGGTTCGTCGCAGCAATCACCCGCACATCCACCTTGATCGGCTTCACGCCGCCAACCCGGTAAAATTCCTGACTTTCCAAGACCCTAAGCAATTTCGACTGCATCTCAAGCGGCAATTCGCCAATCTCATCGAGAAAAATCGTTCCGCCATTGGCAATTTCGAATTTACCCTGCTTGCCTTTTTTATTGGCGCCGGTAAAGGCGCCGGCTTCATAGCCGAACAATTCACTTTCCATCAGCATAGCCGGAATCGAACTGCAATCGACAACCACAAACGGACGTTCCTTACGCATGCTTTCGCCGTGAATCGCCTGGGCAAACAAATCCTTGCCCGTACCGCTTTCACCAACGATCATCACTGACGCATCGCTTTCCGCAACACGTTGCGCCAGCATGATCAGATCGTACATCAGCTTGCTCTTGTACAGCACTTTTTGAAAGCCGCTCTTGCCATGAATCGTCTGAATGATTTCTTCCGCATATTCCAAGTACTTAATCCGGTTCTTCGCCTCTTCCAGCTCATTGCTAATCCTACGAATTTCCGTGATGTCCTGATCGATCGAAACGGCGCCGATCAGTGCATCATTCTCATAGATTGGAATAGAGCTGATCATGACCACATTGCCTTCGCGCGGTCGATGTTCGACATATTCAACTGCTTTGCGTTGCTGCAGAACTTTCAGACATAATGCATTCGGGAAAAAGGTATGTACCGTTTTTCCGACGATTTCTCCTCTTTTGATCCCGTATGTCGCTTCGAAGCTCTTATTGATATAAGTAACTACCGCGTCTTTATCAACAACGCATATTGCTTCATTGATATTTTCTAAAACCTGTTCAAAGGATATTCGCAAAGGCGTCTGCATCATCAGCTGATTGCTCCCCTCTCTGCCGCATCCGTCGGAACTATTTCGCCTTGGCAGCTTGGTATTCTGCCACTTTAGCAAAAGCAACTTCCGCCGCTTGCAGTGTCCGTTCGATTTCAGTTTCTCCATGTGCATAGGACATGAAGCAGGTTTCAAATTGTGACGGCGACAGGTAGATTCCCTGTTCAAGCATTGCATGGAAATAGACATTGAACGCGCCGACATCCGAAGTCTTTGCGGTCTCATAGTCATATACCGCTTTGTCATTGAAGAAGATGCCGAACATACCGCCAATGGCATGTGCCTGAACGATCACGCCCTGCTTTTGTGCAGCGCGCTGCAAGCCGGTCGCCAACTTCAGCGACATGGCGGTGACTTTTTCGTACAATCCTTTTGTCTCGATCAATAGCTGCAATGTTTTTGCACCCGCCGACATTGCCAGAGGATTGCCGCTTAACGTGCCCGCCTGATATACCGCGCCAAGCGGCGCAATCTGTTCCATGATTTCACGGCGTCCGCCATAAGCGCCGACCGGCAGACCGCCGCCAATGATCTTACTGAGGCAGGTCAGATCCGGCTTAATGCCGAATACGGCTTGGCAGCCGCCAAGCGCAACGCGAAACCCGGTCATGACTTCATCAAAGATCAAAAGAGCGCCATAGCGCGCGGTGATTTCCCTTACGAATTGCAGATACCCTTCCTGCGGCAGAATCAGTCCCATATTGCCCGGCACGGCTTCAATGATCACTGCAGCAATATCACCGCCGTCCTTTGCAAAGACTTCTTCCATCGCCGCCTTGTCATTAAAGGCGACGGTCAGCGTATTTCCGGCAATGCTGGCCGGAACACCAGGGCTGTCCGGCACGCCGTATGTCATTGCGCCCGAACCGGCTTTGACGAGCAGACTGTCATGATGACCATGGTAGCAGCCGGCAAATTTGACGATTTTATTCCGTTTTGTATACGCCCGCGCCAGACGCAGCGCACTCATAGTCGCTTCCGTGCCGGAGTTGACCATGCGCACCATTTCCATTGACGGGATCGCTTTGTTGACAAGTTTGGCCAGTACCGTTTCCACTAGAGTCGGCGCGCCAAAACTGGTGCCGTTATCCACTGCCTCATGAATCGCCGCAATGACTTTCGGATGGGCATGACCGAGAATCATCGGCCCCCAGGATAAGACATAGTCGATATATTCATTGCCGTCCACATCGTAAATCCGGCAGCCTTGACCGCGTTCGATGAAACGGGGCGTTCCGCCGACACTGCCGAATGAACGCACCGGACTGTTGACGCCGCCGGGAATATATTGTTTCGCCTCGGAAAAAGCCTCTGCTGATTGCTGTACTTTCATGTTTATCGCTCCTCTTCGCAGCAAACAGCCGCCCTTCGGCCGGCTGTTTGCTCTTTTTTATTAGAGTTGTTTAAATAACGCCTGAACATCGCTCAGGTACGTATCGACATCGATCAAATGCACCTCGCCCGTCTTACGCACACGGCATTCGACTTTATTTTCCTTCAGCGCCTTTGGTCCAATCGTAATGCGCAGCGGATAACCGATCAGGTCGGCATCCTTGAATTTAACGCCGGCACGATCGTCGCGGTCGTCAAGTACCGTCTCCAGGCCGGCTGCATTCAATTCTTTGTACATTTTTTCCGCAATCGTCCGTTGCGCCTCATCGGCGATGCTGACCGGAACGATAATCACATGGTACGGCGCAATCGCAACCGGCCAGATGATGCCGTCCTTGTCGTTGTTCTGCTCGATCGAAGCCGCCATCGTACGACCGACGCCGATGCCGTAACAGCCCATAACCATCGGCTTTTCTTCGCCGTTTTCATCGACAAAGATTGTATTCAGCTTTGCGCTGTATTTTGTCTGCAATTTAAAAATATGTCCGACCTCAATACCGCGCTTAATATCCACTGGCGCACCGCAACGCGGGCAGGGATCGCCCTTACGAATCAAGCGGATATCCGCTACAATATTGGGTTTGAAATCTCTTCCCGGATTGACGTTGATATAATGATGATCAAGTTTATTAGCGCCGCACTCGGTATTGCACATGTTCATAACCGTATTGTCAGCAACGACGATCGTTTCCTTGCTGATGCCGATCGGTCCCAGATAGCCGCCCGCACTGCCCATCAGGTCATTGATGACGGTCGCATCCGCCATGTTCAGGAACAGACAATCCAATTTATTCTTCAATTTAATTTCGTTAACTTCGTGATCGCCGCGCACCAAAGCCAGGATCGGACCTTTGTCCGAATAAAAGGCCAACGCTTTAATCGCATGTTCCGGTTTAAAGCCTAAGAATTCAGCGACTTCTTCCATCGTCTTGCAATTCGGCGTATTGACGATTTCCAGTTCCTTCATGGGTTCTTTTGTCGCTTCAATCGGATGCATTTCAGCCCGCTCGGTATTGGCGCCGTAATTGCATTCGTCGCAGAAACAAACATCGTCTTCACCGGAATTGGCCAGCACCATGAATTCATGCGAACCGCTGCCGCCGATTGCGCCGGAGTCGGCTTCTACCGCACGATACGTCAAACCGCAGCGGGTAAAGATGCGGCTGTATGCATCATGCATATCCCAGTAACTCTTGTTCAAGCCTTCATCATCCCGGTCGAACGAGTAAAGGTCTTTCATGATGAACTCGCGTCCGCGCATCAGGCCGAAGCGCGGGCGGATTTCGTCGCGAAACTTGTCTTGGATCTGGTATAGCATAATCGGCAACTGGCGATAGGAACGAACATCCTGACGCACCAGCGTTGTGATCATTTCTTCATGCGTCGGTCCAAGACAAAAGTCGCGACCGTGACGATCCTTCAAACGAAACATTTCGTCGCCATAAACATCCCAACGCCCGGTTTCCTGCCAGAGTTCCGCCGGTTGTGCAATCGGCATCATTAATTCCTGGCCGCCTTTTGCGTCCATTTCCTCACGGATGATTTGCGATACTTTACGCAATACCCGCCAGGCTAAAGGCAGGTAATTATAAATGCCAGGCGCCACTTTGCGGATCATTCCGGCCCGCAACATCAGCTGATGGCTTACAACTTCGGCGTCTGCCGGTGTTTCTCTCAGGGTGGGAGCATACAGGTGTGATACTCTCATTTGTCTTCCTCCTCTTACTGTTCGCACCTTGACCGTCGCCAGCCAAAATACACCAATGAAATTATTATAACAAAAAAAATGCTTCGCTAACAGCTAGTTTCCGTTTTCGTTAAGATTTTAGATATATTGTAGAAGGGAAGATCTTTATACTGCCAAAACTCGTCCCTCTTTCTTTTTTCTTCAAATCTTCATGTTGAAACACCATCGCGTCCCTGCAAGCACGCGCAGCGCTCCGCTTCGCCCATTGACAAAGACAGACGACCTCACGGCCGTCTGTCTGGTTCGCTTACTCTTTATGACGCATGTGCGGGAACAGCAGAACGTCGCGGATGGAGTGACTGTCGGTCAAGAACATCACCAGACGATCAATGCCGATGCCCAGTCCGCCCGTAGGCGGCAGACCGTGTTCCAAAGCCGTTACATAATCCCGATCCATCATATGCGCTTCATCATCACCAGACTCGCGCTGTTCAACCTGACCTTGGAAACGTTCTTCCTGATCGATCGGGTCATTCAGTTCAGAGAACCCGTTGGCAACTTCGCGCCCGAAGATAAACGCTTCAAAGCGATCGGTAATTTCCGGATTTTCTTTGTTGCGCTTAGCCAATGGTGATATCTCGGTCGGATGACCCATGACGAAAGTCGGTTGGATCAGTTTTGCTTCCGCCACTTCTTCGAAGACATTATTCACAATGCCGCCGATGCCTTGCTTCTTTTCATATTTTACGCCAAGCTGATCCGCCAGCTTACGCGCTTCTGCCAAATCTTTCACATTGCGGAAATCAACTCCGGAATATTTTAAAATCGCATCCGGCATTGTAATTCGATTCCAAGGCGGAGCCAATTCAATATCCTGTCCCTGGTAAGTAATCTTAGTCGTCCCTAAGACTTCCTGCGCAATTCCGGCAACCACTTCTTCAGTCAAACGCATCAGATCTTCATGATCTGCATAAGCCTGATACAGCTCTACCATAGTGAATTCCGGATTATGTTTAATTGAAATTCCTTCGTTACGGAACACGCGACCCAGTTCATAAACGCGTTCAAAACCGCCGACAATCAGTCGCTTCAGATACAGTTCCGGCGCAATCCGCATATAGAGCTTCATATCCAGCGCGTTGTGATGGGTAACAAACGGACGCGCCGCCGCCCCGCCGGCGATCGGATGCAGAATCGGCGTCTCCACTTCTAGGAAGTTGCGTCCGTCAAGAATATTGCGCAGTGTTTTTAAAATCTTACTGCGCGCAATAAACGTCTTTTGCACATCCGGATTGACAACCAGATCCAGATAACGCTGACGGTAACGTGTTTCCACGTCTTTTAAGCCATGCCATTTTTCCGGCAAGGGTCTAAGCGCCTTGGATAAGATTTCAAAGGATGCCACCTTGATGCTGATTTCGCCTTTTTGCGTACGGAACACTTGCCCGGTAACGCCAAGAATATCGCCGATATCCGCCAGTTGTAATATTTCATACGCCTCTTCGCCAAGTGCATCCTGGCGCAGATAAATTTGAATCTTGCCGCTCATGTCCTGAACATGTGCAAACGTCGTTTTGCCATGACCGCGTACGGTCATCATGCGACCGGCCAGACTCACGGTTTGTCCTTCCAGCGTTTCAAACTCCGCTACAATCTCGGCCGCATGATGCGTTACATCATAACGACGGCCAAACGGCTCCAAGCCTTTTTCCGTCAGTGCAGCCATTTTTTCGCGCCGCACTTTCATTTGTTCGTTTAATTCTTCCGGTTGCCCGGATGTCGTAGTATTCTCTGCCATATTACCGTCTCCTACTCACGCTCGATATCTATGATCTCATACTGCAAAATTCCTGCAGGTACATTCACTTCGATGACGCTGCCGACTTTCTGTCCCAAGATCGCTTCGCCGACCGGCGATTCATTCGAAATTTTCAACTCGGACGGATCCGCTTCTGCCGATCCGACGAGCGTGTATTTCAGCTTGTCGCCATATTCCAAGTCTTTCAAAGTGACCGTACAGCCAAGGGCGACCATTTCAGTGCCGATTGCCGCACCATCCAGTACTTTACTGTTGCGCAGCATTTTCTCCAGCGTCAGGATCTCGCCTTCGATGAAAGCCTGTTCGTTCTTAGCATCCTCATATTCCGAGTTTTCGCTAATGTCGCCAAATTCAATCGCTTGTTTGATCCGTTCTGCTACTTCACGACGACGTATCGCCTTAAGATATTCCAGCTTGGTCTCGATTTTTTTCAAGCCTTCCGCAGTTAGGATGACTTCCTTTTCTGCCATCTGTTCCAGCTCCCCTTTTGCTCGTAATTCATAATCACTTCTGCTGTCATTTACAATATAAAGTTGTTTGGCTGCCTATAGACCAGCCAAACAATAGAAAGAGTGTCAAGTGATGACTTGACACTTGGCGCAGGCATAGCCTGCTTCTTTTATGCAACTAATTATAGGTTTAATCCGCTAGCTTGTCAATATTTTCTAACTTATTCAACCAATCTCTCTAGCGCCCACCCTGCGTTGCTGACTCTGCAGCGCATTTTTGCGGATGATTTCGATTTCCCGTTCCGTGATCGCTCTTTCAAAGCTGCGAAAACCAGCTAGCTTGAAACCATGTTTCTCTGCCAGTTTGGCAATCGTTTCAATCTGCTCAACCGATAATTCACGCCCCAGCGTAAAAGGCTCATAGCGTCCTTCCAGCGCTAAAATCATCGTTTCCGCCATACACGCATACGCGGTTCCCGGCGGAAAACCGAACTGCAAACCAAAGTCGACATTTCCCGGCACCTCGACGACGCCGCCTTCAATCACTAAGACATCGTTGCGTTTTTCCGCCACTTGGCGCGACACATTGCGCGGTCTGGCCACGTCGCAGACAATTGCGCCCGGTTTCAGGTCTTCCGGTTCGATGATCGTATCGAGCGCGCTGGTGACCGCAATGATGATATCGGCCGCTCGGACCGCCGTCTTCACTTGCGAAGTTGTTTTTGCACTGCAGCCGCTTTCTTTATACAGCTCTTGCGCCAGCTGTTCCAAACGCTGTTCATTCCGCGCCGCGAGCGTTAGGTTGCGCACTTCCCGTCCCAAAATTCGCGCACAGGCGGCTCCGATCGAGCCGGTTGCCCCGAGAATCAAGACATTCGCCTGACGCAAATCGACGTCCATCACCTTCGCCGCCTGGCGGGTTCCCTGCAGCGCAGTCGCCACCGTATAGCTGTTTCCGGTGGTCACGGCAATATCCAAATTTTGTGCAATCGTAATCCCGGCATCGCCGACAATCGAGGTGAATGCACCGAGGCCGACGATCTTCGCGCCCAATTTTTCAGCCGCTTTGCCGGCCTGAATGATTTTTTTCAACACTAACTCTTCCGGCAATTCTATCATTTGACGCGTCGTCAGCGGACACGCCATGAACCAGCCTTCCGCTTCTGCGTGGGCCGATTGAATTCCGGTTATATGAGACGCCTTAAACGACGGCACATGACGAATGATTCCTTCAATGACACCATCGGGTAAGCGCTGGCAAATCGAAAACTTCCGTCCGAAATCTTTGGCTGCCAACGGATGCAATATAAAGGCGAATTTTTCCATCTTATTCCTCCCCTTCCCCTTACGTCCAGCACTCAATGCGCGGTTTGACGGCCAAACGATCCAATAACGCTTCATAATCTTGCGCAGTCAGTTCCGCAGCCTTTTTACCCGCCATCGCGACAAGCACCGCTTCCATCACATTCGTCCCGAAGGAACGACCGTCAAGTTCGGGCGTTGTTGTAATCAGAAGCGATGCGCCGCTTTGCCGCAGCAGTTCTTTGTCTTTGTCCGTCACCGTATTCGTAATGACGATTTTTCCTGGCAGCCGATCCGGCATATAGCGCCGGATAAAATGAAGATCACCGGCAATAATGTCTGCAGCGTTAAACGCCGCAGCAAATTTAGGTCGTCGTTCCTGTTGCGTTTCGCCTGTCGGATAAAAAAGACTGACGGGCAGTCGCGTCACAACCGGCGCCAAGATCCGCGCAAGACGATCCAGCGCCTTCAGGCTGTGCAGCGGAAGCGGCAGGCCAAGGCCAAACATCAGATCGCCATAGCTATTGATGCAGCCCACTTCCTCTAAGGCTTCCGCCATGCCAAAACGGTCAACCGCGCACACCATCAGAGCCCGCTTGCCCTTAAATTGAACAATGCCGTCTTTTGCCAACTGGCGAATGACGCGCCGTTCCAACGTATTCTTCAGGCCGCTGCCGTCAACAATCGGCGTTTCCTTTGCAACCGCCGCGATTTCAGCCGACTCCCGAAAGGTATAACGGCGGTTTCCTGCATAAATAAATAAATCGGTACCGCCCAGACCGAACGCATCCACTTGACCGTCCAGTCGCCGCAGCAAAGCTTTAGCTGCGGCTTTATCGCCATCAGTCCCGATCCGTTCCAGTCGGACTTTCTGTCCGGCAAATTCGCTGACTGCCACGTGATTGCGGCTCGACGAACCCAGACTGATGCTGACCACATGCTTTTCCATTAAACTACCAACTCTCTTATCAAACTACGCAAGCGTTCCGGATCAACATAGCGGTCATCCTCAATCGGAGACTCGCCGATCTGCAAACCAATCACAGCCTTATCAAGCAGCGTCTCCATCAGCTTGATCCTAAGGTTTGATCCCAGCATGATGATAATGTCATATTTACGTAAAGTCGCCATAATTTCCATCAAGCCATTAAACAACTCTACGCCGCTCTTGCTTTGTAAAAAATTCCAACGTTCTTTTTCCGACATCAGCAGAACGAAATCTACGCCTTCTTCTTCAGAAATTTGGCGTAGTTCCTGGCAATTTTCAATAGGAAATCCGACCAGTGCCAAACGGGCTCCTTTGCGCACTTCCCCGACCGTTTCCAGTTTTGAAACCAAGCTACGATCGATGCCAAGTGAATTCGCCGCTTCCTGCTGTGAAAAGCCTTGACGACGCATATCCAACATGTCATCGACTAATTGATAAATTTTATTACGGTTAACAATTTTGTCTCCAATTCGAAGCAACATAGGAAACCATCCCGTCATTTCTATTGTGCGCATAAATGCGCACATAGTTATTCTACCATTCTTTCCGTAAAATAACACGTGAATTTTTTCTTATTACCCCCAAGGATCAAACGGAAAACGGGCGATGACTTGCTGATATGTCTTAAGCTGCAAGACCGTATCATCATGGCTCATGCCTTTTTTCAAACCCTGCATGACCCTAAGACCCGGCGCTAAACTAAGCCCGATTTCACCGGTCAGCTCCGACATCGTCTTGCGCCGCGCCTCGCTTAATGAACGCGCCATTCCTTTACCGCCTCTAAGGTTGTCGGTAAAATCGCGCGCCAGATAAAAGCGGGCCAGATTCGTCATCGGATTTCCGCAAATGCCGCTATCGGTATGCCCGATGATTTCCGGCAAGGTAAACCGGATGCTGTTTTCAACCGACTGCTTCAACTCCGTCGTTTCGCGAATCACCGACATCAGCAACGTCTTCGCCGTGCACAAGCCATAGCCGCTCAGCGCGCGAATGATGGCATGTTCGATCGTGTGCGCCTGCTCTTTCGAGACCAGTCCGCCCAGATTCGCGCTCACGCTGACTTCCCGCTCGCTCTCCAGATCGGTGCCGTAAATCGTCACCGGCAAATCAGCTTCACTTCTAAACTCGGTATAACCGCCTTGCGGCAGCCAACCGGCGCCGGAAATCACCGGATATGTCTTGCGGCTTTGACGAAAATTCATCCGCTTTAGCTGTCCGGCAAAAAAGTAACCATCCTCTTCCCGCAGACTATGCCAGCGTACGTGTTCGCAGCCTTCGAGCGTCGCCAAATAAACGACAAGCGGCGTACCGTCTTCTGCAACCGCCTGTTCCTGAGAGATTTCCCTGATGCGAGCACTGACCCCCACCGGATAGAGACTCTCCTCTTCCGCCTGCCAAGGACAAAGCAAGACTTCATTTTTCGCGCCCACTTGAAACAGCGCATCGCCGCCCTGTTCCGGCAAAAAGACGCCGGCAATGATGCCGCCGCCCGGCCGCGGCAATATTCCATTGGCTACCGGCAGGACCAACATCGCTTCCATTCGGCGTCCTCCCTTATTGTTTGAATTCCGCCATGACGGCGGCAAAATCCGCTTTGCTCTGCGCCTGATTAAAGCGCAGGCGCAGTTCGGACGCACGCCGCAACCCTTTCGTATACCAGGACGCATGGCAACGCATTTCCCTTACGGCAATATATTCACCCTTATGTTCCGTCAGCATGTCCAAATGACGCAATACCATATCGATTCTTTCATCCAAATTTGGCCCCGGCAACAGCGTGCCGTCCGCCAGATAACGGACCACCTGGCGAAAGAGCCAGGGGTTCCCCTGTGCGCCGCGGCCAATCATCACCGCGTCGCAACCGGTTTCTTTCAGCATCCGCGCCGCATCCTGCGGACTGCGTATGTCGCCATTGCCGATGACCGGAATGGACACGCTCTCTTTCACCGCTTTAATGATGTCCCAATCCGCCTGACCGGAGTAAAATTGTTCGCGCGTTCGGCCATGCACGGCGATGGCGGCAACGCCGGCCTGTTCCGCCAGCTTCGCCATCTCCACCGCATTGCGGTTTTCTAAGTTCCAGCCGGAGCGGATTTTGACCGTCACCGGGATATCGACCGCTTCAACGACCGCAGCCATGATGCGATATGCCAAATCCGGCGTCCGCATCAACGCGGATCCTTCACCGTTTTTAACGATTTTCTGCGCCGGACAACCCATATTGATATCGATGATCTCAGGTTCTACTGCGGCAACAATCTTAGCCGCTTTGGCCATTGCCGCAGGATCTGAGCCGAATATTTGAAGCGCAACCGGACGTTCTTTCTTTTCGATGCGCAGCATTTCCAATGTTCGTTCGTTTTGGTAAACCAGGCCCATATCGCTGACCATTTCCGAATAAACCAAACCACACCCCATCTCGCGCACCAACAAACGAAATGGTTGATCCGTAACCCCCGCCATCGGCGCAAGAATTACCGGATTTTCTAAAACAAGCTTACCGATCTTCATTTCTTTCTCCTACGTTATTAAAAATAGCAAGCGGCACCCGGAATTGGGCCGGATGCCGTTATCTCATGCAAACGATTTTACTGGTTGCGTTCATAGATGATTCTGAGGCCTTCGAGGGTTAAGAAATGTTCAACCGCATTAATCGTCTTCGATTCCTGCGCAATCAAATTTGCCAGACCACCCGTAGCAACGACAAACGCTTCTTGTCCCATTTCTTCCTTCATGCGGCGAACAATTTCATCCGCCTGGCCGACAGCGCCAAAAATAATGCCGGACTGCATGCTCGTTACCGTATTGCGGCAGATCACCGATTTAGGCGTGACCAACTCGATTCTTGGTAATTTCGCCGCACGCTGGAAGAGCGCTTCGGTTGAAATTCCGATTCCCGGTGCGATCGCACCGCCTAAATAAGCGCCTGTTTCACTGATTGCACAAAAAGTGGTCGCCGTACCAAAATCGATAATAATAAGCGGACCGCCATAGCGATGAACCGCAGCGACTGCATTTACAATCCGGTCAGCGCCGACTTCACGAGGATTTTCATATTTAATACAAATTCCTGTTTTAACGCCCGGTCCGACAACCAACGGCTCGACCTTGAAGTAGCGCTGACACATCTTGACCAACGGCACAATCAATGGCGGCACAACCGATGAAATGATTATGGAATCGATATTCGCAATACTTAAACCGCCATACGTAAACAGGTTATTTATCAGCATACCGTATTCATCGCCCGTTTTTTGCCGATCGGTCGAAATGCGCCAATGAGACAAAAGTTCTTCTCCGTCGTAAACCCCAAGAACGATGTTAGTATTGCCGATATCAAACACCAGAAGCATGATTGAAATCCTCCAGAATCACTTATTCGCCACGGTCAGGCCGGCCTTCAGCAACGATTGACGCACCCGCATGCCCAGATAGCTGGCCATGACGGCTTTTACAAGATCAAACGGCAGAAAAGGAAGGATTACAAGTGACGCCGCCTTTTCCCACGTCATCGGTTTGTGAAGGAAAAACTCAAAACTAGCCATAAAACCTGCCCACCCTAGTATATAAACTGCACCCACTCCTGTCAATATTGCAATGGCGCTTCCAAACGAAGTAATCTCACGTCCTTGCGCATAACGACCGACAAGGTAAGCGCATACGACAAAGCCAATCAGAAAACCGCCTGTCGGGCCTAACAACACCGCGGCCCCTGCCTTGCCCTGTGAAAAGACCGGCAATCCAAAACAGCCAATTACAATCCACAAGGCTACGCTAATCGCGCCGAGTCGCGCGCCAAGCACTAAACCCGCCAAGATCACGACAAAAACCTGCAGCGTATGCGGTACCGCCCCTAAGGTGATGGAAAACTGAGAACTCACCGCCAATAGCGCGGCAAACAAAGCCGCAAGCGTCATTTCACGCACATTCATTTTCGCTCCACTCCTTTTTGCGCTCGAATCGACACGTCTCCAGCCAGGACGCGTCGCAATCCTTTCTCCGTCTTCACCAAAAGCGCACCATCCTCGTCGATATCTTGCGCAAGGCCGACAAACTCTTCTTTAACACCGCTTACCGTAACTATTTCTCCCAACGTGACCGAAAGCTCGCGCCACGCCGCTAAGAGCGGGCTAAAGCCTTCGCGCATCACTTGCGCATAGACAGCTTCCAACTCGATAAGCAGCGCCTGCAAGACATCCACCCGACTGATTTCATGTCCGGCAACCGTCGCCAACGAAATGCCGATATCCTGCAATTCACTGGGGAAGTCGTTTTGCGCGATGTTCACATTGATCCCCATACCGATGACAACATAGTTGATCGCATCCATCTCCGCACTCATTTCCGTCAGGATGCCAACTATTTTGCGCCCCTGCCACAAGATATCATTCGGCCATTTTATGCCGCATGCGACGCCGCTTACTTTCCGAATGGCCCTAGCAGTCGCCACGGCCGCCATCAACGTACATTTTGGCGCTTCCTGCGGCGCGAACGGAGGTCTGAGAACTACGGACAGCCAAACCCCTCGCCCTGGCGGCGAAAACCAGCCTCGCGCCAACCTGCCGCGCCCTAGCGTTTGTTCTTCCGCTACGACCAGCAAGCCTTCCGGGCAGCCTTGCGCCGCTACCTGCTTCGCCACATTATTGGTCGAGTCGACTTGATCAAGATGTACAATGCCATGTTGGCCCAAAATCTTTGTTTGCAACTTGTTCCGGATTTCCTCCGGCAAGAGTCGATCCGGCGCCTGGCAAAGGCGGTATCCTTTGCGGGCATGCGCTTCTATCTCATACCCTTCTTCTTTCAGCGCCCGCATATGTTTCCAAATGGCCGTCCTTGAGACAGACAGCCGGCGGCTTAATTCTTCACCAGAAAGATGACCTTCGCCCAAATCACGCAACAGCTGCAAAATCTTTCCCCGCATCGTCATTTTCCTCCCGTTTCATTCGTCAACTATATAGTAAATGCACGTTAACCAATTGTCAACCTTCTATCTTTTTTACCGAAGAAGGCAGCCCCTTTGGCGTCTACGTCAGAGAAAAAACGAAAACGGCCGCCTCAAAGCCAATGAGACGGCCGTTCTTTTATTCCGCGTAGAGCGGAATCTTATTCTTTTTTCGCTTCAACCAACGGTTCCACCGTTGGTTGAGCAGCAACCGTTTCCGGAGCCGCTACGTTTTCAACTACAGGTGCCGCTTCCGACTTGACTTGCGCTAAAGGCACTTCCGCAACGTCTGCGTCCGCGATAATTTTCTTCGGCAGTACGCCTTTTTCCAACAGTTCATCAAGCTCGCTGCCTTCCAATGTCTCACGATCCAACAGCGCTTCCGCAATCAAATGCAGCTTGTCGATGTTTTCGCTCAGCAGCGCTTCCGTCCGGTTGTAGGCATCTTCGATGTAAGAGCGGACTTCGCGGTCGATAGCCGAGGCTACTTCTTCACTATAGTTGCGGTCACGAGAAATGTCGCGGCCTAAAAAGACTTGCTGTTCCTGTTTGTGACCGAAGGTAATCGGCCCCATATTTTCGCTCATGCCGTATTCGCAAATCATTTTACGCGCCAGACCGGTGACCCTCTCCAGATCGTTTTGTGCACCAGTGGAAATTTCTTTCAGCACCAGCGCCTCCGCTACGCGGCCGCCTAGCATGACCTTCAATTGATCCAAAAGTTCCGAACGCGTCGCATAGTTGCGATCTTCCTTCGGCAGCATCAGCGTATAGCCGCCTGCACGACCGCGCGGAATGATCGATACTTTATGAACCGGATCCGCATGCGGTAAGAGGATGCCGATCAGCGCATGACCCGCTTCATGATACGCCGTTAAGCGGCGATCCTTATCGCTAACCACCTTGCTTTTCCGTTCCGGTCCGGCCATTACGCGCTCCACGGATTCCTCGAGTTCATCCATTTCAATGCGTTTCTTGTTGCGCCGCGCCGCCAAGAGAGCGGCTTCATTGACCAGATTGCTCAAATCGGCTCCGGTAAACCCAGGCGTCCGGCGCGCCAACACTTCAAGATTGGCCTCCTTGGCCACAGGCTTGCCTTTGGTATGCACCTTGAGAATTTCAAAGCGCCCCTTGACATCGGGTTTATCCACTACGATGTGGCGGTCAAAGCGACCCGGACGCAACAGCGCCGGATCAAGAATGTCGGGACGATTCGTCGCTGCAATGATAATAATGCCTTCATTGACGCCGAACCCATCCATCTCGACCAATAACTGATTCAACGTTTGTTCCCGTTCGTCATGCCCGCCGCCGAGACCTGCGCCGCGTTGACGGCCGACTGCGTCAATTTCGTCAATGAAGACGATGCAAGGCGCATTTTTCTTGGCCTGTTCGAATAAATCCCTAACGCGTGATGCGCCTACGCCGACAAACATTTCAACGAAATCGGAACCGCTGATGCTGAAGAACGGCACGCCAGCTTCACCGGCAACTGCACGGGCCAGCAATGTCTTACCCGTACCGGGCGGTCCAAAGAGCAGGACTCCTTTGGGTATGCGTGCGCCCAGATCGTTGAATTTTTTCGGCTGTTTAAGAAATTCGACAACCTCTTCCAATTCCTGTTTGGCCTCATCAGCTCCGGCCACATCATGAAACGTTACTTTGATGCGTTCTTCGCCCTGCATCTTAGCCCGGCTTTTGCCGAACGACATGACTCGATTCCCACCGCCTTGCGTTTGCTGCATGATGAAGAACCAAACACCGATCAAGAGCAACATCGGTAAGATCGAAGAGAAAATACTGGTCCACCACGGCGGCTGCGGCGGCAATTGCGCTTTGATGTCAACGCCTTTTTCCCGCAACGTGCCGATCAGTGTCGGATCATTCGGTACGATTGTCATGAACTTCGTGCCGTCGCTAAGCGAACCCTCGACCGTATTGTCTACAATCGTCACCCGATCCACCTTACGTTCGTCCAACTGCTTTAAGAACTGGCTATAATTGACCTCCTGCTTGTTGGTGGTCCGTGACGAATAATAGTCGATAATCGAAATGGCAATAATGATGATCAGCAAATAAAAGCTGACATTCCGGAAAAACTTGTTCAAAATAGCCCTCCTCTCACTGGAGTACACAATACTCTATGAAATCAGTATATTTCATAGAATCCGATTATATCACGAAAGATGCCTTTTCTCAAGATTACTCGTCGCCTTGATACACTTCCGGCTTCAGAATTCCGATATACGGCAGATTGCGGTAGCGTTCCGCATAGTCAAGGCCGTAACCGACAACAAAATAATCTGGTACGTCAAATCCGTTGTAGTCGATGTTTACTTCTACCTTGCGTCGCTCCGGCTTGTTCAGCAGCGTACAAAGTTTGATGCTCGCCGGCTTGCGGCTTCTCAGATTGTCGAGCAGATAATTAAGCGTCAGACCGGAATCGATGATGTCTTCTACGACCAATACATGACGGCCTTCGATCGACTCGTCCAAGTCTTTTAAAATCCGTACCACGCCGCTCGAAGTCGTTCCTGCCCCATAACTCGATACGGCCATGAAATCCATCGATACATGCAGCTCAATGGCTCTCGCCAAATCCGCCATAAACAACACTGCACCGCGCAATACTCCGATCATCAGGATTTCCTTGCCGGCGTATTCCGTACTGATCTGTTTGCCCAGTTCGGCAATGCGCCGCTTTAATTCTTCTGTACTGATTAGGACTTTCTCTACATCATTGTGCACGTTGGTTCCTCCTGTTTTCTATAAATAGTGAGCCGGATGCATTTGTCTTCTTTCTCTTTTGCGCACGCTCTGTTGGCCCGGCGTAAACCGACCAGCCATAAAATTCCCAGCGCATCACAGACGAGTGGAATGTCATCCCGCAATTCCCGCGGTACTTTTTCGTCAATAAAGAAATCTTTTAGCTTTTTGCTGCCTGTCATACCCAGCGGTTGGAAACGATCCCCGGGCAGGCGCGTGCGAAGCAATAAATCGCCCTTTACGGTTTCCCGCGCAAGCACGATGCTGTCGCTTTGCTCCGCGTCCGTAAAACAGCCAAGTTCGGCGAGCACGACGATGCCAAGTTCCGGCACTTCGCTTCGCCCAGGCACGGCAAGCACAGTTCCCGGCCATGGGCTGCGCAGCTTAGTCTCCGGCCCCTTCGCTTCCAGGCAAATCCCCTGATAGGTTCGCCTGGCCTGAAGGTCGCCCGGCAATTCCCGCCGACTCCCTACCGGTAAAGACAGCATGTCTAACAAACTTTCAACATGATCAAAGCTTATTCCTGTCAACTGTCCACGTTTTTTTTCTATCGCCAGGCGAAATATTTCCCTTTGCAGCGCCACATGCTTTTCGCCAAGTTCTTTTGCCGCTAGATGCAGCGCCTTCTCTTTCCAGGTCGCCACTTCCGCCAGCGCCTCTTGCGCTTGCGCGCGCAGGTAGTCCTGCTGCTCGCCAAGCAAACGGGCCGTCCTGTGCAACGTCTCGGGCAACGCATTATTGTAGCGGCGCAAGGCAGGCATCAGTTCCAGGCGCAACCAATTACGCTGGTAGCAGGTTTTTTCATTGGAACTGTCGCGTTGCGGGACAAGCCCTTGTTCGCTGCAATACGCTTCGATCGCTTCTCGCTTTATCCCCAACAGCGGTCGAATGAGATCGCCCGCAACCTCACGCATCGCGGCCAAACCTTTCGGCCCGGCGCCGCGCAATAAATGCAGCAGTAAGGTCTCGCCTTGATCTTCCAGCTGATGGCCGGTCGCAATGCGCGCGGCGCCCCACTTTTTTGCAATGCGACGCAAAAATGCATAGCGAACTTGTCTCGCGCCATCCTGCGTCGAAAGACCCTGTCGCCGCAAAATATCCGGCATATCCACCGCCTCGCAAAAGCAGGGGATATTCCGTGCGTTGCAAAATTCCTCGACAAAAATAGCTTCTGCCTTTGATTCCACGCCACGAAAACCATGTTCCATGTGTGCGGCCGCAACCTCAATCGACAATACCGGCTGCAATCGCCATAATAGATGCAGCAGCGCCAATGAATCCGGCCCACCCGAACAGGCCACCAGGACCTTATCGCCCGTTTGCAGCATATTATGCCGTTCAATGACGGCCTTTACTACTTTTAGCATCAGAGCCTCCATTTTCCCGCTTCAGACCAACAACCAAGAAGAGGCACCCCTTCGGAGTGCCTCATGTGCCTGCGGTATATCAGTCGCGCCGACCAGCGCCGCGTCCGCCCCGCTTGGAATCGGTATGACGTTTCAGGTCAGTCAACCGCTCATCGCTGTCTTTGAGAAATTTGCTCAGCTTGTCCTCAAAAGACGGTGCATTGACAACTCTTACCGGACGGCGATACTCGCTGGGCGGCGGTCTTCTCACGACTTCGCTTTGCTGTTCTACCGGCGGGCGAAGCTGTTTGATCGACAATCCGACTTTTCCCCGGTCATCAACTGACAACACCTTAACCTTGACTTGCTCCTGCTCTTTTAAAAAGTCTTTCACATCACGAACATAGACGTCAGCCACCTCTGAAATGTGGACTAGGCCTACCTTGCCGCCCGGCAGTTGCACAAAGGCGCCAAAGTTGGTGATACCGGTGACAACCCCTTCAACCACGCTGCCAACTTCAATGGACATACGAACAGACTTCCCCCTTAACATACTGTTTTTGCATCCTCATTATACCGCCCCCGGTTCGACAGTGTCAATATAAGCAAGACACGTTTTCCGAAGAAACATAATATATAAAACGAATGCTTTTACTGCTGCTTTTCCCCTTGCATGAACAGCACTTCGCCCGGTTTGGTCAAACCAAGCTGCTCACGTGCTAACTTCTCCACATATTTAGGTTGCTGCAATAATTCCGCTTCTTCTTTCAAATCCGCATTGCTTTGCTGCAATTGCTGCAATTTAGCCTGCGTCGCGTCGCGCTCAGAGCGAATCGCACTCAGCTGCATTTGCTGTTCGACGCATAGATAAAGGCTATAGCCCAGCAAAAGAACGCAAAGCAAACGAAACCAGCTAAACCGTTTCCGGCGTTGCTTCATGGATATCCCACCTTCGCATAACATAACCAACTGTCATATCATTCGCCGGGCAAAAGCGGAATTCCTGCTATTGGTGTTGCGCCAACTGGCGTTCCCACAAGCGAACCAATAAATTAAAAGCCAAAATCCCCGCAATCAGCAAAGCCCCGACGCCATTCGCGACGTCCATCCTGTCAGGCACAAGACCAATCGCCATGACATACCACATATGCACGGCCAACGTTTCGCCGCCAGCCATGACATTGAAATCCGGCATATGCCTTGAGACGGTCGTCCCCGCGGTAAAAATCAGAATCGCCGTTTCGCCGATCGCACGCCCTGCCGTGAGGGTCACGCCGGTCAAGATGCCGCTTAACGCATTCGGCAGTACGACGCGCCAGATTGTTTGCAGTTTCGTTGCGCCTAAGGCCAGGCTGGCCTCCCTGTATGACTGCGGCACCGTTTTGATCGCTTCTTCCGTAACGCGCACCAAGACAGGTAAATTCAATAAGGTAAGCGTAAGGGCTCCGCCAATGATGCTGAAACCAAGCCCCAGCCAATTCACAAAAAGAATCATGCCAAACAAACCAAGGACAATAGAAGGAACCGTCGCCAAACTTTCGGTGCTAAGGCGTATCGCTTTCGTCAGCCAGGTATCCGGCGCATATTCAGCCAGGTAAATGCCGGCGCCGATTGCCGCTGGCAAGGAAAAGCCCATCGAGAGCAATAAGATATAGAGTGAATTGAATAACTGCGCGCCGACACCGCCTCCGGCGCTAATGTCGCTGGAACGACCGGTAATAAATTCCCAGCTGAGTACCGGCAGCCCTTTCCATAGCATATAACCAAGAAAAGCCGCTAAGATCGCAATAATCATAAATCCCGCCAACCATAATATCATCGTGGCCAGTTTGTCATATACCGCCGCTTTCATACTGCCACCTTCCTTTCGCCCAAACGACGAATCGCAAGAATCAATACCAGCGACATCACCAATAAAACCAGCGCCATCATAAATAAGGAGTTGCCCCATGGCGTACCAAAGGGAGTGTTGCCCATCTCTACGACAATCTCACTCGGCAGCGTCGATGTCGGTTGAAAAAGGCCCGCAACGAGTTGCGGCGTATTGCCAATCACCATCTGCACGGCCATCGTTTCGCCGACTGCCCGCGCCATACCAAGGACAATCGCCGTCAAGATTCCCGGACGCGCCGCTGGCAGCAGGACGTGCCAAATCGTCTGCCAGCGCGTAGCGCCAAGCGCCAGGCTGGCTTCTTCCAAACTAGCCGGTACCGAACGTACCGCATCCTCTGAAATACTGATCACGGTCGGCAATATCATAACGCCGAGAATAATGCCGGCCGCCAGCAAGCCAAAGCCCGTACTGACGCCAAACGTTTCACGAATCCACGGCACCAAGATTGTAATACCGATAAAACCATAAACGACAGAAGGTACAGCCACATAAAGATCCGTCGCCGGGCGCAAGATGTCACGCGCCCATTTCGGCGAAACTTTCGCCATAAAGATCGCGCCCAACAAGCCGAGCGGCCCACCCAAAAGAACGGCTAGCAGCGTTACCGCAAGCGAACCGGCAATAAAGCTGAGTGCGCCAAATTGTCCGGCCATCGGATCCCAACGCGCGGAAAAGAAAAATTCCAACGGACTGACCGTACTGAAGGTCTGCAAACCCTGTTGTCCGATAAAAACGATAATTGACAAAACAATCACCGTCAGCAACATGGCACAAGCCAAAAATAAATATCTCACGTAACGATCCGCCATTAATTTTCGTGCATGCAAAGACTGTTTCGCAGCCATCGCCTTGTTCTCCTTTGCCAACATTGCGTTTTCACAATACGATTCCATCTTCATTCTCCTTTGCCCCTCTTCCTCTTGCTTTCATTATAGACTTTCGTCCCGCCGTTCACGTTAACGGCATGTTACGTTTTTGTTAAGAAAAAAGACCATGCCGCTAGCGGCATGGTCAAGGCCAAACACTCTTTTATTTTTTCATCTTCGTCATCGGAACGAAACCGTTCTTTTCCGCATAACTATTTTGGAATTCGGCGCTGGTGACATAATCGATGAACGCCTTCACTGCACCGGTCGCTTCGCCTTTGGTGTACATACGTCCGAAACTGTATACCGGATAGGTTCCATTGGCAACATTGTCGATTGAATACTTCACGCCGTTATAGGAAATCGCTTTGATCGACTGATCAACATACGCAGCGTCGACATAACCGATCGCACCAGGCGTACTGGCAATCGCAGCACGAACCGCGCCGTTGGAGTCTTGAATTACCGCATTATCAGTAAAGTTAGCGCCGTTCAAGACGACCTGTTCAATCGTACTACGCGAACCGGATGATTTGGCCCGGTGAATAATTGTGATTTTCTGATCTTTGCCGCCAATATCTTTCCAGTTCGTGATTTTACCGCTAAAAATATCAACCGCTTGCTGCTGCGTCAGATTA
This sequence comes from Azotosporobacter soli, assembly GCF_030542965.1. Lineage (NCBI taxonomy): Bacteria > Bacillati > Bacillota > Negativicutes > Selenomonadales > Sporomusaceae > Azotosporobacter > Azotosporobacter soli. The sequence continues at coordinate 31,058 of NZ_JAUAOA010000003.1, forward strand.
TCGACATTCACATCCGGGTTTGCTATGAATACGAACGGAATTCCAACTAATTTGTACTCGACCAAGCCCTTGTCTTTCAAGGTGTCCTGCAACGCCACATCAGAATTGCCAATGTTTACTGCACCAGCTGCAACTTGATTTTGTCCGGTAAACGAACCACCACCAGAAATATTGACCGTCACCTTGCTGAACTTTTTCTGAAATTCTTCCTGACCAGGCTTCAATAAGGGCAGCAATGCTGTCGAACCGGCCGCCGTCACTGTACCGGATACTTCTTGACTAGCCGCTTTTTCTTCCTTGTTTGCACCACATCCGGCCGCAAATACAGCCGTCAACGTCATCAAGGCTCCCACTGCGACAATCTTCTTCCACGATTTAACCATTTGAACATCCTCCTTATGATTGCAACTCATTCATCTGTTCCTAGTATAACGCGCTGCTCGGCAGCATATGTTACGCCATTGTTAGGATTTGGTTAATTTCGTTCAACCGACTTGGTAGCAGCTGCGCCAGTCGAGCTTGCACTTTTTTTTGATGCGGCCCGCCCTTTCGGCCAAATCCACCAAATTGGCGGGCCACTGCTTTCCCCCATCCACCACTGCAATCGACAAAGACACCAACGGAAAGCGTTCCACCATGCCGTGTCGATTCGTCGCTGTGATATAACCGTTTGCGCGATCATCGACATTGAAAAACTGTTGCACTTGGATATCAAAGTCTACTATGATTCGCTGGCATACCCTTTCCGCTTCCGTTCGGTCCGTCACGGCAATAAAATCGTCACCGCCGATGTGCCCGACAAAACCACGCCCGCATGTGCCTTCCTTCACCTGCAGTTCAATGATCCTGCTGACCATACACAACAATTGATCGCCGCGTTCAAAACCGTACGTGTCGTTATACGCCTTAAAATTGTCTAGATCAAAATAGAGAGCCGCAAACGGCTGCGTGCCGATTAACATCTGCTTTAACTTTTGTTCAATCAGCAGATTACCGGGCAACCCAGTCAACGGGTTGGCATGCTTTGCACGCGCAATTTCCAGTTGCGTCGTTTTTTCCAGCAGTCTTTTCACCGTCGTGATGCCCCAATAGTATCCGTCTTTGGTGATGATAATGTAGTCATACAAACTTTCTTCCGCACGTGAAGTCGCAAAAGTGGATACCTTTTCTAGCGGCGTATCATATTCGACCACCAGGGAGTGGCGATCCATCATCAAACTTACCGGACGGTTTCCGTACACCGCCAAGCCATATTGCGTCGCCAGATAACCGAGAAACTTGTTTTTCATCAAAAGCCCCGTCGGCCGTCCGCCTTCGGCCACTACCGCCCCAAGCAGCATCGGCATCGCCTCGAATGCCGCCGCCAATTCCCGCCCCGTCATTTGCGGCTCTATCGCTTCATCACGCCTGGCTATTTCGCCGATCGGTATTGTCATCGCGGTATGAAAACTTTCCTGCTGCTTGCGACGATACATTTCGCAAATATTATTCCGCATTTTTTCTTCAATATCGGAAAAACCAATCTGCGGTCGTTTTAGCAAATAACCTTGCCCATACGATACGCCGATTGAAATCAGAGCCTTTAACTCTTCAAACGTCTCAATGCCTTCGGCAATGACCTTCATATTGGCTACTTGCGCAAAATCACAAATTGAACGGAGCAGCGCCTGACGCAGGGAGTCTTTGTCTACATCGCGAACCAGCCCCATATCAATTTTAATAAATTGCGGCCGGGTTTCCGCCAGCATCATCAGGCCAGAACAACCGGCGCCCGCATCATCAATTGCAATTTGGTATCCTTGGCTGCGGTAATTTTCCAACACACGACGAAAATGGCGGTAATCCTCGACTGCCGTCCGCTCCGTTATTTCAAAGACGATGCAACTGGCCGATATTTGCTGCTGCTTCAAAAGCTCTGACGTCAATCCTTTTTCAAAACGGGAATCTTTAATGCTGTTCGGATCAACATTGATAAACATCAGACAGGACGCAGGCAATTCCTTCGCCTGTTCCAGCGCTTTACCCCGGCAGAGAAGCTCAAGTTCCCACAACTTACCGCATTGTTCTGCTTCGCCAAACAACAAGTCCGGACGTTCCAGCCTTGAGCCTGCCGGCCCGCGACTTAGCGCTTCGTATCCCATAACGACGCCGCTTTCCAGTGATACAATCGGCTGCAGCACGGTTCGGATTTGCTGTTTTGTTATAATTTCTTCTAATTCGGTATGTGTATCCATTTTCGCCTCCAGAAGCCACACTTCATCTTCCTATCCACTTTAATACACCATACTACATGCCCGCGCCGTTTTTGTTAGCGTTGCATTAAAATTGCGTTAACGCAACTTGCTGACAGGTCTTGTCTGCCGCAAGAGCGAATAAACTAATTATATTCGCTGCACTAGTGCATCAAGGAGGTTGCTATGGCTCACTTATCGATTCGGAACCGCCTATTAAGCGTGTTTCTCGTGCTTATCACTCTGACAATTGCCGCATTAGGCAGTTATTTTCTTTGGTATTTTCATCGTTATAACATCTCAAATCTTACGACGCATCTGGTAACACACGCCCATATCACAGAACAATTCGTCCGCGAATATCTCGGCGGCATCTATGACCGCCATAGCCTGGATAATAAAATCAAGGAAATCTCCACCAGTACAGCCATCCGCATCACCGTCATCGAGACAGACGGCACCGTATTGGCCGATTCCTGGGAAAATCCAAGCAGCATGGATAATCATCGCACTCGCCCGGAAGTCAGCTCAGCGCTAACCGGTCACCAGGACACCGCGACGCGTTACAGCAGCACACTGCAGCAAAATGCTTTGTATGTGGCCGTTCCTGTTTTTGATGCAACCAATCAGATTCGCGGCGTCGTACGTGTGTCAAGCACCTTGACCGCAGTCGATGCCGGATTTGCCGAGATACGCTCCGCTATTTTCACAGCGCTCTTTTTAACGCTCTGTCTGGCTAGTCTGATCAGCCTCCGTCTTGCCCGCCAATTCACGGCGCCGCTGGAATCGATGACCCGGCTGGCAAAAGAGATCGGCGCCGGCCACCTCGAGCAGCGCCTTCACATTCGCACCGGCGACGAATTGGAAGTTCTTGCGCATACGCTAAACAACTTGGCCTCAAACCTAGACGACACTTTGGCGGAGATCAAAGAAGAAAAGTCTAAACTGGAATTGATCCTTTCACACATGGATAACGGCCTTTTCCTGCTGGATCGCCAGGGGCGCATTACCAACGCCAATCGGAAAGCCAAAGAATTATTCAACCTTAAAGCCAGCATGCTCGGCCAACACAATTTGACCGTGCTTGGTTACAATCAATTCGACGTCGCACTGCGCAAGGTCGTCGCGGAGCATTGCTCCTTGACGCTTGATCTGCGAACCAGCGCCAAAGACGCGAATCGCTTTTTCCAAATCTTCCTCGGCCCGATCGAGTCGGAAAAAGGCGTTCAGGCGGTTCTGGCCGTTTTTCATGACATCACGGCTCTGAAAGAGTTGCAGGAGCGCCAAGCGGAATTCATCAACAATGCTTCCCACGAATTGGCCACGCCGCTTACTTCGATTAAAGGTTTCGCCGAAACGCTGCTCAGCGACGATCCGATCGATGCCGCCTTGCAGCAAAAATTTGTCCGTATTATCTTTAGTGAAGCGGAACGCATGCAACGCCTTGTTCAGGATTTGCTCCAGCTGGCACGCCTGCAACCCGAGGAATACCGCAAGCAGGTTTCCTTTCAAAATATTGAAATGACCGACTTATTGCACGAAGTCATTCAAGAATTTGCGCCCCGCTTTGCTAAAAAGGAGCTTCACTTCAGCAGCAATTGCGCAGAAGTTTCACCGTCTCCTGTTTGGGGACACGGCGATTATTTAAAACAGGTTTTGATCAACCTGCTTGATAACGCCTGCAAATACACCCCTTCCGGCGGACGGCTAACGCTTCATTGCAGTCAGGCCAATGAGCGCCTCTACATCGCACTAAAAGACAGCGGCATCGGCATTCAACAGCAACATTTGCCGCTCTTGCTTGACCGTTTCTATCGCGTCGACAAGAGCCGTTCCCGCCAGGAAGGCGGCACGGGCCTTGGCCTGTCGATTGTGAAATTCATCCTGGACTTGCACGACGGTACAATCGACTTCGTCAGCAAACCGGATGAAGGCACGACTGTCACAATCAGTCTGCCTTTGGCAACAAAGCAAGATCATACTGCTATTTAGGAGGACATCATTATGCCAAGCACTCACAAACGCGAAAGTCGCAAACATCTATTTCTCCGCTACTGTTTTCTTCAACTCGGTTCGATCCTGGCCGCCGCCGGTCTTGAATTTTTTCTGATTCCAAATCAGGTCATCGACGGCGGCGTGGTCGGCATTTCGATCATGTTGAGCTATCTTTTCCACCAACCGCTCAGTCTCTTTCTGCTGATCCTGAATCTTCCGTTTCTCTATCTTGGCTACAAACAAATCGGCATCTCTTTTGCCCTATCGACGCTCTTTTCGGTCATCAGCCTCTCGTATTGGGTCGCTGTCTTTCATCCGATTCCCGGACTTACGACGGATCTTTTTCTTGCCACGGTTTTTGGCGGCATCATTCTTGGCATCGGTGTCGGTTTGATCATTCGCTACGGCGGATCGCTGGACGGAACAGAGATCGTCGCCATTTTACTCGACAAACGCACCGGCTTTTCCGTCGGTGAAACGATACTCTTCATGAACCTGTTCATCTTGGCCAGCGCCGGCCTTGTCTTCGGCTGGGACAAGGCTATGTATTCACTGGTCGCTTATTTCATCGCCTTTAAGGTCATTGACGTTACGATCGAAGGTCTTGATGAGTCAAAGGGCGTTATGATCGTTACCGACGAACCAGAAGAAATCGCCGCTGCATTGATGGATCGCCTGGGACGCGGCGTCACCATCCTGCATGGTCAAGGCGGCTATAGCGGTGAGGCAAAAGAAGTATTGTATTCCGTCGTCACCCGCTTGGAAGTGGCTAAATTAAAATCAATCATTCACGAAAAAGACCCTTCCGCCTTCGTTACCATTCATGAAGTCCACGAAGTCCTCGGCGGGCGGGTGAAAAAGAAAGCCATCCATTAGAAAAGAGCGGACTTGCTATGGCAAGTCCGCTCTTTTCCCTTAAGGGTAATGCGACGCTAGAGTATTCGCTCCAAGAGCAGCGGCAATTCCTGGCGTGTCGTGACATAGTCGGCCTGAACCGCCAATTGTTTGTCATTAATCAAGTCGTCTGTCACCAGACACGTTTTAATCCCTAAGCATCCGGCAATCAGATCCTCTTCGACATCATTGCCGACCATTAGGCACTCTTCCGCCCGCCAACCCATCCGATCGATAATTTCCTGGTAATAGTCCGGATTCGGTTTACAAAAATGACTGTTTTCATAAACCGTCACCAACGGAAAAGCATAGGATTCTAATCCTGCCCAGACCAAGCGTTGTTGTGTCGCAAGACGCGGAAAAATCGGATTGGTCGCGATGACGGCTACGCCGCCTCTTTGCAGCACGATTTCTACCGCTTGGCGGGCTGCGACAGCGGGACGCGTGACCTTACGCAACTGCCAAAAAGCATTTTCATAAAAGTCCATGATCCGTGCAACGACCCGATCTGCCTGTGCGCCAAGCCCCGCAGTAAAATGCTTCATGAAGACCTCTTCATTGGTAAGTGACGAATCCTTGTCCTTGACCATAAGCGTGGTTGCAGTCAACAACTGCTCTATGACGACTTTAGGTTCCATGACTTCCTTGACATGGCTTCCTAAATAATGAAAATAGGTTTTGGCAAACTCCTCATTATTCATCGGCAGTAAGGTTCCGTCCAAATCAAATAAAACCTGTTTTATCATCCAAATCTCCTTCATCCAAACGATTCGTACGCTGCTCAGAGACAACGCTTCCTTTTAGAAAAATTCGTCATGCTGAACGGATCTTCCTTCCCGTAAAAAAAGAGCCTAAGGAAGATCGTTCCCTCGGCTCGCCGTAGCTTTTCCCTATTTTTACTGTTTACGCATACGCTGTCCCGTCGCGAGGTAAATCACCCATTCGCCTATGTTCGTCGCATGATCGGCCACGCGTTCGAGATAACGCGCCACGAATAAGAGTTGCGCGGCTTGCTGGATGTTCTTATGATCCTGCATCATGTAAGTGAGAAGTTCGCGAAAGACCTGCTGATAAATGGCATCCACTTCATCATCGGCCGCGCATACCTCTGCGGCCAGCTGCGTGTCAAGCTCTATATAAGCACGCAGCGAATCCTTGACCATCTTGCGTGCGCTGTCCGCCATGCGCGGAATATCAACGAGAGGCTTAATCAGCGGCTGACCGATCACCTCCAATGTTATCTTCGCAATATCAAAGGCATGATCGCCGACCCGTTCCAGATCCGTGGCGATTTTGAGTCCGGTTGCTACGATCCGAAGATCCATCGCGAGCGGCTGCTGTCTGGCAATCAGCATCATGCACTTGTCTTCAATATCCTTTTCCATCTCATCAATCGCATCATCGCCCGCCATGATCTGTCTGGCCAGGCCCTCATCCTGCGTACTCAGCGCTTTTACGGCGCCGCCGATCGCTTTTTCCACCCGGTTCCCCATATCGAGGATTTCCTGGCGCAACGCTTCCAGATCATTTTGATAATGCTGACGTACACCGCTTACGTTCATGACCGCTCCTCCTTAACCAAATCGTCCGGTAATATAATCTTCCGTGCGCTTATCTTGCGGGCGCGTAAACACAGCATCCGTATCATCATGCTCCACCATCTCGCCGTTAAGAAAGAACGCCGTGCGATCCGATACACGCGCCGCCTGCTGCATGTTGTGCGTCACCATGACAATCGTATAGCGGCTTTTCAGTTCACCGACCAGCTCTTCGACTTTCATTGTCGAAATCGGATCAAGCGCGGAGCAGGGTTCATCCATCAGCAATACTTCAGGTTCCACCGCCAATAAGCGAGCAATGCAAAGGCGTTGTTGTTGGCCGCCTGACATTCCCATCGCCGAGGTATGCAAACGATCCTTAACCTCGTTCCAGAGCGCCGCGCCCTGCAAGCTTTGCTCCACCAAAACGTCCAGTTTTTTCCGTTCCTGAATGCCATGAATACGCGGCCCATAGGCGATATTGTCATAAATCGTCATTGGAAATGGATTCGGACGCTGAAAAACCATGCCGACCCGCTTGCGGAGCATGACGACATCCGTATCCGGATGATAAATATTGGTGCCGTCAAGTAAGACTTCACCTTCGATTCTGACGCTGTCGATCAAATCGTTCATTCGGTTCAATGTCTTGATAAACGTCGACTTGCCGCAACCGGACGGCCCGATCAACGCCAATACGCTATTGGCGCGCACAGTCAGTGAAATCTGATTCAACGCGACTGCCGAGCCATAATATAATTTAAGCTTATTTACCTGCATCTTGTTGTCCATGTCACTATGCCTCCCCAGCGTTATAGCTGTATGATAGCATCCGCTGGCGCAAGAGGCGTTATGCTTTTGTTATCTTTTCGTTAAATATGAAAGTGGTGTCTCAATTTTAGTTGAGACACCACCTTTATATTTCGCTGAAGCGATATCCGACGCCGCGAACGGTTTCAATCGCTTCCGCCACATTCGGTTCGATTTCCAGTTTGGCCCGTAAGTGACGTACATGGACATCGACCGTACGCGTATCGCCAAAATATTCATAGCCCCAAACCTTGTCCAAAAGTTGTTCCCGGCTAAACGCACGCCCCAGGTTCGTAACAAACAGTTTCAATAACTCATATTCTTTTGGCGTCAGTTCCAATTTGTCACGCCCCAAGAAGGCCTCGTGGCGGCCAAAGTTCATGCGCAGCGGGCCAAAGGCCAGTTCGCCTTCCGTAACACTGTCTCGCGCACTGCGACGCAGCACCGCTTTGACCCGGGCCACCAGTTCGCGCGGGCTGAAGGGCTTGGTCATATAATCGTCGGCGCCCATTTCCAGCCCCAAAATCTTATCCACCTCTTCATTACGCGCCGTCAGCATGATAATCGGGATAGACGATGTCGCCGCCTGTCCTTTTAAACTGCGACATACTTCCAAGCCATCCATGCCAGGCAGCATTAAATCGAGCAGTAACAACTCCGGCTTTTCACGTCGCACTTCGCGTAGCGCCTCATTGCCATCGACTGCTTCGACGACTTCATAACCGGCTTTCAGCAAATGAAATTTAACCAATTCACGAATAGATTCTTCATCATCAACAACCAAGACTGCCACAAAAACACCGCCTTCTTCGTTCAACATCGCTGCACCAGAAATAACTCCTACTGTGTTTTCGGTCAAACGCTACCTTTTTCCTGCTTTTTATCACTGACTAAAAAAAGAAAAGCCAGGTGTATACACCTGGCTTTCGTTCTCTGTACGCTTATTTATTTACAGCGTCTTTCAGACCTTTACCGGCTTTGAATACCGGATTTTTGGATGCGGGAATAACAATTTCAGCGCCGGTTTGCGGGTTGCGACCTTTGCGCTCTTCCCGTGCTTTTACTTCGAACGTGCCGAAGCCGATCAATTGTACTTTGTCGCTCTTTGCCAGAGCCTCTTCCACGCTGGCGAAGAAAGCGTTTACAGCCTTCTCTGCATCCTTCTTGGTCAGACCCGCTTTTTCAGCAACACTTGCAACTAATTCAGTTTTATTCACAAATCTAGCCTCCTCATGATAAATCATTACGTTAGACGTATTCGCTAAAACCTTTACGAATTCCTCTTTCTCTTTGAAAAAAACAGTAAAAAAACCGCAAAAAATCTACATTCCAGCCTTTTTTGCCTCATTCCAGAGCAAATCGAGTTGTTTTAACGACATTTTTTTCCATTCCTCGCCATTTTTCATGATCTTTTCTTCGATATAGCCAAAGCGGCGGCGGAATTTTTGGTTCGTTGCCGTCAACGCCGTTTCAGGTTCTACCGACAAAAAGCGTGCTAAGTTGACGAGCGAGAACAGTGCGTCACCCAGTTCTTCCTCGATGGCTTTCGCATCTTTCTTTTCCACTGCCTCACGCAGCTCCTGCAGTTCCTCCGCAACCTTCTCCCATACCGGCGCCGCATCCGGCCAGTCGAAACCGACTTTAGCCGCTTTCCCCTGCACCTTATATGCATGCATCAGCGCCGGCAAGCCGGCGGGAATGCCGTCCAATATCCTTTTGCGGTCAGAATGTTCCCGCCGTTTGATTTCTTCCCAGTTCACCACCACATCGGCCGCATCGGCGACAGTGACTTCGCCGAAGACATGCGGATGACGCCGGATCATTTTTTCCGTCACGACATCGACTACATCCTGCATGCCAAATTCGCCGCTTTCTTCGGCAACCCGCGCGTGAAAAACGATTTGCAGCAGCAAATCGCCTAATTCTTCGCAGAGTTTTTCGCTGTCGGCCAATTCAATCGCTTCTAAAACCTCATACACTTCTTCCACTAAATAGCGGCGCAGAGTCTTATGATTTTGTTCGAGATCCCAAAGACATCCTTCCGGCGAACGCAGCTCGGCCATCACCGAAACCAGCGGTTCCAACGAAAAGACTTGCGGCGACTTCTCTTCCGGCTTAGGAACATAGAGGCTGGTCAAGTGATCGATGTCCGCCTGGCGATCCAGTTCATAAAGAGGAATCCGGCGAATGCTTTCTTCCGGCAAGCCCAGACCGCGTACCAGCGTCACTTCATAATCATCCGGCAAGCTATCCATCAGCGTCAGCTTAACATCGGAAGCCACCGTCTGATTATACACTTGCGTAATCACAAGCGCCGTCGTCGTCGCAAACGCGGTTTGCGCCAAATCACAGGCATCAAGAATGCTCAGTCCCTCAATCGGATCGACGCCGAGCCTTGTATAGAGCACTTCGAGAAAACTCATGCCCGGCAAAATCGTAACGGGAATCTGTTTCGCTCTCGCAAGCTCGCGGATCAGGATTACCGTCCGTTCGGCCACCAGCGGACTGCCGGGTACGGCGTAGACGATCTTCTCGCCCGCGAGCGCACGCGCGACGCAGTCCTCGGCAATCGCTGCATAGACCTGTTCAAACGTTTCATGTCGCTCATAGTATTCGTCGTAGCTTGCGAAAGAAATTTCCCGCTGCAGCAACCCCGCCACGGTCGGATGCTTAGCCGTGCGCAAGAGCAGCGTTTGCGCTTGCTGCAAAATTTCCAGCGTTTCCAACGTCATAAATTTAAAACTCCCGGGCCCGAGTCCCACAATAACGATCTCACCCATCATCGATCCTCACCTTTCAAGTCGAAGTATGTTCTGCACTGATGCGTCAAAGCAGGCTGCCAAAGGCAACCTGCTTATTGATGAAACGCTTAGTCGCGCAGCAATCTGATTTTTCTGAGCACAAGAACCAACAGCTTGCCTGCTTTAGGAATTCTTTCAATATCTCTGGCTTCCACGCCGCCCAGTAAAACCAAAGCCAAAAAGTAAACGAGTCCGCCGATTAGAATCGCCGCCAGCGTTGCCAATGAGCTTTTGCCCGCAACTTGCTGCAAGATAAAGGCAAAACTGAAATGTACGGTCACGCCCATCAGCGCGGCGGCGACAACCGCCTTTGCCGTTTCCTTCAAATCCATTCGGAAACCGACGTAGCGCTGGATAAAATACATATTAAGCAGCGCCGCTACCAAAAAGTCCGCATTGGTCGCCCAAGCCGCGCCCTTGATGCCGAGCGCCGGAATCGCCGTCAGTACCCAGTTCAAAACAATTTTCACTACCGCTGCAGCGAGCATCGTCAGCAACGGAATATTGATATGACCGAGACCCTGCAGTATTCCCGTCGTCACCTGCTGCCAGCCGAGCAAGACAATGCCGAGAGAAAGGATCGCGATCGACACGCCCGCCTGCGGCGTGCCGTACAGCATCTTGGATATCGGTTCCGCTAAGAGACCCATACCGACAAAAGCCGGGATAACCACCAGATTGGTCAGGCGCATCGCGGTCGCCGTTCTCTGATAGATAGCTTCGCGATTGCCCAAGGTGAAAGATTCCGAAATGGCCGGCACCAAACTGGCCGCCATCGACAAGGTCGGAATCGTCGCCATCGCAATCAGCGGAATCGCCATACCGGTCAGATAGCCGAATTGCTCGGTCGCCTGCTCGATCGAAAACCCGGCGGCTTCCAGGCGCACCGGTACGATAAACAAGTCGATGTTCTCCACGATCGGCACCATGATGCTGGCCATCAAAACCGGCAATGCCAAACGAATAATGCGTTTTACGATATTGATTGTCGATTCCTGAATAATATCTACCGACTGTTCATCGACTCGCTCACGCAAAATCCGGCTGTGACGCCAATAATAAATCATCAGCACGACCAGCGCCGCGACGGCGCCAGGCCCCGCGCCAAAACTCGCACCCGCAGCGGCAAATTCAAGACCGCGCGGCAACAGCCAGTACGCCAGACCGATCATTGTCACAACGCGCAGCAGCTGTTCCATGATTTGCGACACGCCGGTCGGTATCATGAACTGCAAGCCTTGGAAATAGCCGCGATAGCTCGAGAGCAATGTCACGAAAAACAAGGCCGGAGCCAAAGCAACGATCGCATAGTAGGCACGCGGATCACGCACCAGTTGATTGTCAATCAACCAACGTGCGCCATAAAATAACAGACCGGTGAAAAAAAGTCCCGTGACCACCAGCATCGCCAGTGAAATCTTGAAAACGCGGTTGGCGCCCCGATAATCGCCGAGAGCCACCCGTTCCGACACCATAATCGATATGGCGACCGGAATACCCGCCGATGAAATGCTAATCGCAAGCAAATAAATAGGGTATGCCATCTGATAAAGACCGATGCCCTCTCCGCCTAAGAGACGCGAGAGCAGAATCCGGTTCACGGAACCGATAATTTTTACGACAACTCCAGCCACTGTCAGAATCAGTGCGCCTTTTAAAAACTTATCTTTACTCACCTAAGTCATTCCTCTCCCTTAGTCACGATAAAACACAAACTAAATTATATCATAGAATGACGTTCCACTTCATCCTTTGTTTTTGCCGAGCAAAATTTCGAGCGCCGTCAGCAACAATTTCATCAATTTCGCGTCCTTCAGTTGCAGGCTTTTGATGCGGATGCCGTCCGGATACATCGCCACCCGATTCGTATAGGTCTCTTTTAGCGCAATCACTTTCTCCGGGCTTATGTTCGGCAGTTCGCCAACGACCAGATCGACATAGTTCGGACGCTCCTGCACCGCTTTCAGTCCTAATTCTCTGGCCATGTTCTTTATGCGCGCTACCGCTAAGAGATTCATCACGCAGGTCGGAGGTTCCCCAAAGCGATCGATCAATTCATCCAGCAGCTCACTGATATGACCTTCACGGCGTACTGCTGCGATGCGTTGGTAGACTTCGATCTTGTGCATCGGATCTGGTATGTAATCGCCGCTGAGATAGGCGTCGATATTCAGTTCCAGTACCGGTTCGGCGGCAATTTTAAGCGGCGTCTCGCCTTTAGCCTCGCCCACGGCTTCTTCCAGCAAACGGCAATACATTTCAAAACCGACATTGACGATGTTGCCGTGCTGCTGCGAACCAAGCAGATTTCCGGCGCCGCGGATTTCGAGGTCGCGCATCGCGATCTTGAATCCGGCGCCGAGTTCTGCGAATTCCTTGATTGCCTGCAATCGTTTTTCCGCAACCTCCGTCAACACCTTATCGCGGCGATACGTGAAATAACCGAACGCCAAGCGATGCGAGCGCCCTACCCGCCCTCTCATCTGATAGAGCTGCGACAAGCCGAAACGATCCGCGTCATACACGATAATCGTATTCGCATTCGGCACATCAAGACCGCTCTCAATGATGCTGGTGCAAAGCAGAATATCATCTTTGCCTTCATAAAAATCGACCATCACCTGTTCCAACAATTCTTCCGGCATTTGCCCATGCGCAGTCTGAATCTGTGCTTCAGGCACCAGTTTGCTGAGCTTTTCCCTCATCTTATCAATCGTCTGCACGCGATTGTAGACAAAGTAAACCTGCCCGCCACGCTTCATTTCCCGGCGGATCGCATCTCTGATCAGATCTTCGCGATATTCCACGACATAACTCTGCACCGGAAAACGTTCTTCCGGCGGTGTTTCAATGATGCTCATATCGCGCGTACCCAAGAGCGACATATGAAGCGTACGCGGAATCGGCGTGGCGCTTAACGTCAGCACATCAATATTCGTACGCCATTGTTTGATCCGTTCTTTTTGCTTTACGCCGAAACGCTGTTCTTCGTCGACGATCAGTAAACCGAGCTGTTTGAATTTCATATCTTCTTGAATCAATCGGTGCGTACCGATAATGACGTCGATTTGACCGCGCACCAGTTTGTCGAGCGTCGCTTTCTGCTCTTTGGCGCTGCGAAATCGGCTGATCACGTCAACGCTCGGGCCGAACCCGGCAAAGCGGGCGCTGAACGTTTGAAAATGCTGCTGCGCAAGCACGGTCGTCGGTACGAGCACCGCGACCTGACGGCCGTTCATGACCGCTTTAAAGGCGGCGCGGATCGCCACTTCTGTCTTGCCGAAGCCGACATCACCGCACAACAGACGGTCCATCGGACGGGCCGCTTCCATATCGGCCTTGATTTCAGCAATCGCCGTGAGCTGATCCGGCGTTTCTTCGAACGGAAAAGCATCCTCAAATTCACGCTGCCAGGCCGTATCGCTTTCAAATGCATAGCCTTCGGCAGTCTGCCGCGAAGCATAGAGTTCCAAGAGTTCCTGCGCCATATCGGCGACCGCCTTCTTGGCTTTCGATTTGGCCCTGTTCCAGTCATTGCCGCCTAAACGGCTGAGGCGCGGCGCATCGCCCTCGGAGCCGATGTATTTTTGCAGCTGCTGTACCTGGTCGGTCGGAACGTATAACTTATCTTCTCCGGCATAACGGATATGCAGATAATCGCGATGCACATCGCCGACTTGCAGCGTCTCCACGCCGAGATACTTCCCGATGCCATGACTCACATGCACGACATAATCGCCCATCTTGATGTCCTGAAAATATTGGATCTGACGTTCCTTCGACGTACGCAGCCGCGTCTTTTTCTTTTGCCGCCCGACGATGTCCTTTTCGGTCACCACCGCCAGATGGGCATGCGGCAATTCAAAACCGCCTTCCAATCGAGCGACCGTCAGTTGGATGGCGCCCGGCATCAATTCGCGCAGTTGCGGCTCATAGACGACATTGACGCCTTCATCGGCGAGCGATTGTTGAAGTGCCGCCGCTTTTTCTCGCTCGGACATCAACAGGACGACCGCGAGCTTGCGTTCCTGCCAGCCTTTCAATTCATTGGCCAGCATATCCATCTGTCGATGAAACGGCGCTACCGTACGCGCCGTCATGCCCAAGATTTCATCCGGCGTGCCGTGCGGCAGTTTTTGCAGCATCAACGACAGATACAAAACCGAATACCCTTTTAGCGTTTCCATCCAATCCGCCCAGCCTGCCGCACGGCGCTTCAGTTCGGGATTTTCCCGCAGCAGGTTGACCAATTGTTCTCTGATTCGCGTCGGTTCGTCCAAGACAAGCAATCCGCCGACCGAAAGATGTTCAAATAAAATCCCCGGCTCTTCTTTGCCGCTTTCAACGAGCGCCATCACTTCGGCGCTGTCCAGCGTATCCTGCGAACGCTGACTTTCCGCCTGAAATTCGCGCAGGGAATCGATTTCATCGCCGAACAGCTCAAGCCGAATCGGCAGTTTGCGATTTACCGGATAGACATCGATAATCCCGCCGCGCACGCTGAATTGCCCCAGTGTTTCCACTTGGTCGACTCGTTCATAGCCAAAAGCCACTAACTGTTCCAGCAAATGCTCGCGTTTGATTTCCGCTCCCGCAGTCAGCGTCAGCCGACTGTCGCGAAATTGCGCCATGCTCGGCACCGGAAGAGCAGCCGCTTCTGCGGTCGCCAATACGATGATCGGCTTACCGCGATACAAGCCCGTAAGCGCCTCCAGACGACGCGCCGCGAGTTCACGCCCCTTTGCCGCCGCTGTAAAGGTCGACATGTCTGCAACCGGAAATTCGAGCACCGCCACTTCCGGCAGCCAAGTCGACAAATCCGAACGCCAAAATTCCAAGGCCTCATAATTGCTGACGACAATCAAAAGCGGACGAGGCTGCTCCCGATACACAGCCGCGAGCACCGCTTGCTTTTGACTGCCCATCAGGCCATACAGTTGCGTCTGACGCCCCGTCTTGCCCAGTTCATATTTCAATTGACGGACTGTTTCATCCGTCGCGATCCGTTTGATCAACGCATCCATTCAAAGCACCTCGCTTGGCCAGCGCAAAAGGGGCTTTAGCCTTTGCTAAAGCCCTACGCATCCATTCCATTTCTCTGACGGCGACAACACGCCGTCAAACGCACATTAATTATATGATTCCAGCTCAGCTGCGTCAACAAGAAAAAGCCTTTTCTCTCCTGCAGTTAAAAAAGAACAGGCCCCTTCACGGGCCTGTTCTCGCTTCTTACAGATTTGCGTTCTTCCAATCTTCCATAAAACGTTTGATGCCGCTGTCCGTCAACGGATGGTTCAGCATCGTCAGCAATACTTTATACGGTACGGTAGCGATATTCGCACCGGCCATCGCAGACTGCGTCACATGCATCGGATGACGTATGCTGGCGGAAATAATCTCCGTTTCGATGCCATGAATGGCAAACATGTCGGCAACATTTTTAATGAGTTGGATGCCGTCTTCGCTGATATCATCGAGGCGTCCGACAAACGGACTGACGTATGACGCACCGGCCCGCGCCGCAAGCAAGGCCTGGTTCGCGGAAAAGATCAAGGTCACATTGGTCTTGATGCCTTCCTGGCTCAGCACTTTCACCGTCTTAAGGCCTTCCGCATTCATCGGTACCTTGACCACGACGTTTTTAGCAATGGCCGCCAGTTGCCTGGCTTCCGTTATCATATCCTTCGATTCTGTACTGACGACTTCCGCGCTGATCGGCCCGGCAACGACGGCCGCGATTTCAGCGATTGTCTCCGCCAAATTGCGTTTTTCCTTCGCAATCAGCGACGGATTGGTCGTTACACCGGCGACGACGCCTAGATCCACCGCTTCCTTGATTTCCGATAAATTAGCCGTATCCAAAAAAAACTTCATCCGTAGATCCTCCTCACCTTATTAGCGCAGCCGTCTGTCAGCGGTTGCGCCTCGAGCGTCGGGGCGACATCAAGTCAATCCGTTCAAGCGAACGAACATATTTCATATCGCGATCTTCCTTGGCCGAGATTATGACCTGCCCGCCGCAGCGTTCACAATACAACTGAATGCAGTCCGGCAGCAGCTCAGCCCCGATTTCCTCGCCGCCGCAATTACAGAGAATTTGCCCCGCTTCCGCGATATCGTGAACGCAATTGAGAACTTCAAACATCACTTCCGGATTTTCGACATAATCATCGTAATCCGAAACCAAGCGCTCGAATTCCCTTTTATAATCGGCCACCATCGCAGCGATCACTTCACGTTCACCGACAAAGCCGAGTTCCACATTGTTTTCCAGGCAATACAGTTTTTCAGTGCCATTGCGCCACATTTGCCGACCATCGAGGCAAATCACATGTTCTTTTTGACAAACGACGCAGGGAATGTTGATGAGACATTGCCGCGGACCGCCGCTGATCAGCGTCCCTTGCTGCGCGCCACAAGCGCAGAGAAGTTCCCTTCCCGTTTCCTGCGCCAAACGAAAGCGCGACAAGTCATGGAAATGGATTTTTCCGCAACGCGCGCAATGCAGCGCCAGTACGGTCACAGCCCTGATAATCATCTTCATCCCCCTTTCTGTCTTAGTCATATTTCGACACGCGCACAAAAAATTCCTGCCCTGAAGAAAAGCGCTCGGAAGATTTCCGAGCGCTTTTCTCTCTTTATTATTCGCTTGTCGCTGCACCGCTTTCAATTTGTTCACGAATGATCGTACATAAGGCGATGATGTCGAACGGCTTGGTAATATACGCATACGCGCCGAGTTCTCTCGCCTGATTGACCAGTTCCAATTCGCCGTAAGCGGTCATCATGATGACTTTATCCGCCTGCCCCATCTTTTTCAATTCGCGCAAGGTTTCAATTCCATCCATGCCTGGCATTTTCATATCCATGAGGATTAACTGCGGCATGGCTTCCTTCACCTTTTGAATTCCTTCAAACCCATTCGCGGCAGTCTCTACGCCGTAGCCTTCTTCTGCCAGAACTTCCGTCAGCAGCCTGCGGATTCCAGGTTGATCATCAATGACTAAAATAGTAGCTTTTGCTTCAGACATATCCGCTCTCCTCACTTTGCAACTTCTCTTCGTTTGCAAATATAGCACTCTTTTTATTTATTCGCATTTTTGTGAGGAATTCCTGCTCTACTTTCGCGCCTTTCCCCTGAAATAGCGCTTTGCCTATTTTCCGCCTTTCAGTCGCTGTAGAAAGCGCATGCCCTTGGCCAACGTCTCTTGATGCCAGATTTCGAGCGTGTAGCTCGCCGTTTTGTCATCCAGGAGGAAGGCAATGTCATTTTCCGGCGTAGGAAGTCCCGATGTGCTGTAAATCGGTTTTCCGTCTTTTAACACCCGGACGCGAAAGGCATCTTCGCGATGATAGAGCGGGTATTTGACTTTGACCGTATGCGGATGCTCCGCATCGACCGGTATGTCGCGCCCGAGAATTTGCAAGGCGTATTCAGAGCGCAGCCAGCCGTCTTTTAAACGCTGGCCGTAAAGCACGACTGGTCGAGGCGCATAATAATCAAGGTACGCCCGCACCAAATCACCCGCCGTGCCGAAGCGCAGCAGTTGAGTCTCGACATAGCGCTGTTTGAGGTACGTAAGATGCTCCTCCAACGCCCTAAACTGACCCCCGCTCGTACTGCGCCAGTCACCATCGCCCATCACAAACATGGCGTGCGTAAAGCCGATGATGCCGTGCACGCCCGACATGACACGGCCGTCGGCCGCGAAATAGCGCATTCCTTCATCGGCTTTCGCATTCATCACGCTTGCCGATTGCAGGTCATAGGCAATATTGATGCGTGGTGTCGGCCTGAATTCGACCAGGGCGGCATCCGCAAGCGTAGCTGTCGGATGGTTAATGTCGCTGCTGCCGGCAAGATAAATCTCATTGCCGTAAGCTCCGGACGTCAAGCCGCCTTGATTGCCGTCCGCGTCCGTCGAGCCCCATAAGCCTACCGCGCGATAGGCACGACTGCTCGCCGCCTCGCTTTCCGCTCCGTTGCCGAAATCGAATGAACCGGCACGTGACGTGATAATCTGCCCTTGCGGTGAATCAGCCGTCAGCTGGTCCAAAATACGCTGATATCGATACAGCATGCCCGCCCGGCTGATCGGATCGCCAAGCGTGCCTTCCTTTTCCAGCAAATGCGACCAGCCATGTTTCAGATGGTTCGCCCATAGACCATCGCTCACCGGATCATAGGACAACACATTGCCCGGCAACTCGGGATCATAATCGCCATGCATATGCACGCCGTACTCATGCCCTTTCGCCGCCTCCTGCGCGACCGAAGTCCTTATGTCTGCGACAACTTGCCGCCACTCGTTCTTCGCCGATCGCTCCGCCGCCCACTCCGCGGCGCGGACAGCAGGCCAAGCAATATAATGCGTCCACTTTGCTCCGGCCTTATCCGCGATACGGTTCAAAGCCTCCGCTTTACCGATCAGCTGCCCACGGTATTCTTCCGGCTGCAGCCAGCCGCTCTGATTGCCCCAGGCGGTCGGATATCCGGCTGCATCCATCGGTTCTAAATCTTCGGTCATGACATAGAAGATCTCTCCGGGCCGTTCATCCGCCACGGACAGCTTTGTTTGCGCCAGTGGCGTGCCGTTGAGCGTCAGCACCAGCGGCCATGGCTGATTCATATTCACGGCGTCGGCCCGCTGCGCCTTGACCGTCCATTGGAAGCTGCGTTTCTCGCCCTCCGGCCACGGTCCACTGAGACGTTGCGCTCCGTCTTGTAGCATCACGCCATAGCCAAGCGGTTCTTGCAGCGCAAGCACCGCATTGTCAATCATGCGTCCGCTCTGATTCACCAGCTCCGCAGTCAGCGTCGCCGAGTCGCCGCGCTGCAACGTTTTCGTCGGCCCCGTCAGCTGTGCGCTTAACGAACGCCGCCAATCCGTTTCCAAAGCAAACGCGCGCAAAAGCACATGCTGGCCCTGTCCGGCTTCGACGCTCAGTCGATAACGGACCGCTTTAGCGCCCGTATTCGTCATTTCCTGACTGGAGAGAGTTTCTTTGATCCAGTTTCCCTGATAATTATCCAAGTAGCGACGATCCTGCTGGCCGGGCAGCAAAGCTCCGGTAAACGCCATGTTTCGACTTGCCAGAACCTGACCTTCACTATCCAACGCTTCTAGGCTGATCCGTCCCGTTCCCTGCGTCGAAAGGAATTGAAGGTCATAACTCGCCGTAGCATTTCTGCCGACATTGGACTCGACGCTGTAACGCAACACCCCGTCAGGACCTGCCGCAAGTTCCAACAACTCCTCGCCTTGCGCCGAGCGAAGCGAACGTTTCACATTGCCGCCGCCCGATTCATACAAGCGCTCCGCCAATTGCCAGCGCGCCGCTACCGCAGCGTCCGCCTGCAAAGCCGCAGGCGGAGAAACGTTTTTTTTCGCGCAAGCGCCTGCCAGAACAAGCAGCAAAATCATGCTTCCGACCCAGAGCCATTTCCGCCTCATATCATCCCGCCTTCCCAAATCATTTCTATGCTGACTGCGATAAGAACGAGCAGCAACGCCACTCCGAGCATCAGCCAAGGCATCAGCAAGACCAAAACCGCTTTGCTGCGAGCAAAGCCGTACACTGCGGCAATCGCCTCAACGTCCAGCCAGATTTTCCATGCAACGATCGCAAGAAAAGCAAGCACCGCTGCTACGCCATTGCTTGGAAAAAGCAAGAGCGCAGCCGCCGGTAAAAGTTGAAAGAAGAGTGGAAGATGGGCGCAGCCGCTGGCTGCCAACAGCGCTTTCGCCCGCCCCTTTCCGCCGACAAGTTCCGCGGCCAGATGCCAGAGCGCAACGCTGACAAGCCAGCAAGACACGCTCAGCAAGACAGCGGCGATTACTAATCCTCTTTCCCCGTTCATATTCTCTTGCGTCTGCTGCCAAGGCAATGAAAAAAGAACGCTGCCCGTCAAATAACCGCCAACGACAAACAAGGTCGCACGCAGCGGCGAAACGCAGCTCGCAGCCTTGAGCATTCCTGCACGCGGCGCAAAAATGACGTCATAAATCACTTCCCATTGACTGTACATGTCATTTCACCTGCCAGTTTTCCGGCAATGCCAATGGCGCCAGTTGCTGCGGCGCATTCGGCAAAGTCGGCAGCAGCATTTGGCGCAGCAACCCCTGCGTCTCTCCGCCTGTCAACATCTGCCACGGCGATGTCTTGCCGTATTCCTGCAGCTTCGGTTTTCCGTGAATGCCCGCCAATGCAGCAGCACCTTCCACTGCATCATACATGTTACCCAGTTCATCGACCAGGCCCAGTTCCTTCGCCTGATTGCCGGTATAGACCCGCCCGTCCGCTAACTGGCGCACCCGCTCAAGTTCCATATTGCGCCCTTCGGCAACAACCTGGATGAACTGCTGATAGATATCGTCCACCATCGATTGCAACATCGCACGTTCCTCCGGCGTCATGGGGCGATCCGGCGATAAGATATCCTTATGCGGCCCGCTTTTGATCTTCTCTTGCTGAATGCCGACTTTTTTAAATAATTCTTCCCAGTTCGCATAGGGAATGTAAACGCCGATGCTGCCGGTCAGTGTCGTCGGATTTGCATAGATCCGTTCCGTACAGGCCGCCAGCCAATAACCGCCGGAAGCGGCAATATCCCCCATCGATGTCACGACCACTTTACCGCTGCTGCGCAGTTTCATTATTTCTTCGCCGACTTCCTGCGAAGCGGGAGCGCTGCCGCCCGGGCTGTTAATACGCAGGACAACAGCCTTTACGGCCTGATCGTCGCGTGCCTGGTGCAAGAGACGGATCAACTGATCGGTCCCGCCTTGTTCGCTTAGGAAGCCGCTTTGTCCACGCCCGCCGAGAATGACGCCTTCGACATGGATAATCGCTATTTTTTCGCTCTCTGCTTTTTTCCAGTGTCCGCTACCGTTTAGAACGACGGCCGCTCCCGTCAACAGCAGCAGCAATAGGATGACGACGACTTTTTTATGCATGGCTCTTTCCCGCCTTTCTCCGCGCTACACGCGTCTTTCGCCTCAAACATAGCAAAAAGCAACTGCCGGACCTGCCGACAGCTGCTTGCCTGTATTATTTTTTTTGCCCCAGGGTTGCCTTGATGAACTCACGGAACAACGGATGCGGATTTGTCGGACGCGATTTCAATTCCGGATGGAACTGCGTTGCGACAAACCAAGGATGATCCTTAAGCTCCACAATTTCCACCAGACGTCCATCCGGCGAGGTACCGCCGATAATCATGCCGGCCGAAGTGATCTGCTCCCGGTAAGCATTGTTGAATTCGAGACGATGGCGATGGCGTTCATAAATTATCGATTCGCCGTAAGCCGCCTGCGTCAGCGTATTTTCCGTCACTTTGCACGGATAAATGCCCAGACGCATCGTGCCGCCCTTGTCTTCCACTTCTACTTGATCTTCCATCAACGCAATAACGGGATGCGCCGTATCTGGATTCATTTCCGTACTATGCGCGCCGTTCAGTCCGCAGACATTACGGGCAAACTCGATCACTGCCGTTTGCATACCGAGGCACAAGCCAAAATAAGGCACTTTGTTTTCACGCGCATATTGAATTGCTCTGATCTTGCCTTCGATCCCACGATCGCCAAAACCACCCGGTACGAGAATGCCTTCGACATCGCCGAGCATTCCTGGCAAATCGACATTGTTGCCTTCCAGTTCTTCGGCATTGATCCATTTAATCGATACCGCCGTACTATTTGCAATGCCTGCATGGCGCAGCGATTCCGTAACGCTCATATAGGCATCCGGCAACGCAACATATTTTCCGACGACCGCCACTTTGACTTCGTGTTCCGGATTGACGATCTTGTCAACCATCGCTTTCCACTCTGTCATATCGGCCTCGCCGGCTTTTAAGTTCAGTTTGTCCATGACGATTCGATCCAGACCTTCTTCCTGCATCATCAACGGCACTTGATAGATGGACGCAGCCGTCTTGTTCTGAATCACGGCATTTACGTCGATGTCGCAGAACAGCGCCAATTTATCCTTCATATCCTGTGAAATGTCATGTTCGCTCCGGCAGACGATGATATCCGGATGGATGCCGATGCTGCGCAATTCTTTTACGCTGTGCTGCGTCGGCTTTGTTTTCAATTCCCCTGCTGCCGCAATATACGGCAACAGCGTCACATGCAAATAAAGGACACCTTCACGACCGACTTCCTTTTTCACTTGACGAATCGCTTCTAAAAACGGCAGACTCTCAATGTCGCCGACCGTGCCGCCGATTTCAGTGATAACGACGTCCGCGTTATCTTCTTTACCGACCCGGTAAATCCGTTCTTTGATTTCATTGGTAATATGAGGGATGACCTGAACCGTGCTGCCAAGATAATCGCCTTTACGTTCCTTGTTGATGACCGACCAGTAAATCTTGCCTGCCGTCACATTGGAACCCTTGCCCA
This sequence comes from Azotosporobacter soli, assembly GCF_030542965.1. Classification (NCBI taxonomy): domain Bacteria; kingdom Bacillati; phylum Bacillota; class Negativicutes; order Selenomonadales; family Sporomusaceae; genus Azotosporobacter; species Azotosporobacter soli. The sequence continues at coordinate 53,740 of NZ_JAUAOA010000003.1, forward strand.
GGTTGATATCAATAAACCGCTCATAATGTCCCAAATCCAGATCCGTTTCGGCTCCGTCATCGGTGACGAACACTTCGCCATGCTGATAAGGGCTCATCGTACCAGGATCGATGTTGATATAGGGGTCGAACTTTTGAATCGTCACCTTCAAACCGCGGTTTTTCAGAAGACGCCCCAGCGATGCGGCAGTAATGCCTTTACCCAGGGAAGAAACGACGCCTCCAGTAACAAAAATGTATTTAGCCATAGAAAAGAATCCTCCTAAGCATGCCTTGCAAAGTTTTGGCGTCCGGTTTCGAACTTCCGTTCCCGCTTTAAAAACGGAAGAGCCGCAGTCTAACTTCGATGCGATAGAGCGTTCTATCTTTCATCGCCGCTGGCTGCCCCGTCCTCCCGGATCGCTCCAAGCACTTCAATTATTTTATCCTTCGCATGGAGCAGTGTCAAGAGGAGTTATTCTTGTTCGCCAGTCTCAGCTGCCGCCGCGACATATTCCTGCTGGATCTCTTCGAATAATTTTTCTCGGCGCGGCGTACTTGTCCCGCTGCCGCCCCATTCGCCGTCTTCGGCCATTCGAGCGTTCATCTGCTGCGGCGTCCACTCCGCCAAGCCCCACATTCCCTTACCCATGTGAATAAAACGACTGTCCATGTTGATCTGCGTATGCACTTCTGCCATTGCATGCGCCTGCGACGAGGCCCGTTGACCGGTTTGCGTCAGCACGCTGCCGATGAGGTCACGAAAATACATGGCATACCCCCGGCTCCGTAAAACTTGATATGCAACTTCCACTTCTGAAACTGCTTTCATGTTATTCCATTCCCTCCGCATATATAGATATCACCTTTTGATTTACGCGCTGCACGCAGCAGGCAAATCATTTCGTGATAATATTCACCATTTGCACTGAAACTCCTTTTTTTTTGCAAAAATGAATTTTACATACGGTCCGGAGCACTGACGCCCAATACAGTGAGCGCATGACGAATTGCCGACTGTACGCCTTTCGCCAGCGCCAGACGGGCTGTCTGCAAGTCCGCTTCTACGCCGACGATTCTGCATTGGTTGTAAAAGGTGTGAAATTGCCCCGCCAAATCATGGACGTAGCGCGCGATTCGATGCGGTGCACGTTCCTCTGCCGCCTGAGAAATCTCTTCCGGATACTCGCCCAGTTTTTTAATCAGATCCACTTCCCATTGACTGCTGAGCAGCGACAACTCTGCCGCCGAAAGATTTTGCGTATCGGCTCCGGCTTCTTCCGCCTGGCGGAAAATGCTGCAGATGCGCGCATACGCATATTGGATATAATAAACCGGATTTTCATTCGTCCGCGATTTCGCCAGATTCAGGTCAAAATCCAACTGGCTGTCGATCGAGCGCATGATGAAGAAGAAACGCGCCGCATCAGTACCAACTTCCTCCATCAGCTCCGTCAGCGTGACGCTTTGTCCGGTCCGCTTTGACATCTTGACCAATTCGCCGTCGCGGAATAGGCTGACCATTTGCAAAATCAGCACTTCCAACTGTTCCGGTCGATAGCCGAAGGCGGCAATCGCCGCCTTTACGCGGCAGATATAGCCATGGTGATCCGCACCCCAGATATTGATCAGCTGCTCAAAACCGCGTTCCATCTTATTGCGATGATACGCGATATCGGCGGCTAAATACGTAGGAACCCCGTTGTCGCGGATCACAACCCGGTCCTTGTCGTCGCCGTACGCGGTCGATTTCAGCCATTGCGCGCCATCTTGCTCATAGAGATAGCCTTTCTCACGCAATTCTTTGCATGCGCTCTGAATCGCATCGGCTTCGTGCAGCGTTCGTTCACTGAACCAATGGTCGAACTGGACGTTGAACGCAGCCAGATCTTCCTTAAGCGCCGCAAGCTTCTCCTGCAGTGCGATTTCTTTAAACTGCTCGCGCCGCTCTGCGACCGACAGCTTCAGGAATCGATCGCCATGATGTTCAATGATCCTGCGCGCCGTGTCGACAATATCCTCGCCATGATAGCCATCGGCTGGGAACTCGACCGTTTGGCCCAGCAACTCCAAATAGCGCGCCTCTACCGACAGCGCCAAATTGTCGATCTGGTTGCCGGCGTCATTGATGTAATATTCGCTGGCCACGTCATAACCGGCGGCACGCAGCAAATTGACAAGCGCACTGCCCACAGCCGCGCCGCGGCCATGTCCTACATGGAGAGGTCCTGTGGGATTAGCGCTGACAAATTCAACCTGAATACGCTGTCCTGCACCATGCTTCGTGTTGCCGTATCCTTCACCCTGCGCCAAGATGCCAGCCAGAAGTTCGTGCACCCAACGCGGATTCAAGTAAAAATTCAAAAAGCCCGGTCCGGCTATTTCCACTTTCTCCAACCATTCTTCCTGCAACTCTTCGACAATCGCCTGTGCGATGCCGCGCGGATTCGCTTTTAAACTGCGCGCTGCCTGCATCGCAAAGTTGGAAGCAAAATCGCCAAATTCTTTCTGCGGCGGTACTTCGAGTAAAATTTCCGGCAGCTCACCCTGCGGCAACTTTCCGGCTGCCATCGCGGCCTTCGCCGCTTTTTCAATGGCTGTCTGCAATACGATTTTCATGTCCATGTCCCTTATCCTCCTGTATCGTAACAGATAGACGGTTCGCACTCTGCCACTGTCCGTTAATTTCCAAATCATACTCAATCTCCAGACTGCCGCTGAGTTCTTCCGTCAGCGCAATCTTTAGGTTTTTGGTCAGCACAGCCATCTCGATCCGGCCGTACTGCGTGATATAAGGCCCTTCATAGCGTTCGCCCACGCTAAAGATCTGCTTGTGCTGGATGACGCCGCTGCGATTGATGATCACGCGATCAGGGCGGATCTTTATCGTGACCATGCTGTTCTCTAAGCCCGATATCTGGCTGTCCTGATAAAGCAAATACGTCATTCCGTTTTTAACATAACAGCGGCCGGCGGTCAACAGTTCTACGCTGTCTTCTTCCCCGGCGGCGTCACGTTGTACGCCCACAATCTTCATAATGACAGCCTTCACTGTTTATCCCCTCCCAAGCTTCGGCACATGAATATATTATAGCGAACCAGGCGGATAATGCAAGGAAAAGGGGGCTTTCCGGACAAAATAACAGACTGCGCAACTTTTTCGTTGCACAGTCTGCGCACAGCATGCTCTAACGCGTTTTAGCGAAGCAGCCAGGCCATCAATTGATTCACCCAATCGAGCGTCATCTCAAGCGGCGGTAAAATCTCATTGATATACAGCCACTCCAGACCGAACGCGACCAGATAGCCGACGACGATCTGGCGCATCCAGTTCCAATGCTGCGCATCAAGGTATTCCTGTTTCTCCGCCAATTGACGGCGCTGCAGGCCTACATCGCGTATTGCATCGCGCAATTGCTGTCGATATTGAACCAAAGCCTTCTTATTGCGCGACAAAGCGTGGTACATCTCGCGAAAATCTTTAAACCACCGATCCAGGATGCGCAAGTATTGGCGATCCTTTGCCTCTTCCATGCGGAGCAGGCTGACCTCATGCTTGTAACGCCACCAATGGACATAAAACGGAAACATCGTCAAACGCAAGAAAAAGAAGGACATCACCAGAACCAAAATATCATAAATGAACGACCAGAGAAACCGCATCCCTTGTCCGGTATCGCTGTAGACAAAAGTAAATGCGCGTTGCACGACCGGAAAGGTAAGATGGATCAAAATAAATACATATGTGATCAGCAGCAACCAGTGCCAAAGCGTCATCAGGCTGCTGCGTCCTTGCGGACTGAAAAATTCGCCGCTGCCGCACTCTTCCTCCGCCTTGCAGGAGGGGACGCGGTGGATATGAAGCAACAATCGACCTGCCAGAATTTCGCCGCCGATGATGACCAGATTGTGGCGCAATCGCCGGTATTTCGGCGAGACCACCGTCGTCACATGTTCGCGCAAGTCAATCTGAATCGCCTCCGGCGCCAAACGCAGGGAAACCCCTTCATTCGTCGTGAACGTGCCGACCAGATAGGACAGACGCAGCAAAAACGGCACAAGCAACTTCGCTGCGACTCCTTTGCCGCCCGTTTCTTTCACGATCACCTGATGCAATTTCACTTCCAGGCTCGAGGTATAACGATCATGCCATAAATCCGCCAGTGAGCAATTCAACTCCACCTCGCCCAACCATGCCAGTTCAAGCTTCAAACGAATCAAGCCATCGGACGGCAAACACAATTCAAGACGGCGTAACCCGCCCCGTCCCGCCAAACGTTCATTGAGCCAGTCGGCGAGCTCCACCTCACTCAGGACCACTTCCTGTTCCTGGCCCAGCAAGGCGTTTCCTTCATCCTCTTCTATTTCCTGCACTGGGTTTTCTTTCCCAAACCCCAGCCATCTTCGTAAAAATCCTGTAAACACGTTTTCTTCCTCACCATTTCTTTTCATCTCTTATCCTGCATCATTACAACCGCTATATTCTCACCTCGTCAGCATCCTATTTTCCCATTTAGGATAAGATTCCCCCTGCTCGTCTTTTTTCCTGCCGCCGCTCCGCATTAAACAGCAAAGCAGCTCCACTTCGGTTCGCAAAGTGGGGCTGCTCGTACTTGCCGCTTAGCGACTGTCGTTTGCCGTCAAAACATATTTTTCGATCAGCCGGATCGGCTGGTAGGCGAGCTTCGCTTTGCGCAAATTTTCTTCGCCCATGTCCTCTTCTCGATTGATGTAAGCGACATCGCTCCATGCATGTTGGCAGTAATCCTGACAGATCGCGGTATAAATACCGCGCAGTTCGGTATCCGCTTTTTCGGCATGCACTACCGCGGTATCCGAATTGATCTTCTCCCCAAAAGTGACTGCTTTCATTTCATTTTTCACATAGATTGCGCCGCCGCTTATGCCAAGCGCACGGAAATTCTGCAATCCAATCGACAGCGCCTTGCGCTCGCAGTCCAAGCTATCGCCTTTTTCACAATCGCGCTGCCGACACCATTCTTTGAGAAAAGTCTGCGTTTCCAGCGCAACCGTCTCATCCATCACCCGGTACTCATATTCCGGATAGCTTTGTCGAAACGCATTGGCATGGTTTTTTTTCTTATGAAATTTTCGTCCTTTCAGTTCGCGCAAGTCTTCCGCCTTATACAGGTAATCGAAGTTGTCGCGGTCTTCTTCCGCCCGAAACGCGCCCGGCAATTGCTCGTCCAGCAGTTCCAGCATAAACTTTTCACAGCCGCGCAACAAAAATTCCCGGCCATCCCCGCTCAAATATCGTTTGAGCTGCAACACTCCATCGCCGAAATTGCGGTCGCTGCCGAACGGCGGCAACACGAAGTGGCTTCCTTCCCAGCAGGCCTTGACTAAAATAAGATCTTCCCATGCCGTCCACTGAATATCATAGGCTTTTTGCCACATAAAGAGATTCGTAAAATTAAAATGGGCGTTCTCATAACGTCTGGCTGCAAACGCCTTATCAAAGATCGGTTTATCGGCCAACTCCACTGCCTTAAAATCGATTGTACTCGCCTCCGTCTCTTGCACAGCACTTCTTTTCTGCTTATTATTTTATGCCATTTCCAACCGATCCGCAAGTCGTCGCCTCCGGCGCCTCCAAGAAGAAGCCTTCATTCTCCAATGCAAAAAGCACCCGGCAACGCCAGGTGCTTTTTTTACAGCCTACAATTTGACAAGACCAACGGAGGCGAGAAAAACGACGATCAACAGTACCGGCGTCACGTAACGCAAAATGCTGTATAACATCCCCACCATGCCCGCCATCGCCAGACGGCCTTGATTGGTGAGTTCGGCCACCACCTGCTCGCGCGGCATCAGGTAACCGACAAAGATCGCCGTCAGCAAGCCGCCGATCGGCAAGAGGATGTTGGAGGACAAATAGTCGAACCAGTCGAAGAAACCGCGTCCCATAAACGTCATCTGACCAAGCAGGCTTGAAGGATCGACGGACAGTGTTGCCAAAACGCCGACGCCGGCGATCAGTATTCCGTTAAAAACAGCGGCACCGGTACGGGACATGCCGCGTTCCTCAATGCAGTACGCAACAGGAACTTCGACCAACGACAGCATCGCAGTTGTTGCTGCGATAGACGCCAGAAAGAAAAATGCGATCAGCAGCAGATTGCCCAGCGGCATTTGTGCGAACACGAGCGGCAGCGTCATAAAGAGCAGCCCGGGACCTGCGCCCGGCTCCATGCCGAATGCGAACACCGCCGGAAAAATAGCCAGGCCGGCCAATAAAGATACCAGCGTATCCGAAAAGGCAACCTTAGCTGCCGTACCCAACATATTATTGTCCTCGGTAAAATAGCTGCTGTACGTGATCATGCAGCCCAAACCCAGCGACAATTTGAAGAAGGCAAGCCCCAACGCCGTGAGAACCGCAGCGCCCGACAGCTGGCTGAAATCGACATGAAAGAGAAAGCGTACGCCTTCCCATGCTCCCGGCAGCGTCAACGCGCGCAAATCGCACGCTAGGATCAGCACGAAGAGCAGCGGCATCAAAGTCTTTGTTATCTTCTCAATCCCTTGTTTAACGCCCATGATCAGGATTCCCGACACCACCGCCATGACGATGCATTGCCAGAGGATCGGCGACCAGGGTCCCATGATAACAGAGCCGAACTGCGCTTTTGCGCCCTCCATCGTAATACCGGACAATTCACCGGTTAATGCTTTGAACAAATAAAAATAGACCCATCCTGCAACACAACTGTAAAAAAACATAATCAAATAGGTCGCCAAAACGCCCATCGTCCCGACATGCTTCCACAGCGTCCCCGGCATTATCGCCTTAAACGCGCCGATCGCGTTCTTGCGTGCCGTACGTCCGATATAGAATTCGCTCATCATGACCGGCAGGCCGACAAATACAATACATAAAAAATATACCAATAAAAATGCGCCGCCGCCGTTTTGTCCGGTAAGGTAGGGAAATTTCCAAATGTTCCCGAGACCTACCGCCGAGCCCAATGTCGCAAAAAACACTGCCAGGCCCGAGGAAAACGTCTCTCTTTTTTCGTTGCTAGCCAAACTCTTCACTCCTTTATGCGTTTGTTTTTTCGCCCATGCCGTAGCGCAGCCTGGTTACTATGTAAATACTAGCAGAGACTTTTATCCATGTCAACGCTACATACGTCGCCTTTAAGGTTCATTTGTACTTTTCCAATGGACTTCCCTCACTCTTTTTCCTACCACGTCGTCGTCACATTCCCCTTCCCTCTTATTTTTCATGGAAGAGACGCTTTTTAAGTCATTTGTGGAAATTGTAACATTCTCACTATTTCGCCTGAGAAAAGAACGCATTTTTTTCCTCTTCGGGCAGTATAAAAAGAAGGCTGTCTCCATCGTTTTTGAGACAGCCTCCTCTAGTTTATCGATAATAATTAACGCCTGCCTTAAATAAGCCCTGATCCTGATTGCCGGGTATGTTCTTTGCGACATGCTTGCCGCAGCGTTCCGAGTGGCCCATCTTTCCGAGAATCCGTCCGTCGGGACTGATGATCCCTTCCACTGCCGCCAGTGACCCGTTGGGGTTATAAGGCAGAGCAAGCGTAGGCTTTGCTTCGTCATCCACATATTGCGTCACGATTTGTCCTTGCAGCGCCAATTTTTCCAGCCACTGCGGCGTTGCCTGAAAGCGTCCTTCACCATGCGAAACTGGAATCGTATGCAGATCGCCGACTGTCAGATGCGAAAGCCAGGGTGAGTTCGTCGCCGCGACACGTGTTTGCACCATGCAGGAAACATGGCGGCCGAGTGAGTTAAAGGTCAGCGTTGGGCTGTCCTGCGGTAAATCGCAGATCTTGCCGTAGGGCAATAGCCCCAGCTTGATCAGAGCCTGAAAGCCATTGCAAATCCCAAGCGCCAAACCGTCCTGCCTTTCAAGCAAACGGTGCACAGCCTCTTTTAATCGTGGATTGCGCAACATCGTCGCAATGAATTTCCCCGAACCATCCGGTTCATCGCCGGCGCTAAAACCGCCCGCCAGCATCAGGATCTGCGCCTTGCCAAGCGCATTTTCCAAGGCAGTAACCGACTCTTCGACGGCTGCAGACGTCAGGTTGCGAATCACCAACGTTTCCACGCTTGCGCCAGCCTGCTCGAAAGCGCGCGCCGTGTCATACTCACAATTCGTGCCGGGGAAGACCGGAATCAAAACGCGCGGCTTAGCAAGCTTAGCAATTGTCCGTTTTACTTCTTTTCGCTTTTCAACCACCAGTTCTTTAAACACCGGGGCGTCAAACGCAACCTTCGTCGGGAACACAGCCTCCAACGGTTTTTCCCAGGCCGTCTGCAGTTCTTCGAGCAGCAGCGTTTCACCGTTTACGCAGATTTTCCCTTCCGCTTGTGTACGCCCCAGCAGTATCCAGCCTTCCGCCGCAATTTCCTCCGGCGCAACTTCTTCCGCCAGTTCCAAAATCAAACTGCCGTACTCCGGTGCAAACAGAGCCTCCTGCCGCCACGCGCCGCGCACTTCGACGCCGAGACGGTTGCCGAAGCACATTCTGCTGAGTGCAACGGCAATGCCGCCTTCTCTGACGCTTTGTGCGGCAAGCACCTTACCGGCGCTCGTCATTTCCTGCACCTTGCGCCAATGGCGCGTCAGCGTCTCCCAAAGAGGAAGCTCATTACCGTCGCGCGGCGCAGGCACAAACGCCAACAAGCTGCCGCTTTTCTTTAACTCTGGCGAGACAATCCTGCCGGCATCCGCGACATTGACCGCGAACGCCGCTAACGTCGGCGGTACATGCAATTCGAGAAAAGTTCCCGACATGCTGTCTTTGCCGCCGATCGCCGGAATGCCGAGACGCCGTTGAACGAGCAGCGCGCCGAGCAGAGCGCTGAACGGTTTGCCCCATTTGCTCGCATCTTGTCCAAGCCGCTCAAAATATTCCTGCAGAGTCAAGCGGATCCTTTGGTATTCTCCGCCCATCGCAACAATTTTGGCCACCGCTTCGACCAGCGCATAAACTGCGCCGTGAAAAGGACTCCAATTCGCAATCTTCGGATTAAAGCCGCAAGTCATCAACGTCGCCGTACTTGTTTCACCGCGCAAAAGAGGTAATTTTGCCGCCATTCCCTCCGCCGGCGTCGCCTGATAACGGCCGCCAAACGGCATCAAGACGCTGTTCGCACCGATGCTGCTGTCAAAGCGTTCTACCAGTCCGCGTTGGCTGCAGGCATTCAAGTCTGCCAAACGCTCTGTCCAAGCCGCCCGCAAGTCAACGTTGCTCGCCTCCGCTTTAAAGTAGTTCGCGCTAAATTCCGGCGCGTTCACTTTGACGCGACTTTCCTGACGCGCACCGTTGGTGTCGAGAAAGTCACGGCTTAGATCGACAATCGTATCACCCTGCCAAGTCATGACCAGACGCCGTTCTTTGCTTACCACAGCCACAACGGTCGCCTCGAGATTCTCTTCCAGCGCCAGCGCAATAAACGAACTTGCATCTTGCGCAGCAACAACCACAGCCATTCTCTCCTGCGATTCGGATATGGCCAGTTCCGTCCCATCCAGACCTTCATATTTTTTCGGCACGGCATCCAGATCGATCCGCAGACCGTCCGTCAACTCACCGATCGCCACCGCGACACCGCCTGCGCCAAAGTCATTGCAGCGCTTGATCAGACGGCTCGCTTCCGAACGACGAAACAAGCGCTGTATCTTATGCTCCGTCGGCGCATTTCCCTTTTGCACTTCCGCACCACAAGTCGCCAGCGAATCTTCCGTATGTTCCTTCGAAGAACCGGTCGCTCCGCCGCAACCATCGCGACCGGTACGGCCGCCGACTAAAATGACCAAGTCGCCTGCTGCCGGTTTCAAACGCACGACCTGACTGCGCGGCGCGGCCGCGATGACGGCGCCGATTTCCATTCGTTTGGCGACATAGCCTTCGTCATATACTTCCGTGACCTGTCCGGTTGCCAATCCGATCTGATTGCCGTAAGAACTATAGCCGGCTGCAGCGCCAGTCGTGATCCTGCGCTGCGACAACTTGCCGGGCAGCGTCTTTGAAACCGGTCGCCTTGGGTCGCCGCTACCGCTGAGGCGCATCGCCTGATAAACATAAGAACGGCCCGAGAGAGGGTCGCGAATCGCACCGCCCAGACAAGTAGCCGCGCCGCCGAACGGTTCGATCTCGGTCGGGTGGTTGTGCGTCTCATTCTTGAACATGACCAGCCATTCTTCTTCCTGCCCGTCGATGAGCGCCGGAACCACGATGCTGCAGGCATTGATTTCTTCCGACTCATCAAGATCCGGGAGTCGTTTCTCATGGCGCAGCGTTTTCATTCCCATGACGGCGATATCCATCAGGCATACGGCGCGCTCTTGTCCGCCGTAAACGACCTGACGATCCGCAAGATACTCTTCATAAGCCTGGCGGATCGGCTGGCAGCGTTCCCCCTGAGCGAACTCGACATCCGTAATCGCAGTCATAAAAGTCGTATGACGGCAGTGATCCGACCAATACGTATCCAGCACCTTGATTTCCGTTACGCTCGGCTCCCTTTTTTCTTCCTTGCTGAAATAAGTCTGGCACAGCTTTAAATCTGCCAGACTCATCGCCAGTCCCTGTTCCTGTCGCCACTCTTCAAGCGCAGCTTCGCTCCAGAGAGCAAAGCCGCCGATTCGCTCGACCGCTTCCGGCTTGACTTCTTCCGCACGTAAATTCAGCGGCTTCTCGAGCGCAGCTTCGCGGCACTCCACCGGATTGATCAGGTAGCTTTTTATCGCTAGCAGCTCTTCCTTCGAAAGACTTCCATATAATAAGATGACTTTGGCGCTGCTGACCTGCGGACGTTCCTTTTGCGTCAACAGTTGCACGCACTGCGCCGCCGAATCGGCGCGCTGATCGTACTGCCCCGGCAAAAATTCGACCGCAAACATCGCATCCGCTTCCGCGCGAGGTATGCATTCATCATAAGCCTTATCCGCCACCGGCTCGGCAAAAACCGTCCATTTTGCCGCGTGGTATTCCGCTTTGCTCAAGCCCGACATATCATAACGGTTCAGCAGGCGCAGGCCAGCCAACGCTTTTATGCCAAGGTTATCCCTTAAATCGGCCAACATCCCGCAAGCTTCCACATCAAAGCCCGCTTTCTTTTCGACAAAAACACGGCGTATTTGCTCCACAATACAAACCTCCTCTTGGGTTTCTGCTTTTATTGTAGTACAATTAGTTCAATAATAAAAATTAATTTTACTGATCACATTAATAAGGAGTTCTTATGAAAGACGTCAGCTTTGAGTTATACAAAGTTTTTTATCACGTCGCCTCATTAGGCAGTTTTTCCGCTGCCGCCGCCCGCTTGTTTCTCTCGCAATCGGCGATCAGCCAATCCATTAAATCGCTGGAAGAACAGCTTGGCGTCCAGCTGCTCTGGCGCAACAGCCGTCAGGTGTCGCTGACGCAGTCCGGCGAACTTCTCTACTCGCATGTGGAGCAAGCCTTTCAACTATTAAAAACAGGCGAACGCTCTTTGCTCGAATTGACGACCTTGGAACAGGGCGAACTATCAATCGGCGCAAGCGATACGCTTTGCAAATATCACCTGCTCCCTTTTTTACAGCAGTTTCATCGTCGTTTCCCGCGCATTCGACTTAAGATCATCAGCCGCCCCTCTCCTGTTTGCGTCGACCTGCTGACGAAAGGTCAGGTGGACGTCGTCGCGGTGAATCTGCCGCATGCCGGTTCTTATCCGCATACGATTTTGCACCATCGCTTTCCGCTTCAGGATGCGTTTGTCGGCGGCCCTCGCTTTCGTCACCTTCAAGCCCGCGCACTGACGCTTCAAGAGCTCGCGCAGTTACCGCTTCTGACGCTCGAATCCGGCACCGGTACGCGTCGTTTCCTCGACCATCTCTTCACCAGCCAGGGACTACAGCCTCAGCCGGAGATCGAACTTGACAGTCTCGATCTGTTGCTCGATTTGGCGGAAATCGATCTGGGCATCACTTTCGCCAGCCGCGAACATCTGAGCAGCCGTCTGAAAAACGAAACGCTGTTTCTCTTGCCCGTCGATACGCCGATTCCGCCGCGCGAATGGGGCCTTTTGGCGCACAGCCGTCTGCCTCTGCCTCCGGCGGCCCTGGAATTTCTTCGCCTCTTTGAAGGATAAAAAAAGACCCCGGATTATTCCGGGAGTCTTTCTCTTTCTGTCTTTTTCTCGTATATTTCCGCTACCTGCTTGTACATATCGCTGTGTTTGAACTGATTGCCGCGCCCTTCCGCTTCTTCCTTCGTGAGCGTGTTAAGCAGATTGTACATCTCATGCATGATCTGAGGGATCGCTTCGAGTTTGATGATGCCGCGCTCTTCCGCGGCTTTTAGAGCCAGCCGGGCATAACCAAGAGCCTGCGAACGCGTATATTCCGGTTGCACAAACATAGCCGTCGCCTCCTTTACCACCAAGCACTTCTTACCTTTAGTATACTCTAGCATGTCGATTTCCACAAGAATATGCAGAAAATTCCATCTATGTTTTTCAAAGAAAAAGCAGCCTGCCTCGCAGACTGCTTTTTCTCATACCTTGGGAATATTCCGGCCGTAGAATATCTCGGCCATTTCGCGTTTCAGGCTTTGCTTTATCTTTTTCTTTTCACCCGGCAACAGTTCGCTCTTCGCCGTACCGAATAAATAATTATCCAAGTCAAATTCTTTCAACAGCATTTTCGTGTGAAAAATATTTTCCTGATACACATTCACATCGATCATTTGATACTGCTCGCGCGTTTCCGGTTTGATGTAATTTTGGATCGAATTGATTTTGTGATCGATGTAATATTTTTTGCCGTTTACGTCGCGTGTAAAACCGCGCACGCGATAATCGACGATTGCGATGTCCGCGGAAAAACAGGAGAGCAAGTAGTTAAGCGCTTTGAGCGGCGAGATTTCGCCGCAGGTCGATACGTCAATATCGGCCCGGAATGTGCTGATACCCGCTTCCGGATGGCTCTCCGGATAGGTGTGCACCGTGATATGGCTCTTGTCGAGATGGGCTACGACCGCCTCCGATTTCGGATCTTCCGGCGCGGCTTCTCCATTCCCCTCCGCCTCTTCAACCTTGCCTTCTGAGATCAGCACGGTCACACTGGCGCCCTGCGGATCATAGTCCTGTTTTGCAATGTTGAGAATGTTCGCCCCGATCATATGCGTAACTTCCGTCAAAATCCTGGTCAATCGTTCTGCATTGTACTCTTCATCGATGTACTCGATATAAGCCTGACGATGTTCCGGACTTTTGGCATAACAGATATCGTACATATTGAAACTGAGGGTCTTCGTCAAATTATTGAACCCATACAGCTTGAGTTTTTTGAAGGACTTGATTTCCAATTTTTTCTCACCTTACTTTATCAGAATCGAATTTCAATATTACATATAGTATACTAGTTCCTTCTCGCTGTAAATAGGTGCAAAAAAATTATCTGCAGAGAAGCTTTGCCGCGACCTTTACGACTATTTTTTTCACCTTTAGCGGCTCTGTAAGCGCACAGCCCGGACGATGCACTTCGCCCGGCCAGAATATGCCATAACGGTCTGATTCGAGTAATATTTCACTTTCACCTGTCGGCGGTCGAAAAAATAGCAAATCCGCCTCTGCCAGCCGATCTTCCTCGACGACAAGATCATCGCCCGCCGGACGCCAACCGATGATTTCCACACCGCGTCCGAGACACTGAATATCGAGATAACGCTGATGGGCTTCCGGCCGTTTGTCTTTCCACGGTTCGGTTTCATATTCAGAAACGGAGACGAAGATATCTTCCCCCTGGATCAGATGCTTCCCAAGCGGCAACGCCGCCAAATCCGTCCTGGCCAGATAGTCAAGACCGGTCACCAACGCCGCCGGCAGCCACTGCCTGTCACGCTCCAGTTCATGCAATACGCCAAAGATCATAGCAAGTTCCCCCTTGTCCTTTTATCAGGAAAGTTCGACTCGCTCTGCCGCTTCACCTGCCTGAAGACGCTTAGACGCTGTCGCCGTGAATTTCGCTTCGCCTGATTTCGCCGATCGCGTTGTTTTCATTTAGAAGCACGACAGTAGGCCGGAAGCTTTTCGCCTCGCTTTCCTCCATTAACGCATACGCCATGATAATCACGATGTCGCCCGGCTGCGCCCAGCGCGCCGCCGCTCCATTCAGGCAGATGACCCCAGAATTGCGTGGCCCCTTGATCGCGTATGTCTCCAAACGGCTGCCATTGTTGTTGTTGACGACCTGCACCCGTTCATTGGCGAAAATTCCGGCCGCCTCCAACAGATCTTCCGCAATCGTGATGCTGCCGACATAATTCAGATTGGCTTCCGTAACCGTCGCGCAGTGCAGTTTCGCTTTCAGCAAGGTTAATAACATCCTTCAGTCCCTCCCAGAATCAGATTATCAATCAGACGCGTTGCGCCAAAACGCACGGCAAGCGCAACAATTGCCTGGCCAGCCACAGTTTCCGTTTTCGCCAAATCCGGATACGAATACACTTCAACATAATCGATGACGGCCAGCGTTTCTTTGCTAAGCTCCTCCAGAATCAGTTGCTTGAGTTCCTGAACACTGCGTCTTCCGGCAGCAAATTCTTGCTTCGCTAAAGCCAAGCTGCGTGAAAGGCTCAACGCAGCCTGACGCTCTTTGGCGTTAAGATAGGCATTGCGCGAACTCAACGCAAGCCCGTCCGCTTCCCGAACGATCGGTACAACTTCGATTTCCAGCGCCATATTCAGATCCGCCGCCATACGTTTTAAGACAAGCACCTGCTGCGCATCTTTTTGCCCGAAGAAGGCCACATCCGGCTGGACGATGTTAAACAGCTTGGTCACCACTGTCGCTACGCCGCGAAAATGTCCCGGACGCGATTTGCCGCAGAGCAAATCGGTAATCCCGAGAACATCGACCTGCGTCGCATACCCAGTCGGATACATCTCTTCCACCCGCGGCAAAAAGAGCGCCGCCACGCCGACGGCGGCAGCTTTTCGCGCATCACCCTCGCTGTCGCGCGGATAAGCTGCCAAATCCTCATTGACGCCGAATTGCATCGGATTGACGAAAATGCTTGCCACGACGATGTCGCAGCGTTCGCCCGCCTTGTGAAAAAGCTCCTGATGCCCTTGATGCAAGGCGCCCATTGTGGGCACAAATCCGATTGTTTTTCCCGCCCCGCGCTGTTCTCTCACAAACTGCCTCATTTCTGCAATCGTTTCAATTATTTTCATCATCGCGCATCTCCTTAATACAGTTTTTCCAAAATACCGTCATCCATCATAAAACCGTGTTCCGGTGCCGGAAATGCCCTCTGCGACACTTCATCGCGGTATGCGGCGACAGCCTGAGCCGCCTGAACATGAAGCGTCGCGTACTGTTTGACGAATTTGGGCGTAAAACCATCGTACATGCCGAGCAGATCCTGCGTCACCAGCACCTGTCCGTCGCAGTCGCAACCGGCGCCGATGCCGATTGTCGGAATCGGGAGCGCCGCGGTAATCCGTTTCGCCAAAGCAGACGGCACGCATTCCAAGACCAGCGAAAAGGCACCGCACTCCGCAAGCAGCCTGGCATCATCGAGCATTTTTTGCGCAGCCGCCTCATCCTTGCCCTGCACACGAAAACCGCCCAGCGCATGCACCGATTGCGGCGTCAGTCCCAGATGACCGACGACCGGAATTCCGGCGGCGACAATCGCCCTTACGGCATCGGCGACCTCTTTGCCCCCTTCCAATTTTACCGCCTGCGCACCGCCTTCCTTGATCAGACGCCCTGCATTCTTGAGTGCTTCCTGCGGCGATATCTGATACGACATGAACGGCATATCCGCTACCACCATCGCCCGCTGTGCGCCGCGGCATACCGCCTTGACATGATGAATAATATCTTCCATCGTTACCGGCAGCGTCGAGTCATACCCCAACACCACGTTACCCAACGAATCACCGACCAAAAGCATATCGATCCCCGCGCCATCAAGCATCTGCGCCATCGAAAAATCATAGGCCGTCAGCATCGTAATCGGCGTCCCCGCTGTTTTTCTCTCTCGTATCGTTGTCGTCGTCACCCGCTTATTCATTTCAAATCCTCCTTTGATTTTCTAGCAGTCCGGCAATTTCTTTGCAAACGTCTGTCGTAAGGCGCTGCTTCTCAACAAGCGGCGCCAATGCGCCGCGGCCCAGCACCTGATAAATTTCCCGCTCCAACCCATCCGGCAGTACCGCCAAATGCGCCGCTACCGTCGCCGCATCGCCGCGGCTGATCGGTCCGGTTAAGGCTTTTTCCGTACCGACGCGCTGCAAATTCAACACAGTCCCCCGAATAAGAGGCAGCAGCGCAGGCAGCGCGTCTGCTTCTGCAAGGCCAAATTCGCCGTAGCGTCTCACCGCCCACTGCACAAGTACGACCAGATAATTGGAAACCATGCAAGCCGCCGCATGGTAGCGCGAACGCTCTGTTTCCGGCAGTTGAAACGCCCGACCGTCCAGCATTTCAACCAACCTCCCGGCACACGCGCACGCCTCCGGATCGCCGTCTATGGCAAAAAAGACATTCTGAAATGCCTCCTTCGCTTCACCTCCGGCAAAAGTCTGCAGCGGATGCAGGCAGCCGAGGCTCGCCGGGCCGCCTGCCAAAGAAGCAAGCGGTTCGCCGCCAAGCGCGCCCGCCATGTGCAGTACGCTCTGCCCTTCGCGCAGACAGCCTGCGCTGCGCAATTCTTCCGCCACATCAGCGATAACCGCGTCCGGAGTTGCCAGCAGCACAACGTCAGCCAGCGCCGCGGCTTCGGCGGCGCAATTCGTCACCGTCGCCCCCACTTCCTGAGCCAGGCGCTCCGCACAGGAGCGACGCCGACTGAAAACAGCCGCGATATCGCAGCCCGAAATCTGCAAAGCGCGCGCCAACGCGCTGCCAACTTTTCCAGCGCCAATGACGGCAATGGTTAACGTCACTTTTCTTCGCCTCCCTCTTCGCAATAAAAAAAGCCTTTCCGACGCACTACGTCCGAAAGGCACAGAAAAATCCTGCAACACCTCCCGTCCCAGTCTGTCTTACAGATCCAAGCGGTTATTTGGTCACACGCGAAAAGCTTTTACTTGTCTGACCCGCAGCCGCACTGCCGCAGTGCGATTCCCTAAGGATATCACCCGCATCGTTGTCAGGCCTAAGGTCAACTAGATAGTACCACAGACACTCCGTTCCGACAAGTATTTTTACGCTATACAAAATGCTGCCGATAAATGTTACAATAAAGGGGAGATAAGGAGGTGCCTTAATGAATACTTCCATTACTGCCGAACAAAAACTGTTGGCTGTCTTAGCCCATATTTCTTATTTCTTGGGTGGACTCGGTTTCATTCTTGCTCCACTGCTGATCTTTCTTCTGCGCCGTGACGATCCGTTCGTCTATGAGCACGCACGCCAAGCTTTGGTCGCTCATCTGACCGTTTTGGTTCTTACCGCCGGCGTGTTCCTGCTTTCCTTTCTGCTAATCGGACTTCTCTTAATGCCTCTTCTGGCGGTCGTTTGGCTGGCATTGCTCGTCACATCGATTTTGGCTTCGATACGCGCCGCCGACGGCGCTGCGTACCGCTACCCTTTGATTCAAGCTTTGGTGCGTCGCATCCAATAGACCAATCTGACAATGAGGTGATCTTTTTTCCCATGAAACGCATTCGTTACACTTTGGCCAGACAGGCCAAGCGCTACCTGATCATAGCTGCCGCTTCCCTTTTAGCCGCCGCAGCCGTCAATCTCTTTTTGATTCCGCATCAGATGTTGAGCGGCGGATTGGGCGGCATCGCCATCATTCTCTATCTGCTCTTCAAATGGCCGGTCGGCTTGTTGGTCGGCATGATGAACGTACCTTTGTTTGTCGCCTCCTACCGCCTGCTCGATAAGCAATCGGTCATCATCGGTCTGTACGGCATGCTCGCGTTTTCCTTTTCGCTCGATGCGACTGCTTTTCTTGTCCCTTACAGCGTGACGGATGACATTTTATTGGCCGCCTTATGCGGCGGCGCCGCCAGCGGTTTCGGCTACGGACTCGTTTTTCGCGCCGGAGGGCACGGCGGGGGCGCAGATCTGATCGCCATTTTGGTAAAAAAATACTACGCCTTTGACATCGGCGTAGTTATCTTCATTATCAATTTTATCTTGATGACCACTTCCGCTTTCTTGTTCGGCTTTAAACCGGCGATGTACACTTTGCTTTCCATGTACGTCACTTCAGCTGTCACCGATAAGGTCATCGAAGGATTCAACCGCAAAAAAACCGTGACGATCATTTCTGACAACTGTGATGAAATCGCTACTGCGATTCTGCAAGAAATCGGCCGCGGCGTCACCTTTTTGCATGGCGAAGGCGCTTTCACGCAACAAGAGCGTAAAGTTATTTTAGTCGTCGTCACTTTGACGCAGGTCGCCAAAATAAAGTTCATCATCGAGAACATCGATCCAAAGTCTTTTATGTTTATCCAAGATGCCGCCGAAGTCAGCGGACGCGGCTTTACCTTACCGCTGCCGAGACGCCAAAAAACGAAAGAGTCTGTCGAAACTTCCGCTCCGCTGCGCGATTAGCCGCGTTGACAAACGATCGGCGCCACCCGGCGATATACCGCCAGTGTCAGAAGGGAAACGGCAACTCCTTTTAACAGATTAAACGGCGCGATTGCCCATGCGATGAAACTGGCAAGGTCAACCACCTTCGGATTGGCGGCGCTGCCCAGCGCTACGACTTTTTCGAGCGGAAAATGCAGTGCCAGCTGGTAAAGCGGCAATAATACGAAATAATTTAAGAGCGATGCGGTAAAGACCATGGTCATTGTACCTGCGGTCAATGCCAGTATCGCTCCTTTTGTTGTCCGACTGCGCCTGTAGAGCAGACTGGACGGTACGACAAACGAAACGCCGACTAAAAAATTAGCCGTTTCCCCGATCCCCATCGTTTGCGAGTTCATGCCGTGCAGCAAATTTTTGATCATTTCAATCCAAATCCCGCCGAGCGGTCCAAGCGCAAAAGCGCCAATCACCGCTGGAAGTTCACTTGCATCCAGTTTTAAAAAACCAGGCATCAACGGCACAGGCACTTCGATATACATCAATAAGACGGCAATCGCCGATAGCATCGCCACCTTCGTCAAATACTTCGTCTTGTTGTCCTCTCTCACCATTTTTCCCTCCGTATTTCTAAAAATTGCGCCCCGCGCAAGTCGCTTTATAGACTTCCGTAAAACAACGTTAATTTTATCAGCGCCAAAGAAGTTACGCAAGCCTTACAGGTATTGCCCGGCTAACGTCAGAAAAATTCTGACTATTGACGTTACTGTTTTCCCGACAGGCAAATCCGCGTTTTTACCGACTCTATTTTTCTTCAAACTATGCGATAATAACATCACTGGGACTCCAGCAACAAGTCCCGGCAAAGAATCGTAAGATTCTTGCTTCCCTCGATCATTTTGTAATAAAACCCTTACCTTCTTAACGAGGCCATCCGCCCTTTTCGGGCAGATGGCCTCCTCTCTTTGCCTAAGCAAGCATCTCCTTAAGAATGTCCTGCAATAGCATAATATTCAAACCGCTGACAATCGCTGCAACCAGCCACAATAAATATTTCAGCCAGCGGCCATTGGCGTATTTCCCCATAACCTTCGTAGAAGAAGTCAAATAGACCTGAAGAAAAATAGTCCATGGCAATTGAATGCTCAGCGCTACCTGTGAATACACCAGACCCTCGAACGGACTGTCGATAAAGAGGATCACGAGCAACGCCAGCACATAGGTTAATGAAACGCCAAGCAACGAATGCCGGTCTTTTATGTCATAGGGTTCATTGAACATCCCTGCAAAAATGCTGCCGCCTGCCATTCCTGCGGTCACGGTCGAGGATACCCCGGAAAACAAAAGCGCCAGGGCGAAAACCAGAGCCGCAGAGCTGCCAAGCAAAGGCTGCAGAAGATCTTTAGCCTGTTGTAGCTCCTCGACCGCAACACCGCTGGAAAAAAACACGGTCGCCGCCATCAAGATCATCGCACTGTTGATCGCCCAGCCGATCAGCATGGCTATTAACGTATCGGCAAATTCATACTTTAACTGGCGTTGGATGACAGCTTCGTCTTCCAAGTTCCACTGCCGACTTTGAATGATTTCCGAATGCAAAAAAAGATTATGCGGCATCACAACCGCGCCAAGCACGCTCATAACAACAGCCATCGAGCCATCCGGTATCACCGGCACGACCCAGCCTGTCGCCGCCTGGCCCCAATCAACCTGAACCAGACTGAGTTCATAGAGAAACGAAAAGCCAATCAAAGAAACAAAAAGCATGATCAGACGTTCCAATTTTTTATAAGAATTCGACCAGAGCAGCCACGCGCACAAAAACGCAGCAAGAACGCAGGCGATTTTTAGCGGCACATGAAAGAGCATCGTCAGCGCAATGCCGGCACCCAATATCTCCGCCATAGCGGTCGCCACTGACGCAGCAACCGCGGTAAGCAAAACAGAGCGAGACAGCCACGGCTTCAAATGCTGCGTCGCCGCTTCCGACAGGCACAGTCCGGTGGCAATTCCTAAATGGGCGACGTTATGCTGCAAGATAATCAGCATAATTGTCGACAGCGTCACCATCCACAGCAGCTTATAGCCGTATCCGGCGCCAGCCGCCAAGTTCGACGCCCAGTTTCCAGGATCGATAAACCCAACCGTAACCAGTATGCCCGGCCCGATATAACGCAATATTTCACGCGCCCTAATATCAAGTCCATGATTTTCGCGTAAAAAAGAAAACATAGCAACCTCTTTCCAGTAATCATTATCAATTAGTAGTTATGTTTTACTTTAACGCGATTCTCTCATTTTGGCAAGCACTATTTGCACCGTGCAGCACGACGCTCGGTATAGATTTCCAGCAGCTTCGGCGCTTCTTCACTCTTTAGCTTACATTCAGGCACAAGAGAGGCAACGCGCTCTACCGCAGCCTGAAAATCATAATAAACCTGCCATTTCGCCTTGACCAGTTCTTTTCCGCTTTGGCGCAGCAGATAGGCCGGGTGATACGTAGCGATCGCCGGAATGCCGTACTTCGTTTCGAACCAGTTTCCCCGGTCACGCGTAATCCGCGCTTCCTCTCCCTTCAGATACTTCAAAGCCACGCTGCCAAGTGCAATAATGACCTTAGGCTTGACGCAGGCCATTTCCTCATCCAGCCAGCGCAGCGCGCAAAAGCAGCTTTCTTCTAGCGTCGGCGTGCGATTACCTTTCGGCCGGCACTTGATTACATTCGTCGTATATATCCGGTCACGCGTGACGCCGACGCTATGCAACGCTTTATCAAGCAGCTGCCCGGACGGTCCCACCAGCGGTACGCCGTATTCATCCTCGACCTGTCCCGGCCCTTCGCCGACGATCGCAAGCTGCGCCGCAACATCCCCATTCCAGGAAGTCGCGCCCCGGTTCCCCGCCTGCGCCAATGGACAGGCCACGCAAGCCAACAGCTCTTTTTCCAGTTTTTCCGTTGATTCGTACAATCGCTTCATCTCCGCTTCGCTTTTCTCTCTTTATCTTTTAGTTTGACCTTCCTTCTTTAAATCCTTCCACATATAGGCGAAAGACTTTGTCACCTTTTTCTTCGCTTGGCAGAACCGATTTATTTTTTCCCCGGTGATTGACTTTGTATCATTCAGCCGTTACAATATGTCCATATCCAAACAAATTCATAACGGGTACATGACTGGCGGATTAGAGTGGGCAACCACGAGGGAATGTACCTGACTGTGCAGCTAACGCACATAGCCGGCCGCCTGGGCACTTTCACCTTTGCCTGGGGGGTCTTTCTGTTTTCATTTTTCTTTTGCAAGGAGGTTTTTTTATGACTGACGCCTGGAACAATTTTAAACGCGGACAGTGGCAAGAGCGCATCGATGTCCGTGACTTTATCCAAAACAACTACCATCCCTACCTTGGTGACGCGACATTTTTGGCAGATGCGAGCGGACGTACAAACGCGTTATGGCAGGAATGCACCCGTTTGCTTAAAGCAGAACGGGATAACAACGGCGTATTGACTGTAGACCCGACAACTGTTTCAACCATCACTTCGCACCAGCCCGGCTACATCCGCACAGAGCTTGAATGCATCGTCGGCTTACAGACTGATGCAGCGCTGAAACGCGGCGCGATCGTAAACGGAGGCGTTCGCATGGCCGAACAAGCCTGCACTGCTTATGGCTGCACGCTTAATCCCGAAATCAGCCGAACCTATCGCGAAGACGTCACCACCCACAACAGCGCTGTCTTTGGCACTTACACCGAGGAAATGAAAAAGGCGCGTAAACTCGGCATCATCACCGGCTTACCGGATGGCTACGGACGCGGACGCATCATAGGAGATTACCGCCGCGTTGCCTTATACGGCGTCGACCGCCTCATTGCCGCCAAGCAAAACGATCTGAACAATCTGGCAAAAAAAACAATGGATCAGGCAACAATCGGCCTGCGCGAAGAACTGAACTCGCAGATCAAAGCCTTGCTCGCCATGGCCGTCATGGCCGACAGCTACGGTTTCGATATCCGCCGTCCGGCGGAAAATGCCAGCGAAGCAGTACAATGGCTCTATTTTGCTTATCTGGCGGCCATCAAAGAACAAAACGGCGCCGCCATGTCGCTGGGCCGCATCTCCGGTTTTCTCGACATTTATATCGAACGTGACCTTCAGAACGGCCTCCTCGATGAAAGCGGCGCGCAGGAACTTTTGGATCAGCTGGTCATCAAGCTTCGTCTGGCTCGCCATCTGCGTACGCCGGATTACAACGAACTTTTCGCAGGCGATCCCATGTGGATTACCGAATCGCTCGGCGGCACCGGACTTGATGGTCGCACTCTGGTCACCAAAACAGCCTTTCGCATGCTGCATACGCTGTATACGTTAGGCCCCGCCCCAGAACCGAATCTGACGATCCTTTGGTCAGAGAACCTGCCGGACGGCTTCAAAAAATTCTGCGCTAAGACGTCACTTGATACCAGTTCCATCCAGTACGAAAACGATGACATCATGCGCCCGCTCTATGGCGATGACTATGGCATTGCCTGCTGCGTTTCCGCAATGCGCCTCGGCCAGCAAATGCAGTTTTTCGGTGCGCGGGCTAATCTGGCCAAAGCCCTGCTCCTGGCTATCAACGGCGGACGCGACGAAAAAACAGGCGAGCAACTGGGGCCGGAATTACCGCTGCCAAGCGGCGAAACACTCGACTACGCAGAAGTACGGCGCAATCTTTCTACTGTACTCGACTGGCTGGCCGGACTCTACGTCAATACATTGAACATCATTCATTACATGCATGATAAGTACGCCTACGAAAGCGCGCAAATGGCGCTGCACGACAGCAATGTTGCACGCACGATGGCTTTCGGCATCGCCGGTCTGTCGGTCACTGCGGACTCCCTCAGCGCGCTCTTGCACGGACAGGTTCGCGCCGTACGCGACGAACGAGGCATCGCGACAGGCTTTTGCGGCGCCGGTGAATTCCCCTGTTTCGGCAATGACGACGACCGCGTCGATCGCTTGGCAGTCGAATTAACGGAAGAATTCATCGCCAAACTACGCCAGCATCCGACCTATCGGCAGGCGGAACATACCTTGTCCGTGCTGACGATCACTTCCAACGTCATGTACGGTAAAAAAACCGGTGCAACGCCGGACGGAAGAAACTCCGGACAGCCGTTTGCCCCCGGAGCCAATCCTATGCACGGACGCGATAAAAACGGCGCGCTGGCCGCACTGCATTCCCTTAGCAAACTCTCTTACGACACCTGCCGTGACGGCATCTCCTACACCTTTTCCATTCTTCCCGCCACGCTCGGAAAAACCGACGCCGCGCGGCAAAACAATCTGGTCGGACTGCTCGACGGCTACGCCAAGCAAGGCGGCCATCACATCAACATCAACGTCTTGGACCGCTCGATATTGGAAGCAGCCCGCCGTCAGCCGGAAGATTATCCGCAGCTTACGATCCGCGTCTCCGGTTACGCCGTGCATTTCATCAAACTGACCGCGGCGCAGCAGAGTGAAGTCATTGAACGTACCTTTTACGAGGCATTATAGGCAGGTGATTTTTTCTGGACGCTTTTTATCATTCCGTCGAACGCTTCGGCGTCGTAGACGGCCCCGGCATCCGTTATGTCCTCTTTTTGTCCGGCTGCTCGCTGCGCTGCAAGTTCTGCCACAATCCCGACACTTGGCTGGCAGGCGACCAGACAATCAGCGTTGCAACCGTACTGCAGCAGTATGAACGCTCGCGCCATTTTTACGACGCCTCGCACGGGGGCATCACACTAAGCGGCGGAGAACCACTATTACAGGCGCAGTTTGCCGCCGAACTCCTCTCCGCTTGCCAAGAGCGCGGCATTCATACGCTGATCGACACGGCCGGACATTATCCGCTCGAAAATCTGAAGGCGGTGCTGCCTTATCTGGACGGAGCAATGTTCAGCATCAAATCGGCACTGCCGGAAAAACATAAGGCAATCTGCGGCGCAGAGGCGACTTGGTCCTGGAGCACCCTGGCGCTTTTAGCCGCCCACCTTCCGCTAACCTTGCGCTACGTCCTGATCCCGGGCTACAACGATTCACCGGACGACAGCGCGGCGCTGGCCAAGTTAATAAAAAAGCTGCACGGAAAAATCACCGTCGAACTTTTACCCTACCACAGCCTGGGCCGTGATAAATGGCAAAAACTCGGTCTTACTTATCCGCTTGCCGACGTAGCGGATGCAACGAACGCCGATCTAGCGGCCTTCGCCGCTCAGTTGCTCGCGCTTCGCATCGAGCTTCTTCTACCAAGCCGTTAACACGATAAAAAACAACGCAGACTGATTTTTCAGCACTGCGTTGTTTTTTATTAGCCCCTCTTCTCTTCGGCATCTTTATTGAAACTCGGCGCATACAGCGCAGCCAAGTAGATCGCTTCGACCATGCTGACTTCACTGACGCTGCCGGAACCGGCAATGTCGAACGCCGTGCCGTGATCCACCGACGTCCGCAGAAACGGCATGTTGTTAGTAAGCGAGATCGTTCGCTCAAAATCGACCATCTTGGTCGCGATATGTCCCTGATCATGATAGAGGGAAAGCACTGCATCATAGCGTCCCTTTAAGCCGAAGTGAAAGACCGAGTCCGCCGGAACAGGTCCGACGACCCGGACGCCGTCCGCTTGGGCCCGCTTCACCGCCGGTTCGATTTCGTTCACTTCCTCATCGCCAAAGAGGCCATGTTCACCGCTGTGCGGATTCAGTCCCGCAACGGCAATAGAAGGATTCTGTACGC
Organism: Azotosporobacter soli; assembly: GCF_030542965.1. NCBI lineage: Bacteria > Bacillati > Bacillota > Negativicutes > Selenomonadales > Sporomusaceae > Azotosporobacter > Azotosporobacter soli. Next base: position 79,034 of record NZ_JAUAOA010000003.1, read on the forward strand.
CTAATACCTCAAGCGCTTTCACGCAACGCTGAATGAATTCATATACGCTGGCCTCAGTGACCAAGTCGCAGGCACGCCGCAGCGATACATGACGCGTCAGAAAAAAGACGCGTAAATCAAAAACCTGGAACATCGTGAGCGGATTCTTCGTCGCCGTCAGTTCTTCCAGCATCTCGGTATGACCGATATGCGGCACATCGGCAGCGCGCAAAGATTCCTTGTTGATCGGCGTCGTGGCAATGGCGTCGACTTCTTGCGCGAGCGCCAATTGCGTCGCCTTTTCCAGATAAGCAAACGCAGCTTTACCGGCCTGCGCCTGGACTTGGCCGATTCGCAGCGTCTTCACGTCCACATTCGCCATATCCAGCAGCGTGATCGTCCCTTCCGCATAGCACCCCTGCGCTGCTTTCTCGACGACTTCAATCGCCAGACGGCTCTTGCAAAAGGTCATCGCCTGCTCAAGTACGGCCCTGTCGCCAACAATGAGCACTCTGGCTGCCATCTGAACCTTCCTGTCCTGCAACGCTTTTATGATGATTTCCGGTCCTACGCCCGCGGGATCGCCCATTGGCACTGCAATAATCGGTTTATGCAAGTCAATCCTCTCCTCTTTCCGCTTGTCCTTGCGCTCTTTTTTGCCCAGTAAAAAGCGAGGCCGCTCTTTGAAACGCCTCGCTTATCGATCAGCCCAGATCCGGCCTTGTCGCGCGAATTTTTTGCCATAACTTTTCAAACATTTGCGGCTGACCGCTGTCGGCAGCCTTCGTCCAGCTGGCCTTACGCGGATCTTCGCCGCGCCAGTCGTATAAAACGCCACCCACCGTATCGAGGCACTGATGCGACATTACCGTATAACTGAGATCTTCCGGTTTGCCCGGGTCGACGCGCAGCAGCATACCGACCATCGTGCTGTCATAGCGTTCCAGTACCGCATCGTTAAAACCGCCGCGCTTCAGGGTTTCTTTCGCTTTTTTCAAGCCGGCTTCGCTATGCGTCGTCGAAACAAAGACTGCAATGAATTTTTCCCGTCCGCTACGCGGCACGTCTTTTACAAATTCATCTTTGTTCTCCATTTGAATAATCCGATTGGTCACGAGAAATTCATAGTCATCCGCATCCGAGTAAAACCAGCCAGGCTGCGCTTGTGGAATCATGGCCTGCGCACCGGCCGTACTGGCAAAACAGAACATTGCTACCATGACGAAAGCCATTAGAACCTGTATTTTTCGCATTTTCTTGCCTCTTTTCCCTTAGTGTTACGAATCATCGCCGCTATCCCAGCCGCCGCCATCATCGCTCGACGACGCGTCAGCATAGCCGCTGTCGTTTCCGCCGCCAAACAAGCCGCCGCCGGAAAAAAACAGCCAGGATAAGACGATTCCGATCACGATCAAAAAGATAGTGATCTTGATGATGCTTTTGATAAAGATCAGACACAGTACGGTCAATACAATGAAAATCACGACCGCCCAGAGACAACCGTTTTTCCCTTTCGCCGCTTTAGGGGGCGGTGACATTTCCCCCGCTCCTTGATATTGATATTGCGTTTGCGGCGGCGTTTTGGGCAGCGTAGGCGGTATCAGCGGCGCAGGCGGTGGCGGAACCGGGCTGACTTCTCGCAGCGGCGGCGGCCCTCCCTTTCCCTTTTCCGCAAGCGCGGTACCGCAAGCCGGACAAAAAGAATCTTCCTGATTCAATTCCTTACCACATTTCCCACAAAACATCGCTTCGTTCCTCCACTCGCTTTACTGGCAACTACCGCAACAACCGCTGCAACCATGCGGCGCAGAGCTTGCGCTGCCGCACGGCGCGCCGCCCTCGGCCTGCCTCGCCGGTGCGCTTACCGACAGTTTTTTCTTCAGACGTTCCCCCTGACAAGACGGACAGGGAACTCCGGCTTCTGTCGTGCCCATTTTCTGCAGCAGTTCGACGACTGCGCCGCATTGCTCACAGGAATATTCATATAATGGCATCTTCTCCTCCTTTTTCTCCACGCGTCAAACATCGCTTCGCTTATCGCCGTCAGCGACAATGCGTCATCGTTTTACAGCATAATGATAGCTATAATTCTGCAAGCAGGCGGCAAATCCTGCCTGCAGCGACAAATCCATCCGCTTGGGCAGAGAAAAACGGCCAGCCTGTTCGGCTCGCCGTTTCTTCATTTAAAAAAAGATATCCCTTTTCCCCGCTTCCAGTTCCGCCAGTTTTTCCAGCGTCGCCTTGCGTGTCTCCGGTCGCTTGATATCGGCCAGATGCTTCTGAATTACGCGTTCGCCGAGTTCTTTCAACTCCGGCGTCGCATAGTCGATGAGAAATTCCTTGAAGGTCAAAATGGCATTGGGCTGGCAAACATTCTGTATCTCGCCGCTTTTTGCCAGTTCCATGAAACGGTCGCCGGTCCGGCCCTGACGATAACAGGCCGTGCAAAAACTGGGCAACCAACCGGATTCACACAGTGCCGTCAGCATATCATCGGTCGAGCGATGGTCATCGACATAGAATTGCGGGGTCTCGCCGCCCTTGCCGTCGCGTTCCTGCTGATAGCCGCCAACGCCGGTACAGGAGCCGGCCGAAACCTGTGAAACGCCGTATGCCAACAACTTGTCCCTCGATGCGGCATTTTCACGCGTCGATAAGATGATGCCCGCATATGGAACAGCCAAGCGCAAAATCGCGACGATCTTGGCGAATTCGTTGTCGTTGACCAGGTAGGGAAAGGTTTCATAATTCACGCCAGCCGCGGGGCGCATGCGCGGCACGGAAACCGTGTGCGGCCCGACGCCCATCGTTTTCTCCAGGTCGAGTGCATGCAAGAGCATCGCGATCACTTCAAATTTGTAGTCATAAAGGCCAAACAATACGCCAAAGCCGACATCGTCGATTCCGGCCTTCATCGCGCGGTGATGCGCCGTGGTGTGCCAATCATAATCCGCCTTAGGTCCGCCCGGATGCAGTTTCTCATAGGTCGGACGATGATAGGTTTCCTGAAAGAGGATGTAAGTGCCGATCCCTGCTTCTTTCAATTTGGCGTAGTTTTCAATCCGGTCGGCGGCAATATTGATATTGGCACGGCGGATACTGCCGTTTTCAAATTTTTGTGCATAAATCGTCTGCAACGATTCCAGTACATAATCGATCGGACATTCCTGCGGATGTTCACCGGCCTCGACGGCAAGGCGTTTATGCCCCATCGATTCGAGAATCTTGACTTCTTCGGCCACTTCGTCCTGGCTCAATTTGCGCCGGTTAAATTTATGATCCTTGCGATAGCCGCAATAGGTACAGTCATTGATGCAGTGGTCACTGATGTAGAGAGGCGCAAACAAGACGACGCGTTTGCCGTAAATGCGCTCCTTGACCCGTCCGGCTACAGCATACAATTCTGCCAGCAATGTTTCATCCTCAAGGTGAAGCAAGATCGACGCTTCCTCCGGCGTCAGGCCTTTGGCAGCCTCAGCCTTGGCTAAAATCGCTTTCACGTCCTGCGGCGTTGCATTCTTCCCCGCCTGCAGCAGCGTTTCGATGGCTTCGTTGTTGATAAAGTCAGCGGCCTTCCACTGTTCGCCATGTTTTTTCTGCAATGAAAATCCCATCATTTCTTCCTCCTTTGTTATCTCCGTATGCCGTCGCCGCGATCGAGCGCGACCGGCCTATTGATCTCCTTCAACATCGCAACGACCCGTTCATGGGATGCCATAGCATCCTCGGTCGTCCCCACTTTGCCCGGATAAAGTTGATACGCTTTGCGAATGACCGTCGGTGAAAGGTTCGGCATCACCACATTGGCGCCGCAGGCCAGCGCCCGCCGTTGCCCCTGCGGATCAAGCGTCCCGATCGCACTGGTGGCCGGCATATGAACCGTCGGCAGCAGCAGGCGGGCCGTCGCCAACGCACGCAGACTGTCGTCGAGACTTCCGGGCGCCGCTTCGCGCAGCGGTGTTTCCGGATGCGGCAAAAAGGGACCGATTCCAGCCATTTCGACGCCGATTTCCTGCAGCAGCAATAAATCCTGCGCCAGCGTCCTTCGTGTCTGTCCAGGCAGGCCAATCATGAAACCTGAACCAACCTGCCAGCCTTCTTGTTTCAGCCATTTCAGACAGGCAACCCGTTCTTTCAGTTCTGTTCCCGGCCGTAATTTAGCAAAAACATCGGGTTCAGAAATCTCCTGTTTCATCAAATAGCGATCCGCACCGGCACGGCGCATTTTCTCAAAGTCGGCGCGGCTGCGCAGTCCGACGCTGAGAGTGACGGCAACATCGGCGATCCGCTTCACACGACGCACCATATCGGCCAATTGATCACCGCTATAGAAACCATCCTCGCCCGCTTGCAGCACCAAAGTACGATAGCCATGTTGCGCGGCAAAGAACGCCGCCGCTTCCAGTTGCTGCTCGCTCAGGCGATAGCGATTCACTGTTTGATTGCTGCGCCGCAGACCGCAATAATGGCAATCCCAGCTGCAGTAATTGGAAAACTCGATCAGACCGCGCAAGTGAACCGCATCGCCAAGTTCCTGATGCCGTACCACATCGGCGGCGGTAAACAGCATCTCTTCTTCCGCTCCAGAAGAAGCGGAAAGCAGCAGTTCCAGCTGCGCGATCGACGGTTGACGCCGTTTCTTCAACTCGGCAAGCGCAACAGCAAATTCTTCCCGCATCAGCATTCCTCCCCGGCCAGGAATTGTTCCGCCAAAAGAGGAAACGGCGATAGCGCACGCGGTAGGATGCCCTGCAATGCAGCGATCGCAACGCCGTAATTCACAATCGGCACGCCGGCCTGCCCGGCTTCCATGATGCGCGCCATCATTTCACGCCGGTTCAGCATACAGGCGCCGCAGTGGACGATCAAACGGTACGAGGAAAGATCACGAGGAAAAGTGTGCCCACTGCTCCATTCGAATTCGATCTCGCCGCCGACATGCTGGCGTATCCAGCGCGGCAGCTTGACGCTGCCGATATCGTCTTCCACCCGATGATGGCTGCAGCCTTCGCTGATCAACACCCGATCGCCAGGCCTAAGTTCAAGCAATGTCTTGGCGCCGCTGACCAACGCTTCCAGACTGCCCTTATAGCGGGCGAAGAGGATCGAGAAAGAAGTCAGCAACACATCCGGCGGCGTATCCGCATCAGCCTTGAGAAAGACCTGCGAATCGGTAATCACAAGGCGCGGGCGCTTGGCAAGCGACGCCATGCATTCCTTCATTTCGCGTTCTTTCACGATATACGGCATCGCATCATGATCCAAAAGATCACGAATGACCTGTACCTGCGGCAGAATCAGACGGCCTTTTGGCGCCGCAAGATCGATCGGCGCGACCAGCACGACCGTATCACCCGGACTGACCAAATCGCCGGCCAGCGTCTGTTCATCCCAGTGCGGCGGCGCATAGCGCACCAGCGCGACCTTGAGATCGCCAATGCCCTGCCCCGTCAGCGCGCTGACGTTCACCACGCCGACCGCCTGCAGCGACTGTTGCAGCTGCCCGCTTTTCACTGCGGGCGACTCGGCCAAATCGCTTTTATTGATGACGAGCAATAACGGAATCTTTCGGGCATGACACTGCTTTGCCACCTCTTCCTCCCAGTGTCCCGGCTCCTTCCCGCCATCGAGCACCAGAACCGCCAAATCAGTCTTAGCCAGTACCGCGAGCGATTTCTCGACACGCAACAGCCCCAGTTCCCCTTCATCATCAAGTCCCGCCGTGTCAATCACCACGACAGGGCCAAGCGGAACAATCTCCATGCTTTTATAAACCGGATCGGTCGTCGTTCCGGCAACTGGCGATACGATCGCCAGGTCTTGACGCGTCAACGCATTGATCAGGCTCGATTTTCCGGCATTGCGCCGACCAAACAATGCAATATGCAAGCGGTTGCCGCGCGGCGTATTATGCATATCCGTTTCCTCCTCTACTTCTTAACGACGCTCCCCGGTCGGGTCAACACTTCCGGACGCAGCAGCGAGCTGATTTCCGAATCCGTCAAAAGCTTTTCCTGCAAAATGACGTCTTTGATATTTTTGCCTTCCGCCAGCGCCCGTTTGGCCAATTCTGCCGCCCGGTCATAGCCGACCAACGGCGCCAGCGCAGTTGCCAGTGCCATGCTCGATTCCAAGTGACGGCGGCATACGTCAGGCGCCGCTTCAATGCCGTCGATGCAAGAGAACGCTAACTGCTTGATTGCCAAGGCCAAGCTTTCCAACGCCGGCAGCAGATTGGCGGACAAGAGTGGTAAAAAAGCATTCAATTCGAGCTGCCCGCCCTGCACCGCCAATGTGATCGCCAAGTCCTGCGCCATGACTTGGTAGGCGACCTGCGTCACCATCTCCGGCAAGACAGGATTCACCTTGCCCGGCATGATCGAAGAACCAGCCTGCAACTGCGGCAGTTTGATCTCGCCAAAGCCGCCGCGCGGCCCGGACGAAAGCAAGCGCAAATCACCGCACAGTTTGATCAGCGTCGCAGCGCAGGCTTTGATCAATCCAGCCACCTCAACGAAAACGTCGGCGTTTTGCGTACCGTCCATCAGATTTTCATCCTTGGCAAGACCAAGTCCCGTCAGCGCACGCAAGCGTTCCACCACGCCAAAGACATAACGCCGATCGGCATTGATCCCGGTACCGACTGCCGTTCCACCTAAGTTAACTTTGCGCAAACGTTCTTCCACTTTATAGAGACGCCAACGGTCGCGGCTGATCGCCTCCGCCCAGGCGGAAAATTCCTGTCCCAGCGTGATCGGTACCGCATCCTGCATTTCGGTCCGTCCCAACTTCAATATGCCCGCGAACTCGGCTTCTTTTTTTTGCAAAGAACCTTGCAGATCGGCGCAAGCCTGCGCCAACGGCAAGAGAAGACGGATCGCCGCAATGCGCAGCGCCGTAGGATACACGTCATTGGTCGACTGCGATAAATTCACATGGTCAAGCGGATGCACAAGCGCATAATCCCCTTTTTCTCCGCCGAGAATTTCGATCGCTCGGTTCGCCAGCACTTCATTCATGTTCATGTTCGTCGATGTTCCTGCGCCGCCTTGCAGCGCGTCGAGAATGAACTGCTCCGCCAATTCGCCTTGCGCAACTTCACTGGCTGCCTGACAAATCGCATCGCCGATTCTTTTCTCCAAATAGCCCGTCTTCATATTCATTTCCGCGGCCGCCTGTTTAACAACGGCCAACCCTTTAATCAGTTCCGGATGAACGCGTTGACGACTGACCGCGAAATTTTCCGAGGCGCGCAACGTATGGATGCCATAATAGACCGACTTCGGCAATTGACGCCGCCCAAGAAAATCCTCTTCCCATCGCTCCATTTCTTTCCTCCTTAACGACTGCTCAATGCCGATTTTACCTGAACGCCCTTGACATTGCCGAGCCGCCCGGTCATCGCACCGATCTCATCATTTGTCCCATGCACGATCAAGGAAATCACGGACACGCCGCGCTCTTTATGCGACACGCGCGGCACGCCCATGCGCCCGATGATGATTTCGCCGTATTGGCTGAGAATATGGTTGATATCCCCTGCCTTCAGACTGTCTTCGATAACGATTCCGACGACGCCCAGTCTCTCTTCCGCCATGACATCACTCCCTTTTAAAATGAAAAATCCGCCCTTAAGGACGGAAAGATGCGACAAACCCGCAGCCGAAAAACATTTCTCCGGCTGCCGTGCTCATCCTGGTACGTGATCTCCTTGTCTGCCGCACCTGCGTCAGACTGAGAAACCGCGTTATCTTGTCCGCCCCTTCGGCGCAGCCTTCGCCGCAACCGTCAGTCGCTATCCTGCTTCTGTTTCGCTTTTACTCTATTCGCCGCGCGAAGGAAAATCCCTTCCGTTTCACTTAACGCTCGACGCAATTATACGGATCCCAATCCGTCACCTGCTGCAACTTTTTTGTCGCCAGGGCAATGTCGGTCAAAAGGCGCTCTCGCTCTTTCGGCAGCGTCGCTGCGAGATTGACGTAATTTGAGATATGATTGCTGCGAAACAGGCAGTGGTGGCCTTCGGGAAATCGAATCGACTCGACGATCCATCCCAGTTCTTCCATCAATTCCGCCGGATTCAAGATCTGAAACGTACCCGCTTCAAACTCCTCTTTCAACTCACTGCCCCGGTAAAGCATCAGCGTCAGCGCGCTCAGCAAGTCTGGACAAATGGCGCTGACCGCTTCAGCTGTGCTTTTCGCATGCGCAGCGCTGGCCTCCCTGCCGCCCAGTCCGAGAATCATCATCAGCGATAACTTTATCCCGGCCGCCCGGATTCGTTGTCCAGCCTCGATCGACTGCGGCCCGTCGACGCCTTTTTGCACATGCTGCAATACGTCGCTGTCGCCCGACTCCATGCCATAGTAAATCAGCTTCAGACCGGCTTCTTTAAGCGCCAGCAGCTCATCCGGCCGCTTCGCGAGGATATCGCGCGGCCCGGCATAGCAGGACACGCGCTGCAGGCGAGGAAACGACGTACGGAGTTCTTGCAAAATCGGCAGCAAGCGCTCCGTATGCAAAACCAGTGCGTTGCCATCAGCAAGAAAAACCCGACGAATTTCCTGCCGGTGCGGCAAGGCCATTTTTATCTGGCGCTGCACCTCAATGTGCGGACGCACCTGGAAAGGAACGCTTCGATACATATTACAATAAGTACAACGATTATGCGAACAGCCGACCGTCACGCGCAACAAAAAGCTGTTGGCTTCACTTGGCGGACGGAAAACCGGCCCTTGCGCCGTATCAAAATAAAGATTCATGCAGCACTCCTTTTATTGTTCGGCATCCTCTAACCACAGGAAAAACCCGGAGCCATCCCCTCCGGTTATGATGCAAAATACTCTGCAGCCCATCCTCGTTTCCAGCTCATTTATAAACGACAGACCAGAGCCAGTTCCTCTTCAAACAATTCTGTCCGGTTGCGTCCGTCACGCTTTGCTTTATAAAGCGCGCTGTCTGCACGCGCAAAAACAGCTTCTTCGCCATAGCGTCCATCATTGATCGCCACGCCGATCGATACGCTCACCGGAACCGCAACGCCTTTGCAGCTAAAACAGTTTTCCGCAACCTGAAGCCTCAGCCGCTCTGCAACCTGCAGCGCCAGATCCGCGTTTGCCCCCGGCAGCAGGATGACGAATTCTTCCCCGCCGTAACGAAACGCCAGATCGCTCCTGCGCAAACTTTTATGGATGATCGCGCCAAGCCGCACCAGTACCTTATTGCCGAAATCATGACCGTACGTGTCATTCACTTTCTTGAAATGATCAAGGTCAAGCACCAGCAGCGCATACTGTTCCACCTTACCGACTTTTTCCTGATACGCTCTAAAATTATACAAACCGGTCAATTCATCGGTAACCGCTTTTAACTGAATCGAGTCATTATTACGCGTCAATTCCTGCATCTTTTGCACATTATCCAGATTGCGCTGCAGCACCAATTGCAGATAAAGCGCCGCAGCCGCCAAAATCGTCATCACTAAGACTTCATAAGCCAGCCGCCAGAAGAAAGCGCTTTCTCCAGCGTTCAACCTCCAGGCGCTGAGCAGATACAAACCGCTCAGCAGGAATGTCACACGCGGAATTTTCGCCGGCGAAATGCGCAGCGCGATACGTGCCAGGAGCAGTTGGAAAAGGATGCCGCTGAACAAAGCGGCCTGCGCAGTGATGGCGACTGCAAAAAAAAGATTCAGCAGCAAATCCCACGGCCCTTTGCCGAACTTCGTCTTTTCCGCCGCAAGATTGTAAGCGAGGGATGCAATGCCGAAAACAGCCAGCCAAAAAAAAGACTGCCCGCTCTGGCCGCCGACGCTTTGCAGAAGAATGAAGACAACGAACAACAAGCCGGCGCGTCGCACCAGCAATTGGACGTATTCTTCGCTTTTTTCCGGCAAGAGCGCGATTTGGCGACCTTTCATTTCCGTCGACCTCCTCGACATGTTTTCACGATCCTTACATGTCGGCTCTAGTTTGTTACATTTAAAGTGTATATATTCTTCAGACAATGGCGATTTCCTGCCCACACTAGAGCAATTTCCAGCCGTCCAGGTATAAATCGTCAAAACACAGGACCCGGCGGAATTGTATCGTCAGCTTTTCCGTATAAGCGAAACCATTCGGCAAATACACGTCGATGCCGTCAATGCGACGGCATTCATAGCTTGTCTGATCAGGCGGCAGGCCGATGCGAACCGAAGGGCCAGGATTCATCTGACCGCAACACAGCTTCAGATTCCCATAGTCATACAAATGGAGGCATCCGCCTCGTTTCAAAACGTATTCCCTTGCCGCCGCTGCAATCTCTATCATTTTTCGCGCCGCTCCTTCCCAGGCTGCAAGAATAGCGCGCGGTATTCACCGTAGCCTGCATCTGCCAAATCCTCATAGGCAATGAACTTGAGCGCCGCCGAATTGATGCAGTAGCGTTTTCCGTCCGGTCCAGGCCCGTCAGGGAAAAGGTGCCCGAGATGAGAACCGCCTTTTTGACTGCGCACTTCCGTGCGAAGCATGCCATGACTCCGATCCTCTTTTTCCGTTATCGCCGCCCCCTCGACTGCCCGCGAAAAGCTCGGCCAGCCGCAACCGGCGTCAAATTTGTCCAGCGAACTGAACAGGACTTCGCCTGAGACGACATCGACATAAATGCCGCGCTCCCACCGATCCCAATATTCATTGGCAAAGGGCGGCTCCGTTCCGTTCTCTTGCGTCACATGCCGCTGCAACGCCGTCAAGGCAAGCAGGCGCTTCGCCTTGTCGGTTTCCTCTTCTTTTCTCGTCATCTTCTCGCCCCCTATTTTCTGCTCGTCCACGCCGCTATTCCCAGGCGCTAAGCTGCGCGCCGCGCTGAATCCGCCACCAGGAAAACGCACGACCGGCATCGATCTCGCTTTGCCGTTCCGCCAATTTTGGCGCTTCGTTCGCAGCCTGCCCGCTGATAAGCTCTTCTTCGCCGGTATCCAAATTTCCCACGGCAGCATGATTCAGATACATTTGAATATTATAAGCAAAATCGTTACCGCGCGTTAGACTTTCGCCGACCGCGTAATATTCAAAACCAGCCGGAGCGATCAGTTCAAGCAGCGTCGGCGTCACATTCATATGGCTGCCCGACACCTTGGGCGGAAAAATCGTCTTGCTGACGCCGCTGCCAATGACGATGAACGGAATTCCATACTGCTTGTACATGCCCGGCTGCGTTTCTATGTTCAATCGATCGGCATGATCTCCGACGACAAGGAATAGACTGTCCGGATAACGTTCCCGCATATTTCGAATGAAACGGGCCATCAGACGATCCGCATACCAAAAATGTCCCAGTTCTTTTACCGTCTGTGCATTGGCCGCCACGTCTTTGGGCAGTGCAGCCTTCAGCTTTTCGGCATTAAATCCTTCCGCGGCCAGATCGGCAGTGAATGGCGGATGATTAGACAGCGTCATCAGTACATGCAGCGCCGGTTCTTCTTCCCGTACGCCTTCACTGACTGCAGCGTAGAGATCCTTATCGTCCGCCCCCCAGACATTCGTACCCGATTTCGCCAGATCGCCGCTCGCATAAAAATGGTCAAAGCCTTGCGCCAACGTGAAATCCTTGATCCTTTCCCATGAACTAGCGCCCGCATACCAAAAGTTCGTACGGTAGCCGAGGCGCTTCATTTGCGGCGCCAATGACGTTTCATAAGGACTCTGATAACTTTGCGCCTGATAGTTAAGATACAGGTTTACTTCACTGAAGCCGGTAATGATCCCGTTAATTCCGGCAATCGTCCCCATGCCGTTTGGCAGGAAAGCCGGCACATATGCCGCATCCGGAGCGGCCAAAAGCTCCTTCATCCCTTCGGCAATCCCCAGCTTCTCATATTCGGGCAGCAACGGCCAGTTGGCGTAGCTTTCGCCGATAATCAGAAAAATCTGGCGGGGTTTTGCTATTTTAGCGCCTTGTGCGTTCTTACGAAACGCGTCGGCCGTCTGATCGCCCTTTAGAGGGCGATGCGCCAGCAGTTCGCCGTATTCCGCCATCCGACCGCCATCGACCGCCAATCCAGTGGAAACGCGGATTCGTTCATGCAAGACATAGGCACGATATAGCGCCGTAAAATCATCCAGGATCGCTTCATTCAAGAAGCGATCTTTCGTTACGCCGGCATTCTCCCAGCTGACGTCATAAGCATACGTCAAACTGCCGCTAAAACGCGAAAAAAGAATGAACGGGACCAACGCGCCTACCAGAACGGCACGCCGCATCCAGCGTACTCTCGCATCCTTTGCCGCTGCCGGTTGCCACACCGGTACAGCTAAAAAACGCTTTAGCAAAAGCGCCAGGCCAATCGACGTCAATAACGCGAGACCGAGACGCGGCAGCAGATGATATTGTTCCAGCATCGTCGAGAGCAGCGCCGCCTGATCATCATACAGTCCGGTAAAAACGAACTGATTGAAACTCATGCGAAACTGCTCATAATAGGGAATCCGTGCCTGAAAAAGCAGACTGGTCAATGCCAAGCCTACGCTGCCCAATCCCAAGCGCAAACGCTCTGCCGGCCAAAGCCGCCAAAACGTTGCCGGCAGCGTAGCGGCGACAAAACTGAGCAACGCTATGCCTCCGGCGCTCTTCAAACTGACGCGCAGTCCGTAATACAACGACTGCAGGATATCGCTCCAACCGCTGCTTGCCTCCATATAGCGCTGCAGCCAAAAGATAAAAATCAAACGCAGCAAGCTGGTTGCCGCCAAGACAAGTAGATACACTTTCAAATCCTGTTGCAAATTAGAAAAAAAACGTCGCCACATTGTTGTCCCTTACTCCCTCACTCGCTCATTTGACTGGCCTGGGTAAGCAAAAACCGGCCACCGGCCGGCTGCTGTTTGCGCCTATTATACCATGATTAGACAGTCACTCCAAGCAAAAGAAAAAGGAAAGTCGCTGCTTCATCCTTCGTGCCCCGCATTCTTGCTCTTAGCGTATAAATTGCCAATTTTAATCACCGCTTCTTCATCAAGCACCCGATCGACAAACAAGGTCAATTCTTTGCTCAGATCCCGTTCACACTCTTCCGCCGCACAGACGCGTCCCTTATCATCCAAAATAATTTTCACCTGCGGCCGCGAGGCCATTCCTTCCGGCACGGCCGTGACAACGCCGGTTTCCTTGTTACTGAGGCGCACCACGCTGCCAATCGGATAGCTGGCAACGCGCTCCAGAAACACTTTCAGAATATCCGTATCCAAAAAACGTCCGGCCATCGTCATCATCAGCTCACATGCCATATGACTGGCAAAACCGGGACGAAACGGCCGGTCCGCCACTAAGGCGTCATAGACATTGGCAATCGCGACAATACGGGCGTATTCATGAATCTCTTCCCCTTTCAAATTCCGCGGATAACCGCTTCCGTCAAAATTCTCATGATGTTGAAAGGCAATATGCGCGACTGGAAGCGGGATATTAAGACTCCCTTTGCGCAACAATTCAAAGCCCAGCTCCGGATGTTTTTTCACTTCCGACCATTCTTCCGGCGAAAGCTTCCCCTGCTTGCCGGAAATTTCCGGAGGCACTTTCATCTCACCTAGGTCGTGCATCAACGCACCCCAGGCCAAGTCCTTGAGACGGCTGTTGTTATAATCCATATTCACGCCGATCATGACCGACAATACCGCCACATTGACCGCATGCGCATATAAATAATCCGTATAGGTACGCATGTCGGTCCCCTGCAGCATCTGCTGACGATTGGCCAGCACCTCTTCGACGATCTTATCCGCGATGTTTTCCACGTTCCGACTGTCGACCGCTTCACCTTTCGGATACGCCTGATAGGCCGCCTGCACTGCCTTCACCGCATTGACGCGCGTTTCCTCCTTGACCATTTCCGGCAACTCGACATTTTCAAGCAACGGGTTCACTACATAGATAGAGCCTATATTCATGCGGCGCAGGCGATTCACATATTGATCGATCAATACCATGTTCGCCTTTACCAGCACCTGTCCGGCCGCGTCATATACATTGCGCGCCGTCACCATGCCTTTGCTGATATTATTCATCGTCACTCTTTGCATTTAAATTCCTCCCATTGTTTAGCATCGCTTAACGGAATCGCCGCAGTTTCCCCATTTCTCCAAGCGGCATAATGAGGCGACATGATTTCAACGCCCTCTTTATGAAACGCGTCCTGTATCGCTTGATGCAGTCGCGAATACAAAAGCGGAATCTGATCGGCTTGTCGCGTAAAAACATTCAATTCATATTTCGCATAAAAATCCTCTAATCCCGTTTGCAGTACGAACGGCAACGGTTCCTGCAGAATTCCGTCTGTGTTCGCAGCTGCAGTCAGCAAGAGTGCATGAACTTTTCGCCATGAAACATCATAGCCAATCGTAACTTCTGTATGGAGGATCAATCCACCGCCGGATGCTTGCACACTATAGTTGATAATATTACTGCCCAGCATCGTAGCATTCGGCAGCGTCACTGTTTCATTTTTCGGCGTCAACAGACGTGTTACCAGGATAGAGCGTTCGAGGACCTTGCCAAAATGCGTTCCGACCATAATATAATCGCCAACCCGATACGCGCTCGTGTAAATCAGTACAAATCCAGAAAATATATTATTCACCATCGAAGAAGATCCCAGCGAAATCAGCAAGCCTAAGAAGACGCTGATTCCTTGAAATACCGGTGATTGAGAGCCCGGCAAATAAGGAAATACAGCAATCAACGTCAGCGCCAGCATCAGAAACCTTACAATATTATAGGTCGGCATCCCCCACTCCGCATCAAAGCCGCCAACGACAATCTCTTTTGTTTCGATCTGACTGGCAACATGCCGCACACCTTTCAGCAGATAACGACTCAGCAGGATGATCAAAAGCACGATCACCAGGTTCGGCAAATATTCGACGATGCCAATAACCATATTATGCACCGGTTGGAGAGTATAGGACAACAGACTCTCCGCATACGGAACACTCGCAGGAAACAGACGCAGTAGCGTAATCAGATACACAACCGCAAAACTTCCCCTTAGCAGTAAATAAATCGGCTGCAGCAAGACGACAGCGCTACCGATTATTTGGCGTTGTAGAAAGCCGCTCAGATCTTTTGGCAATAATGTGACATTCTTCTGTAACGTGATCAGTTTTCGTTCAATGCGCGGACGAATAAATCGCATGCCGCGAAAAGAGCCATACAGGAGCAGCGTCCCTATTATGCCAATGCCGCTGCGTATCCAAACACTTTTTTCGCTGCGCATTTCCCGATAAGAAATCACCGCCTGTTTAATAATCTGCCAACGCTGTGCGGTCAATTCACTACGTAATTTCCCAGCAGCAGCAGCCTCTTCATCTGTAATCGAAAACAGCACCTGTTTTCCGACAATCACATCAATACCGCCCGGATAGGGCGATTCTTCCACTTCTAAACCAAGCTGCGAATTATCCGCCAAGACTTGAATTCGCGTCGCGACAACCGCAGCACGATCCTCTGCACTAAACGAACCAATTCCATAATCAATACTGTACAGCTCCATCCCTTCAAACATGACGCCGGCAGCCGCAGCAATACGAGCCCCCCACAACAGCAGCCCGAAGAGACATATGACAAGGATCATTCCATACTGTCTTTTCGCATTCATTTCATCACCTTGCCCTCAGCCAGTGTCGATCGCTTCATCGATATCATTATGAATTTGTTTCGCTACTCATAAACAAAAACCTGTAAAAGAAAAGAGCCGCAATAAATTTTTATCGCGACTCTTGTTGTTTATGCTTTATTCAACATTATTTTCAGAATTTGATCATCCGTTTCGACCATGCCCCGGCAAGCCAGTTCACCCAGATTAGCGATCGAATCATCCACATCATCCGCTACAATGCCTTCATTGCCGGTGACCTGCATTCCCTCAAGCGCCATCAGCACCGCCTTGTACGCTGCCGCTACCGAAGTGGAGACCTTCATTGCGCAGCTGTTCGAAGCGCCGTCGCAGATCATCCCGGCCAGATCGCCGATCATGCTTGATATCGCCATGCTTACCGTCTCAAAATCGCCTTTCAGCAGGTAAGCCATCCCGGCTGCCGCTCCCATCGCCGCAGTCGTTACCGCACAAAGCGCCGACAACTTAGGCAGCTTGCTATGGATATAGATCGCCATCAGATGCGAAAGCAGCAGTGCACGCAGCGTAGTTTCCTGCGACGCTTTAAGATGCTCGGCTACGACAAGCACCGGCATCGTCGCGGTAATGCCCTGGTTGCCGGAACCGGAATTCGTCATCGCCGGCAAGGTCGCACCGCCCATTCTGGCATCGGAAGCCGCCGTCGTCCGCATCAGGATATGCGTCAACAAACCGTCCGCCATCAGCCCTTTATCGATCTGGCGACACAGCGTCGCGCCGATGTGAAGTCCGTATTGACCGCTCATGCCTTCCTTCGACAGGCAATCGTTCAACCGGGCGGCTTCGCCGATAAAGGAAATCATCTCCAACGGCGCTTGTACGGCAAAATCAAAGACATCTTGGGCGCGAACGCCGGCCATCGAGTAGCTCTCGGCTTTTTTAGCACCGTTTACTTCTTGTTCCAGGCGATAAACTACTTCGCCATTTTCTTCGATCAGAATCACCTGTGTATGATAATCGGCGATGCAGACCCTTACCCAATCCTTGCCGTGTATAACCTTGGCCTCGGAGTAAAGAATATTGTCGACGTCTGCAGTCGTCAAAACTACTTTCTCTTCTTCAATCATTTTTTTGCCCGCTGCGATCTGCTGTGCCGTCAGTTTCTTCAAGACTTCCAGTTTTCCGTCGGGATCGCCGCCCAGTGCGCCGACAGCCGCCGCAATCAGCAAACCGGTCGTACCGGTTCCAGGCACCGTTACCCCCATGCCGTTCTTCATCAAATTCGCCGAAACTTTCGCTTCAATCCGTTCGACTGGCTTAGCCAGACGTTTCGCCGCAGTGGCCGCCGCGAACGCTAAGGAGATCGGTTCCGTACAGCCGAGTGCAGGTACCACTTCCATTTTAATCGCCTTGATGAATTCCTGCCATAATGGATTTGTCGCTTGCTTCATTGTATAGCCTCCTCTTTATCTTTCACGAATCGCTGTTCTTTGCATATGAAATCAGCTTTTTCTTGCCTGCTTACTTTCTTTGCAAGATTCATGCCAAAAGAGAGATTCCCGTTGATCCAGGAATCTCCCCTTTGATTTCTCAGTATAACATGAGAAGATCTGATAAATTTTGCGAAACTTCTCACCTTACTCCAAACCATACTTTTTCATTTTCCGATATAGCGTCGCCAGACTGATGCCCATGCTCAACGCAGCTTGCCGCTTGCCGTCAACATCGCTGCCGAAAGAGGCCAGCGCCGCCGCCAAACGCTTTTTTTCCGGCGCGGTTTCCCGCGCGCTGCGCAGACGGTTCGGCAAATCGGCCGCAACCACCGTCCCGCCCGACGCTTTGACGACCGCGCATTCCACCGCATTCTCAAGTTCCCGCACATTGCCCGGCCATTCATATTCCGTCAGACATTCCATAGCCGCCGCATCAAAGCCCTGCAAATCTTTGGCGTATGCTTGCGCCTGCTGCTGCAGGAAATGCTGCGCCAACAAAGGCACATCTTCCTTGCGCTGCCTTAGCGCAGGCAGATGCAAACTGATTACATGCAGGCGGTAAAAAAGGTCTTCGCGAAAACGCCCCTCGCTTACCATTGCACTTAAATCACGGTTACTGGCTGCCAAGATTCTGACATTTACCGCTATCGCCTGTAGCGAGCCAACCCGTTCCACCAGCTTGTCCTGTAGAACGCGAAGCAGCTTCACCTGCAGCGCGACAGGCATGTCGCCAATTTCGTCGAGAAACAGCGTACCGCCGTTCGCCATCTGGAATTTTCCCGGTTTGCCGCCGCGGCGCGCTCCGGTGAACGCGCCCTCCTCATAACCGAACAGTTCACTTTCAAGCAGCGTTTCGGGAATGGCCGCGCAATTGACAGCGACAAACGGCCCCATTCTGCGCTCACTGGCAAAATGGATCGCTTTCGCCAACACCTCTTTTCCGGTACCGCTTTCGCCGCCGATCAGAATCGTCGATGTTCCGCTCGCAGCCTGTTTCGCCTCATCCAAGACCTGGTGCAGCGCCCGGCTCGTACCGATGATATCTTCGAACTCGACCGGAGACGTGCTCGGCGCCGGCCCGACCTGCGCTCCGGCCAGGCGAAAGCTGGCTACCACGCCTTGAACGACGACGCCCTGCAGCATCGGTTTCGCACTGATGAAATAATGGTGCTGCTTGCCGCGCTGCCACAGTTTTACTTCCCGGTCAACAAAGCCATTGCCGTCACGCAGAACCTCTTCCACCGGCGTACCGGGAAAAACCTCGCTGATATGAAAGCCGATCACCTCCGTCGCCTTCACCTTGAGCAGCTTTTCCGCCGCATAATTAAGATTGATGATCCTCGCCTGATGATCGACCGCAACAATTCCTTCTGCAACAAAATTCAAAACGGTCTCCATCTGGTTTTTAAGCAGCAACGTCCGCTGCATCGCTTCGCTTTCCAAAACTTTCGCAGCCACCAGTTCCGCCATTTTTCGCATGAAGACCAAAAGCTGCGGCCCCTGCTCCGCTAACTCACGCTGCTGTTTTGCGGAAAAAGCGACCAAACCGATAACGCCGATGGTCTCTTGGCCCAGTAAGACCGGACAACACAGCTGCGCCAACTCGGCGCAACTGTCACGCCGTCCGCAGTTTTCGCAGGCATGGCTCGTACTGACGTCGCTGATCAAATATTCATTGCCGCCGCTCAGCACCTGGCTATAGACATTGTTTCCCGTTATATCCTGACCGATTGTATTTTGGTGGCAGCCGGTACCGGCGATGCGAACCATCGTTTCATCCACAATCGTGACATCCATGCCCAAGACACTCGATATCGCCTCGGCGATTTGTTGCGTGGCAATTTGCACGCCTTGCAGTCTAGTCATCCCTTCGTCCTCATCTCTTTGCGTTTTCTCATTTTTCTCATCTTCATTTTATCTGAAATGAGAAGACTCGGCAACGACCATTCTGCTACGAATCGCTCAACGCATGTAACTTTCTCTCTTTCGTTGCCATCAAGGCATAAAAAAACGACCGCCCCTTCTTAAAAGAGGCAGCCGTTCTTCATTTATCTTTCTTAGCCGAGGATTTTTTCCACCGGAGTAAAGTCTTGTTTCAGACCTTCTGCGACTGCTTTGTAGGTGATTTTTCCATCTACAACGTTCAGGCCTTTTGCCAGACCGGCATTTTCCTGCAGCGCTTTTTTCCAGCCTTTATTGGCAATTTGCAGCGCATAGTCAAGCGTCACATTCGTCAATGCCATCGTAGAGGTTCTGGCTACTGCGCCCGGCATATTCGCTACGGAATAGTGCACAACGCCGTATTTAGTGTAAGTAGGTTCGCTATGCGTGGTAACGCGGTCGATCGTTTCTACCGAACCGCCTTGGTCGATGGCAACGTCGACGATTACCGAACCAGGTTCCATGCTTTTTACCATTTCTTCCGTCACCAGTTTAGGCGCTTTTGCACCCGGCAACAGTACTGCGCCGACGAGCAGGTCGGCTTTTTTAGCCCAACGGGCAATGTTATAGCTGTTCGACATTACAGTCACTACACGACCGGCGAAAATATCATCCAAATAACGCAGACGATCGATGGAACGATCGATGATCGTAACGCGTGCGCCCATGCCCAACGCCATTTTTGCAGCATTGGTGCCTACGATGCCGCCGCCGACGATAACGACTTGCGCTGCATCAACGCCAGGAACGCCGCCCAGCAGAATGCCTTTGCCGCCCCAAGGTTTTTCCAGGAATTGAGCGCCGATTTGTACCGACATCCGACCAGCCACTTCGCTCATCGGGGACAAGAGCGGCAGCGAGTGGTTTGCGCCTTCAATCGTTTCATATGCAATACCGACAACCTTTTTCTCCAACAACGCTTTCGTCAGCGCAGGTTCCGGAGCTAAATGCAAATAAGTATAGAGGATTTGGCCTTCATGGAACATGCCATATTCAGATGCAATCGGTTCTTTTACTTTAATGATCATTTCCGATTTATCAAACATAGCCTGTTTGTCAGCCATGATAACCGCACCGGCTTTTTGATAGCTTTCATCAGAGAATCCACTGCCCAAACCGGCTTCTTTTTCCACCATAACCGAATGACCGGCTTTACAAAGTGCTTCAACACCTGCTGGAGTCAGACCTACCCGATTTTCATTGTTTTTGATCTCTTTTGCTACACCAATAATCATGCCAAATCCCTCCAAAAATATTATAATGGGTTTACGTTGATACTATATAGCAAGAAGCATGCCAAGTTATAAAGTCCCGTTTTGTCAGGACTTTTCAGTTTTCTTGTAACGATTTGTTTCCGTTTCTCGGAAGTAAATCGTTACACTTGGAATATTTTATTTCCAAGCAGGCAGGTTTTTTTCTTGTTTTGCCTAATTCTTATGAAGATAGATTATCGTCGCAGAAAGGTGGACTTTTATGCGTTTCAAAATACCTAACCTGGATCGAGTCGGGTTGGTACTCGATATTTCGCAGGCTCTGGCCGAACGAAAGATCAACATCCTCTCCATGGAAGTCGAATTGCGTACCATGTACCTGGAAATCGTTCCTCTTTCAAACATCGCTTATCAGGAACTGGTCGATCATTTGAAAAGCATCAGCGGCATCTTAGAAGTGCATCCGATTGATTTAATGCCGCATCAGGAACGTGCAGAACAGCTTAAAGCGGTTCTGACTTCGGTCAGCGACGGAATCCTCGCCATTGCGCACGACGGTTGCGTAACGCAATATAACCCTGCAGCGGAACAAATTCTGCACATTCCGCCTTCCGAAATGCTTGGCCGTCCTTTGACGGATGTCCTGCCGGACAATCCTCTCTTACTTGAAACGCTGTATCATGGCAAAACTTTCAACAACCGTGAGTTTTTCCAAAAAGATCCGCAAAGCCACTATCTGATCAGCAGCCGCCCCGTGACTGACCAAAGCGGCAAGACCATCGGCGCCGTCGCAATCTTAAAAGATATCCGAGATGTCCGCGATCTGGTGCAGAAAATGGCAAGTCAGATGCCGTTTACCTTCTCCGAAATTTTGCATGTCAGCCATCGCATGAAACAAGTCGTCGCACTTGCCAAAGCCTATGCCCGCGGCGGTTCCACCGTCCTGATCCGCGGTGAAACCGGTACCGGTAAAGAGCTGTTCGCCCGTGCCCTCCACGCAGCCTCCTCACGCAGCGATGAAATCTTCATACCCGTCAATTGCGCCGCCATTCCCGATACTCTATTGGAAAGCGAATTGTTCGGTTATGAGGAAGGAGCGTTTACCGGCGCCAGTAAAGGCGGCAAACAAGGTTTGTTTGAATTGGCCAACGGCGGCACGCTGTTCTTGGATGAGATCGGCGAAATTTCCGGTCCGTTGCAAGCCAAGTTGCTGCGTGTCTTACAAGATAAAAAAGTCCGACGCATCGGGGGGAGCCGTGAAATTTCGGTCGACGTTCGCATCCTGGCTGCGACCAACCGTAATCTAGAGGATATGATCGCCAATGATCGCTTCCGCGAAGATTTATACTACCGTCTAAATGTCATCCCCTTATACCTCCCCGCATTACGCGAACGGCGCGAAGATATTCCTTTATTGGCCCAATATTTTCTGCAACGTTTCACAGCCAGACTAAACAAACAGGTCGACGCGATCAGCGAAGCCGCTTTGCATACGCTTGAACATTATCATTGGCCGGGCAATATCCGTGAATTGGAGAATGTCATCGAACGTGCGGTCAATATCGTTGACGGTTCCGTACTCCTGTCCGAACACATCCTGTTGTATCGCGAAGGGACGAATACGCCGCCGCCGACAGCCTCGCGTCAGCGCAAACTAAGCGAGGTCATGGCCGATACCGAACGCGAAGTTTTGCGCCAGGCGCAGCGCCAATATCGGACGTCGCGCCAGTTAGGCCAGGCTTTAGGTCTTTCTCATACCGCCGTACTGAACAAACTGCGCAAACACGGTCTGCAGCAACCAGAGCAGTAGAAAAACACTGAAAAAAGGATGCCTTCCGATCAAATCGGGGAGGCATCCTTTTTTCAGTGTTTTTTTAATTTTTCGCCCAGCGCCAAGAGAAGACAAAGCCGCTCCGCGCCATCCGCTACCAACTCTTCGCCTGCTGCCAAACATTCTTCCAGACGCATCGGTCCAGGAACAACGCTCGCAGCCGCATCGATGCCCGCCTCCAAAACAGCCTGCCACCCCTGGCTCAAACCGCCGGAAAGCAGCGCAACCGGCACAGCGTGCCGTTTTGCCGCACTCGCCACGCCGATCGGAGCTTTACCGAATGCGGTCTGTTGGTCGGTTCGCCCTTCCCCTGTCAAGACCCAGTCGGTATCGAGCAGTTGTTTTTCAAACTCGGCAACCTCCAGAACCATTTCGACGCCCGGCCGCAATCGCGCGTTAGTCAGCCACAAAAGTCCGGCACCGAGTCCTCCAGCCGCTCCAGTGCCTGGTTTTTCCGCCACAGCTCGTCCAGTGGCTTCTGTCATGATTCCGGCATAGACCGCCAGCGCCGCATCGAGCTGTGCGACCATTTCCGACGTCGCGCCTTTTTGCGGTCCATATACGGCGGAAGCGCCCTGTGGTCCGCAAAGCGGATTATCCACGTCGCAAGCCACCCAGATTTCCGTTTCCGCCAAACGCGCATCCAGAGCCGATAGATCCACCGTTTCCAGACGAGCCAACGCTGCACCGCCCGGCTGCAATGGTTTCCCCCAATCGTCATAGAGTTTAGCTCCCAGCGCCTGCGCCATGCCGGCGCCGCCGTCATTGGTCGCACTGCCGCCAAGGCCGATGATGATCCGCTTCACCCCTTTGTCCAAGGCCGCCACGATCAACTCGCCAGTGCCATGGCTGCTGGCGCGCAGCGGATCGCGTTCTGCGCTGCTAAGTAGCGGCAAACCGGATGCTGCCGCCATCTCGATGACAGCAGTTTCGCCTGAGGCGACAAGGCCCCACTGCGCAACAACCGGCGCTCCAAGCGGTCCTTGTACCGTTGTTTCCACCATTTCTCCGCCCAGCGCGGCCACCATCGCTACGACCGTACCTTCGCCGCCGTCCGCGATCGGCATCTGAACCACCTGCGCCTCAGGATACACTCTGCCGATACCGCGCGCCATCGCACTCGCGACCTGCACAGCCGTCAAACTTCCTTTATAGGAATCGGGTGCAACGATAATCTTCACATATCTTCCCCCTCTACTTGCCTCACGCTATCGGGTCTCTATACGCCGCAATTGCGCCGCCGTTATCACTTTGCAGCCACCGCGTCCGCTGTTGGCAGCCTCAATCAAAGAAACTGCCACCTGTTGCGCTTCTACGCCTCTCCATGCCAGCGGCAGAAAGCGATTGATTCGAAGCAGCAACCACTCGCCCAGCCTGAACTCACTTCTTTTTCCGAGCAGCAGCGACGGTCGCGCGATGACCAACATCTCAAAAGACAGTTTTGCCAGCGCATCTTCAAGCGCCCCTTTTGTCCTCAAATAGAAAAAGCGGGATTTTGCCGAAGCGCCGGCCGAACTCACCAGCAGAAACCGTTTTGCACCTTTTTTCAGCGCAAGCTGCGCCAATTGGAGCGGATATTCATAATCCACATTAACAAAAGCCGCCTTTGAGCCGGCTTTTTTGCGCGTGCTGCCTAGCGCGCAATACACGTCATCAACCGTCAGGTCGGCGGTCAATTCTTCCAAACGGGAAAAATCGCCTTCACGCACAATAAGCTTTCCGCCTTCGCGCCAAGCCGTTTTGCGGCAAACGACCACGATCTTATCGTAGCGTGGATCCGCCAAGAGCCGTTTCAATAAGATTCCACCGACCAAACCGGTCGCTCCGACTAGCATAGCCGTTTTACCCATTTCAGCCTCCTGCGCTGCCATTTTTATTTCCCCAGCCATTGCCGAATTCGTTCTACACCTTCAGCCAAGCGCGCTTCCGGTTGGACAAGCGCAAAACGCACAAAACCTTCGCCGCATCGTCCGAAGGCGCTGCCCGGGATGACAGCCACGCCGGTATGTTTCAATAAGTCTGCCGTAAACTCAAGCGACGATTGCCCGCTCGGCACCGGAGCCCATACATACATCGATGCCTTCGGTTTGTCGAGTTGCCAGCCGATCCGGTTAAGGCCGTCGACGACAACGTCGCGCCGCCGTTGATACGTGTCGGCTGTAGCCCTTACATGCGCCTGCGATCCCGTTAACGCCGCAACAGCAGCGGCCTGCAACGGCGCAAACACGCCATAATCGAAATTTGATTTTAGGCGGCTCAATAAACCGATGACCTGCGCATTGCCGACGACATAACCGACGCGGCAGCCGCATAGATTATACGTTTTTGACAACGAATTGAATTCAACGCCGACTTCCTTCGCACCGGGAATGGCCAAAAAGCTTTCCGGTCGATAGCCGTCAAAGACCAGCTCGCTGTAGGCAAAATCATGGCAGACGACAAAGCCATATTTAGCCGCCAGTGCCACCACCTCTTGAAAAAAGCTTCGACTGGCAACCGCCGCCAACGGGTTGTTTGGATAATTTAAGATCATCATTTTGGTCCGGTTAAGTACCGCTGGCGTTAACGCTGCCAAATCCGGTAGATAGCCGTTTTCCGCCCGAAGCGGCATGAATTCGAGCTGCGCTCCGGCCATCAATGGGCCTGCGCAATAAATAGGATACCCCGGATCAGGCACTAAGACGACATCTCCGGGATTGACCAGACAAAGACCGATATGCGAAAGCCCTTCCTGAGAGCCGATCAGCGAATGGACTTCGCTTTCCGCCTCCAGCGTTACAGCATGATGTTCGCGGTACCAGTCGGCTACGGCGTTTAAAAAATCAGGCCGCCCCTTCGTCAATGTATAGCCGTAGCTGTCCGCATTGCCTGCGCTTTGGCGCAGCGCCGCAACGACATGATCCGCCGGTAGCAAATCCGGACTGCCGATGCTGAGTTGAATCACATCCTGTCCGGCAGCCTGCGCGGCTTTTTGCATCTGCGCAACCTGAGAAAATACCGCAGAGCCTAATCCTTTCATCCGTTCCGCTTCCTGAAACATCTTCACCACTCCCCATTTCCGGCGATACGTTCATCGCTTTTCTTTGCTCTTATCCTTATAGACGATTTCTTAGTTTGTATTTCGCCTTCCGCTCGCTATCCCCTGCCAAAAAAGCATTTATGCATAGAAAAACGGACCGATCATACGATCGGTCCGCACTATGCATCGAGTTATGCCAGCAGCGACAGCATTCCCTGTTGTTGCTGCATAGTCTTGGAAAGCGCCATGATGTTGGCGTACAGACCTATGCCTGAAGCGCCAAAAAGCGTCGCCTCTTTCGCCATGTCCGCATCGCGGTAACGCGATTCTGCCGCCTGAAGGTTTTCTGCCGAAGAAGAGGCTATGTCACTGCTATACTGCAGCCCATTCACAGACGCGCCTACGCTGCTGCGAATCGACGACAGGTTCGCCATGCCCGTGTCAATCGAATCCAGCGTTGTTGCCGCCGCTGCCTGTGTCGAAACATCGAAACTGACGCCTAATCCGGCGGCTGAGGTATTGCCGATCGAAGCGGTTGCCGTCTGTCCGGCATTTGCGCCCACCTGACTTGTCATATTCGACAAGGTTCCGTCATTCGTATTGATCCCGTTAAACTGCGTATTGCTGGCATTGCTGTTCAGCTGCGCGCCCAGTTGGTTCATTTCCTGCTGAATCATAGAGCGATCCTGATCCGTCAGCGTTCCATTGCCCGCCTGAACAGAAAGCTCCCGCATACGCTGCATCGTGTCAGCGCTGCTGTTCATGCCGCCTTCGGCGACATTCAACATCGAGATAGAATCCTGTGCATTGCGTTCAGCCTGGTTCGAACCCGAAATTTGACCACGCAGTTTTTCCGAGATCGCCAGTGCGGCAACGTCGTCCGCCGCCTTATTGATCCGTTCACCTGTCGCCATGCGCAACATGGCTTTTTGTTGATTTTGCAAGGCATTGCTGTAATTTGAGTATGACGGAGTATATGCGCCAATTTGCATATTATTCACCACCTCGCAGACTACTTCTTATTGTCATTGTACACCGTGCATCCGCAAGATAAAATAGGTCTTTTGCCTTATTCTTCAGCAGCTGTTATTCCACTTCCAGCATGTACCCGGTACGTGGGATCGCCTTGATCAATGAACCTTTATCCTGCAGTTTTTTTCGCAGGCGGTATACCAGTGTGTTGATCTCACTCAATTCCACATCCGGAACACCGGCAGCATCAGAAACACGTTCCGCCCAGACCACTCGCTTGATGTCTTCATAACCGACTACGCCATTGGCATGCTGGTATAAGAGCAGCAGCAGGTCCCACTCTTTGCCCAGCATCGGCGAAACCTTGCCGTTTATGATGCATTGACGCCGCTCTTTTTCAATCACAAAGCCGGTATGTTCCAACAAGCGATGCTCGGCAATCTCCATCGTTTGTTCAAACTGATTCGATGCCAGATAGCGCAGCACTACATTCCCCAAAGCCATGCTGACAATATCGCCATCCTTGAGAGCGATGTCTTCGTGTTCCCGTATCGTCTGTCCATTGATCAACGTCCCGTGCTTGCTGCCCAAATCCTGCAACCAGTGTCTTGCCTCGCGATAATGCAACTGCAAATGACGCCGGGAAACGAAATAGTTGCTGAATCCCAAATCAGGCTGAACAGAACCGCTGGAGCGCCCGATGATCCACGCATCGCCTAAAATAGCCAATCGCGTTCCCGCTTCATATGGCTCGCCTTTTATTACGATAAAGCTAGCTTCTTTCGACACCCTGTCAACCTCCCTATCGGCTTAAAACGCACCCTGTTTTCAGGATACCTGATATGACTTGTTTTCATCTATGCCAAGCGCCTTATAGCATACTGGCAAGAACCTAACACTATATAATTCCATTTTGCGGAGCAAATTCCTGCCATCGCTCAAGAGCGATTACGTTCGCCTTCTTTATCAACGTTTTTTCAAGTGTCATTTCTCTTTTCCGGCTTTTTCAAAAGCGAATATCGCGCCTTGCAGTTTCAATATTCGCTTTATTTATAAAATTACAAATAATAAGCAGGAATATCCGCTTTCGCCGCGGAATGATAGTAGTGCAAATTGCGAAGCACTTTTTGAAAAGTTTTTACGGGAGGTGATCCGCCCGCATGCTCCAGCCTCCCCTGGGCGCGCGGGCCTTTTTCATGCCGTAAAAAAGGCAAAAAGCCGCGCACCTTCTATCTGTAAAGGCACGCGGCTTTTCTCAAAAAATCAGTTCTTCGCCATCCAGCGGTATTTTCAGCCGCGCGTCCGGAATCAAGCTGCGCAGCGCTTGCCGCGTCAGTAGGCAATGGTTGAACGCTTCCATATGCACGGCTACGACATCGGCCTTTGAAGCCTTCAGCAATACCCTGATATCGTTTTCATCCATGGTGATCGGCTTGTCGTTTAGAAATCTCGCGCCGCCGCAATAGGCAATGATGATTTCCGGTTTATGCTTCAAAAGAGCGGCTTCGACCTCCTGACACCAGACCGTGTCGCCGGTAATGTAGAGCTTCGCTTCCCCTTGCGCTTCGAGCACATAGCCCGATACTGGTCCCATCGCATTCGCAGTCGCCCCGTAACCGTGCCGCCCGCCGGTACGCGATAAGCGAATCCCATTCCACTGCACCTCGTCGAACAGCGGAGTCACCTGCGAAAACCCGCTTTCCAAAAGGCGCCGTTCATCCTCCGGCTGACAGAAGACCGGCAACGTTTTCGGCAGTTCATCAATCGCCGCCTGATCAAAATGATCACGGTGACAATGCGTGATCAGGATCGCTTCCGCCTCATCAAGCATCGCGCGCTTTGGAAATTCCACGAGAGGATTTGCGCGCGGCAATGGCGAATTTTCTACGGGCGGCATTGTCTCAGCCAGCGCCAGCATCGGATCCAGCAAAATTTTTCGTTCTCCCAGCGTCAAAAGCATCGTTGCATGACGGAATAAATTCAGTTTCATTTTTCTCCTCCTGCTTTTCTTTTCATTATAATTCTTTGCGCTTTTTCCGCCCATACCCTGAGCCAAGTGTTTCACCGTCAAAACTTGATTGTTGAAAGGATGTCCGTTATGTTCCTTGATCAGACCGACAAACAAATTTTATCCGCCTTAAGGCAAAACAGCCGTTTACAATGGAAAGAGCTTGGCGAAAAAGTTCATCTTACCGGACAGGCGGCCGCCGATCGCGTCCGCCGCTTGGAAGACGCCGCCATTTTAAAAGCCTATACCATCACCGTCGACGAAGAAAAACTGGGCAACCGGACTCAGGCATTGATCCATGTCTTTCTCAACAACGACTGCCATCCCGCCTTTCAAAACTTCATCCGCAAGCGCGATGAAATCCGCGCCGCGCATCGCATCAGCGGACATGGCTGTTATATCCTTGAAGTCATCCTCGCCGACAGCGCAGCGCTGAACGCACTGCTCGACGACTTGCTGCCGTACGGCAACTACCAATTGAATCTTTCAATCCAACAAATAAAATGAGAACCGGCCGCTGGCCGGTTCTCATTTTATTTGTCGCTTTCCCTTTCATCCAGTGCCGCTTTCGCCAATTGATCGGCCATTTCATTTCCTGCAACTCCGGTATGTCCGGCCACCTTTACGAAACGGACCAGCGAGCTCTGCTTGCGCATAAAGCGCGCATACGCTTGAGTAAATTTGTTTTTAGCCTGCCAAGACCCTTCTGCCCAGGCGGAAATCCCTGAATAGTCATGGTGAATATACACGCGTTCCAAGCCTTCTCTCAACGCCCATTCGACCGCCTGCACCGTCGCGGCCAACTCACCGGCCACATTGCGGATAGCAGCCGCTTCCTCATCCATGCCGAGTCCTTTGTCGCAGTGAAGCAGCTCTCCTTTTGAGTATACGGCGTAGCCCCAGCTATAACGACCGGCCCGGTAACTGCCGTCGACATAAATGTCGATCCGCCCTCGCTCTGATGCAGCGTCGCACGGTTCCTCCGCCAAGACACCGGCGCCAAAATCACCGGCCACATACGCCTTCGCCTCTTCCTGCGTCGGAAAGCTTTTGAACGCCGCATTCGGATATCCTTTCACCTGCGCCTCGCATTGCGCCCAGCTCGTGTAAATACCAGGCAATCGCCCGGTTCTGACCGCATAAAATTTACCCTTTTTGTTCATATGCCACCTCACCACTTTTACGGCAATTGCTTGCCGTTCTTGACCCGCCACCAGGAGATCGCACGCTGCGCTTCGACTTCCTGGTACACCTGATAGACACTAGGCGGCTGCGTCGTGCTTTTCGCATCCGGCAAGGCCTCCGAACCCTCTTGGCAGATCTTGCCGAAATGCTGCGCTGTTATCCAAAAGCCATAATTGAAGCCCATTGCATTGCCGCGCGTCAGACTGTCGCCCACCGTATAGTATTTGAAACCGCGCGGCGCGATCAGTTCCATCAACGTCGCACCGACGTTGATATGGCTGCCTGCCGCGTCAGACGGCAGCATTTCCTTTTGCACCCCTTTGCCATGCACGATGAACGGAATCGCATAGCGCTTGAAATTCGTCGGGTTCAGCTCCACATTGACCCGGTCCGCATGATCGCCGACAATGACGAACAAACTGTCCGGATACTTCTCTTCCATTTCCTTGATGAAGCGCGTCATCATTTGATCCGCATACCAATGATGGCCCAGTTTTCGAATCAGCTCCGTATCCTCTTTTCGATCCGGCGGCAGTGCGTCGATGACCTGTTGGCGCGGAAAACCGGCCGCCGCAAGATCGACCGTATACGGAGAATGGTTGGAGACCGTCAGCACGACATGAAAACCGTCTTCCTGCGGATTCAGATTCTTTTCAACGGTATCAAACAGATCCTTATCATCGCAGCCCCAGACGTTGCCGCTCGGGCCGCCGACATCGCCGCGGCTGTGAAATTCATCAAAACCCTGCGCCATGACGAAGTCCCTTACCCGTTCCCACGAACTCGGTCCGGCATACCAAAACTTCGTCTTGTAGCCGAGACGTTTCATCTGAGGCGCGAGCGCGGTAGAAAATGTCTCTTTGTACGATTCCGGCAGATAGGTCAGGTACAGGTTCACTTCCGCCAGTCCCGACACGATTCCCATCACGCCGGAAATCGTACTGAGGCCGTTCGGCAAAAAGGAGCCGACATAGGCGGTGTCGGACTGTTGGATCAATTTATCCATGCCCGCCGTAATGCCAAGCGCCTTATACTCCGGCAGCAGCGGCCAATTCGCATAACTTTCACCGATGATCAAAAAGACCTGACGCGGCTTTTTCACCTTCGCACCCTCGGCATGACGTGAGAGGTATTCATCCAGATCATCTCCCTGCACCGGCCGTCGCGCAACAAAAGAAGCGAATTCGTGCATCCGCGCCTGGTCGGCATCGACGCCGGTCGAAGCAGAGAGACGGTCATGCAGGATATAGGCACGATACAAGGCCTGGACATCGTCGAGAATCGCTTCATTCAACAACTCGTCTCTGGTGATTCCGGCATTTTCCCAGTCGAAATTATCCGCATAGCCCGTACTGCCGCCGCTGACGGCATAGAGAGAGAATTGATAAAACATCCATAGCGCCAGCACACGCAAGGCGATATTGACGTACCAGCGCGACGTCACCGGCAGACGGAATGTCCTTACCTCAAGCCAGCCCTTCAAGAGCCAGCATAGCGCCGCTGCCGTCAGCGCGATCAGAGCAAGACGCAGCGGCAATTGATACTGCTGCACCAGCGTGACAAAGAGCGCCCAGACATCGTCGCGCATCGTATTGAAAACCAATTGGTTAAACCCCATGTGAAACTGTTCATAATAAGGAATTCTGGCATAAAACAAAAAGCTCAGCAAAAGTACATAGAGGCTGCCCAGACTGAGACGCAGTTTCCCCAGGCGCGCCGCCGGCACCAACGTCCGCAAGCAAGTACTCAGTCCGAAGGTCACCGCCACCAAGACGGACGCGCTTTTCAGACTGATGCGAAAACCGTATTCCAGCGCAGTCAGCAAGTCCTCCTGCGTGGTCGCCGGATTCAGATACTTATGCATGACAAGAACAAATGCAACCCTGAATACGGTAAACAGGGCCATAAGAAACAGATATAATTTGAAATCCTGCTGCAATTCATGAAATAAAGCTTCCCAACGTTTCGTCACAGTGACTGACTCTCCCTTTTTTACTTACGCTGCCGCTGTGCAGATCAGCATCGACACAACGTTCATTTTACCTGTGTTGCGACGATATGACCAGTGCTTTTCAGAATAAAAAGCCGCTTTCGGGCAAGTTTCTTTGCGAACCTTCTTTTCTTGAAAGGATTTTCCGCCTTACAACGCGAACCCCTATCAAACTAGAAATAAATTACAGATATTTTTGCATGGAGGAGGACGCGCTTATGACCGCCCTTGAACCGGCCAACATCGTTATTTTTGGCGCCTCCGGCGATTTGACCCACAAAAAGATCATGCCTGCCTTATTCAATCTCTTTCTCGACCGCTTGCTGCCCGCACACTTTCAAATTATCGGCTTGGGGCGAAGTGATTTGACGCGGGAAGAATTCACGCTCCAGCTTCATTCCGGCTGCGCGGCGCATTCGCGTCGTCCGCCAAAAGAAAAGAATTGGCAGGATTTCATCCGTCATCTTAGCTACCGGCGTTTTGACTATCACTCTTTCGCCGATTACGACGCTTTGGCGAATGACCTTCCGTTCTCCAGCAGTAAGAGCGGCAACACCATCTTCTATCTGGCCACGCCGCCGACGCTCTTTCCCGTCATCGCCGGACAGCTTGCCCACTTTCCCTCGCTGCGCGGCAATGAGCACTGCCGTATCGTGATCGAAAAGCCTTTCGGACACGATCTGGCGAGTGCACACACACTGAATGTCGCGTTGGCGCAAACGTTCTCCGAGCGTCAGATTTTTCGCATCGATCACTATTTAGGAAAAGAAACCGTGCAAAACATTCTGGCTTTCCGCTTTGCCAACGCCCTATGGGAACCGATTTGGAACCGTAATTTTATCGACCATGTCCAGATCACCGTAGCGGAACCAAGCGGTATCGGACGCCGCGGCAACTATTATGAACAAGCAGGTGCACTGCGCGACATGGTGCAAAATCATCTCTTGCAGCTTCTCTGTCTGATCGCGATGGAACCGCCGACTTCCTTTCAGCCCGATGAAATTCGCAATAAGAAATTGGACGTGCTGACCGCATTAAAGCCGTTGGCATGCGGCGATGCCGTACGCGGCCAATACGCAGCCGGTTTCAGCCAGGGCGAAGCCGCCGTCGCCTACCGCGAGGAAGCAGACACTGCGCCGGACTCAGAAAGCGAAACCTTTGCCGCGCTACGTGTTTGGCTTGATAATTGGCGCTGGCAAGGCGTTCCCTTCTATCTGCGCACCGGCAAACGCCTGCCCGCGCGCGTTTCAGAAATATCGCTTCAGTTTCGCCCGGTTCCGCATCATCCTTTTTCCGGCCCGCCTTTGCCGAGCAATCGTCTCGCGATCCAAATCGCGCCGCTCGAGGGCATCTTGTTGCGTACCCAGGCTAAGGAACCCGGGCCCGGCATGAAGATCCGTCCGGTCGAAATGCATTACACCTACCAGGAGATGTTCAACACTCCCTCGCCCGAAGCGTACGAAACGTTACTACTTGACGTACTGCGCGGCGATCCCGGTTTGTTCATGCGCGCCGATCAAGTCGAAGCCGCCTGGACTTTCCTCGATCCGCTCTTGCACGCCTGGAAAAAAGACGGTTCGCCGCTCACTTTCTATGAATCGGGCACTTGGGGCCCACAAGAGGCCAATGCGTTGATTCGCCAGGACGGCCGTAGCTGGCTATTGCCGGCTTGCCTGGAAATACACGGACAGGAGGGACACTGCCATGCCTACGACTAAGATTTTTCAAGACCTTAGCGCTCTCAGTCATGCTGCCGCTGCGCTTTTTTTAGAAAAAGCACGGGAAGCGATCGCCAGTCATGGTTCATGCCGCGTCCTTTTATCCGGCGGCGACACGCCGCGCCTGCTCTACGAAATATTAGCCCGTCCCCCATACAGCACGGACGTCCCCTGGTCAAAGCTGGAGGTTTTTTGGAGCGATGAACGCTGGGCGCCGGCAGACAGCCTTTACAGTAACCAAGGCATGGCCGCCAAACTTTTGCTCAACCACGTGCCGATTCCAGCCGGACAGATCCATGCCATCGCCTATTCCGACAATATTCATCAGACCGTCGACGATTATGAAGCACTGCTGCACAACCTTTTCCCCAAGGATGGTTCGCCGACTTTCGATCTCGCATTCCTTGGTTTGGGCAGCGACGGCCATACGGCGTCCCTCTTTCCCGATGCCGGCCTGCTTCCGACGGACGAGCACTGGGTTTATCCGGTCTTCTTCGACGATCCGGATCTTAACCGCATCACTTTGATGCCAAGTCTTCTCAACCGTTCCGCACTGACCGTCTTCTTAGTCTCCGGCGCAGGCAAAGCCGAAATCATGCAGCGATTCTTTAAAACGCCGCCTGCGCTGCCTTTACTGCCTGCGCAGTGGATACAACCTCTTAACGGCAAGCTTTATTGGCTGCTGGACGAAGCGGCCGCGAGCCTGTTGCCGAAAGAAAAAAAGGATTGACCGTGTCAGCCGCCGGGTGCAGCCGCATCCGGCGGCTTTTCCTTTATCGTTTCCCGAGCATCAGTTCTTCCGCCAGCTGTATGAACGCTTTTAACGCCGGCGACAGCCACTTGTCGCGATGCAGCATCATTTGCGTCTTGATGCCAAGATGCGGTCCGCGCC
The DNA here is from genome assembly GCF_030542965.1 of Azotosporobacter soli. Classification (NCBI taxonomy): domain Bacteria; kingdom Bacillati; phylum Bacillota; class Negativicutes; order Selenomonadales; family Sporomusaceae; genus Azotosporobacter; species Azotosporobacter soli. Next base: position 112,880 of record NZ_JAUAOA010000003.1, read on the forward strand.
AAGGCAGTTCAAGCAAACGCCCCTGTTCCAGCTCCTGCTCCACCGCAATGCGCGGCATGACCGATACGCCAAGGCCGATCGCAACACATTCCTTTATCGCACCGATACTGGAAAATTCCAGCATCGGTCCGGTGGTGACATTGGCTTCCTGCAGCATATTTATGACAAGCGGCCGATAACCGCAAGTCTTTTCCGTTAAGATAAACGCCTGTCCTTCCAAATCCTCCGGTACGAGAAAGGACTTGGCCGCCAGCGGATGCGACGGATGCGCCACGACGATCATCGGTTCTTTTATCAAGACGGTTGTCTTCATATCAGCCAAGCGAATCAATTGCGTCAATGAAAAGGCAACGTCAATGCTTCCGTCACGCAACATCCCGGCAAAATTCTGACAGCTGTTGACCTCAAGATGCAGTTCCACTTGAGGATAGCGTCGCCGATATTCACGCAATAAAGACGGCAGGCGATACACACATAACGATTCGGCCGCGCCGATCGATACTTTCCCTCTGATTTCCTGTCCGGGTTTCATATCGTCACCGATTTCTTGAATTTGTTGCAGTAAGTGCTGTACATGCACCTCGAATTTCCGTCCGGCAGCCGTGAGATAAATTTGCCGTCCCAAACGGTCGAATAATTTCACGTCCAACTCGTCTTCCAACTGCCGTATCTGCGCCGTGACATTCGATTGGACATAACCAAGCTCTTCTGCCGCTTTCGTAAAACTGAGCCGGCGGGCAGCAACCGCAAAAATCCGCAATTGACGTATCTCCATTTTTTCCTCCGTCTTTGCATCATTTCAAATGATACTTTCAATCAATTTAATCATCTTTACTATACAATATAGGAATGCTACAATCAAGGCACAGAGAACGTATTACGTCAGAGAGTTTCACGTTAGATTGCCAAGTGACCCCTCACCGCGATCTTCGTCAACTGATCAATCAGAAAAATTGATTAATTCTGATTGCGCACCCCACTATAAAGGAGGATTTTTCATGGACACTTCAATTTTATTGGCAACCGGTGCCACCACCGTTCTTTACACGTTGAGCCGCATGCTCTTTTGGAAAGGCGTCGCCGCCGAACCAAGCACTCCCGCCTATTGGAATCGCCAATATCTGAAATACTAACTCTTTCCCTCGATAGACGGTCGACTGCATGACCAGTCTACAACAAAAAAGGCCGGGCAAATGCCCGGTCTTTTTTGCGTCTCCTTTTCAAATCCCTTCGCTCTCCCTGATTTCCTGCGCTATTTTTGCGTGCGGTCCAGCCCAGATCACTTGCTGCCAATCAGACATCTTACGCCAGCAAAGGGATTTCGCTGCCAGTTCTTTTCGTTCCACCGTTTCCGTCGCATAAACCGTCATCTGCCATTGCCGGTGACTGAACGTATGCGTTAGTTTTTGCACTTCCTGCGCTAATTCAACTTTAAAGCCCCACGCGGACAAACGCGCTTCCAGCGCCGCTTGAGCCGCCGCCCAGTCGACGCCTTCCGCTGCGGGAAATTCCCACATCCCCGCTAGAATCCCCTGCTTGGCACGGCAATGCAAGAGAAATTCTCCCGCCCGATTACGCAGCGCCGCTACGGCAACCGCAACAGGCAACGGTGCTTTTTTCGCTTTTTTCAGCGGCAGTTGCCGCTGCAGTCCCTGCCGGCATCCTTCGCAGCACTCCACAACCGGACAAGACTCGCAGCGCGGCGCTTTCGGAATGCAGATAACCGCCCCCAGATCCATCAGCGCCTGATTGAAATCTCCCGGGCAATCGCGCGGCATGACTTCGAGCACTAAGTCGGCAATCCGCTTTTTCACACTCGCTTTTCCGACATCATCCGCCAACGCATAGATCCGGCTGAAAACGCGCAGCACATTTCCGTCAATCGCCGCTTGCGGCTGGTCATAGGCGATACTGAGAATCGCCCCCGCTGTATAATCTCCGATTCCGGGAACGCGCAAAATCTCCTCGCGTTCCTTTGGCAGTTCGCCATTATATGCGGCCTGCACTTCGCGCACGCCTTTTAAGAGATTGCGCGCCCGCGAATAATAACCGAGGCCCTGCCAATATTTTAGAACCTCCGTTTCATCGGCCGCAGCCAATTCACCCATGCTCGGAAAGCGCCGCATCCAGCGTGCATAGTAGTCTTTCACCGCTTCCACGCGCGTTTGCTGCAGCATGACCTCCGACACCCAAATGCGATACGGATCCTTATTCTCGCGCCAGGGAAGAGTTCTTCCCTGACTGCGATACCAGGCCAAGAGTTGCACAGGCCAGGCATTTTTCAGTTTTTCCTTTTTCAAATCGGCACCCTCCTAGCCTGGCATTCCAATGACAAAGCGGCTTTTGCTGCCCTGCCTTCCGTTTTGCACCTCCAGGCGCGCATCAATCGATTCCTTCAACTCCGGCACATGCGAGATAATTCCGACCAGACGCCCAGCCTCTTGCAGTTCGAGCAGGCAGCGGATCGCGTTGTCGAGCGCTTCCGGATCCAGCGTCCCGAAACCTTCATCAATAAACATGGTATCGAGCCAGATTCCTCCGGCTGTTGCCTGGACAACATCAGCCAGCCCCAGCGCCAAAGCCAGCGAAGCCTGAAAACTTTCGCCGCCGGACAGCGTTTTTACCGAACGGATGCGCCCGGTATATTGATCCAGTACTTCTAAATCGAGCCCGCTTTGCGCATTGCCCTTGCCCCGCTCCTGACAGCGCGCCATTTCATAGCGGCCCGCGGTCATTTTCTTCAATCGCCAATTGGCAGCGCTGATGATATCATCAAAAAATGCGGCCAACACATAGCGTTCAAACGATAGGCGGGCTTCATTCTGTCCCTTGGCAACCTTAGCCAGATCTCCGACAATCCTGTACTCGTTCTCGCGCTTGAGCAACTCTTCCTGCTGCGTCTCAAGACGCAGCAGCACCCTTTTATTGTGTTCACAGCGCGCGCGGATTCCCCCTTGCTCCTTCTCCATTTCGCCTCGCCGCGTCTCAAGTATGACGAGCGCTTCTTGCAACGCTGTCAGTTCGACGCTCTGCACCCCTCTTGTTTCGAGTTCCCCCTGCTCGACCTGTTTGCTTAACGCCGCCCGTTCTTCCTGAAAACGCCGTACAGCGTTTTCCGCTTCGCGTAGCGCTTGCGTATCGAGACGTGCCGCTTCATAAGCCTCGACCCCGGCAAAGCCGCTTTCCAACAGCGCCTTTTGAAACGCAAGCGACTGACGTTCTTTTATCGTTTCTGCTTCCAGGCAATTTTGCTTTGCCGCAACAAGCTGACTCTCCTTGTCCTGCCGCCGCAGTGTCGCCTCCTGCCAAGCTTCACGCAATCCTTCCAATCGAGCTTGGCTTTGCCGCAGATTTTCCTGTTCCTTCTTCAAAAGCAGCCTCAATTCGGTCGCGTCCTGCCCTTCCGGCGGCAGCAGCGCAGAAAGCTCGGCGACGAGCAAAACCAGCGCGTCACGCTGAAGCTGCTCTTTCTCCCATTCTTTTTGCGCCGCAAGCATAGCGACAGCCGTCTTTTCCAGCGCGACCTCGTTTTCAGCCTTGCCGCATTCGAGCGCATTTAGTTCTTCGGCTTTTTCAGCGGCCTGCTTCACTCTTTGCTGAATTTCCCGCCGTTCTTCTGCCAAATCCGCAAGTGCAAGCGCGTCTATCCCCTCTCTTTTCAACTGCTCCAGTAGAAAAGATAATGTCTGCTCACTGTACTGCAGCTGCGCCTTCGTTTCATAGAGCTGCTTCCTTGCCTGTTCGACTTCGCGGTTCACTTGCGCCAAGTCCGCTTCCGCGCTTTTCAGCTCCGCCTCACGACTGCCAAGCAGCGTTACCGTAGCCGGCTGCGGATGTGCAAGCGAACCGCAGACAGGACAGGGCTGATTTTCTTCTAATTGCTGCGCCAAGCGTCCGGCCACATCCTGTTGCCACTCTTGCTCCAGACGTTCTCGCACGGCTTCATACACAGCCATTTTTTCCCGGGCCGCCTCACTGCTTTTCACTTTTTCAGCAAGCGCGTCTTCCGCCTCCTGGCGACCGTTTTCCGCCTGCTTATACTGCAGATTGAGATCGCACTGCCTTTCCAGCGTTTCGAGCTGCAAAGACAATTTTTCCCTTTCTGTGGCCGCCTGCTGCGCCGCGAGACGTCTCTCTTCCAGCGCCGCATTTTCTTTTTCCTGTTGTTCGTGCGCACGGGCGCTTTGCGCCGCTTTCTCTTCAGCCGCACGGCAAGCCGATTCCGCTCTCGCCAGTTCCAGCCTTTTCTCACGCAAGCGTTCACTTTGTCCCTGCAAATTTTCAAGACGAATGACCTTTTCCTGTAGGATGAGGCGAGCACCGTCCTGTTCGCGTTCTTTCGCCAAGGCTTGTTCTTTTTCAACGAGCAACTGTTGCGCTTCGTCGCAAACCTTCTTGGCCGCATCGACGGCCAGCGCTTTTTGTGACCAATGCAGTTGCCACTCTGCACAGGCTTCGGCCGCTCCATTCAAGACCGCCGCACGCCGTGCAGCATGCAACGCCTCTTCCCGTCTCGTTTGTTCAGGCAACTGATCCTCTAAATCACGCAGCTGGCGCAGCGCGAACTCGTGCTCGTTTAGTTTCCGGTTCACCTCTTCGCCCTGCGCGATCCGTGCACTTTGCTCCGTTACGCGCAGCATGACCTGCCTTGTCTCTTCCTGCAGCCTCGCTAGCGCGCCTTCATCTGCCAACAGGCTTTCCTGCGCCAATTCTTTTCCGTCCAGCAGCGCAAGCGCGCCCTCTTTCGCCAGCAGCTGCGCCAACGGTTCCCAGCCTGCGCCATCGAGTGAGCGTATGATTTCGCTTTGTCGCGCCAAAAAAGCGCCGACATCCTGTTCCAAACCTTTCGCCCGTTCTATCAGATAGTCTTGCACTTGACGGAACGCTTCGGTGCCGAACAGTCGCTGCAGGATATTTTCCCTTTCTTTACTGTCGGCCATGATCAATTCTCTAAACTCACCCTGCGAAATCATCACAACTTGTTTGAACTGCTCATAATTCAAGCCGATCAATGCGACCACTTCTTCATTGACTTCACGAACCCCACTCAACATGGAACGCTGCGGCTGGTCAAGATAGTAAAGCTCCGCATCCGCATTCTGTTCCGTAAAACCTTCTCCCCGCGTCTTTTGCCGCAGCTGCTTGGGCAAGCGACGCACCCTATAACGTTTTCCCTGCAGAGAAAATTCAAAGTCGACCGCAGTCAAAAGACGCGGCGCTGCAAAATCACTGCGCAAGTTTTCCCCGTCACGTTCGCGTCCGCTGCCTTTGCCGTAAAGAGCATAGCATATCCCGTCGAATACGGTCGTCTTGCCCGCGCCGGTCGGCCCGGTAATGAGAAATAAATTCCGCTGCGCCAGTTCGGTGAAATCAATGATCTCTTCACCTGCATAAGGTCCGAAGGCGGACATTTTCAGTCGGATCGGCCGCATCTATTTCCCCTCCTCTTTGCCCAGCACGGCAGAAACAGCAACGTCTACCACCTGCCGCCTTTCTTCATTCAATTCCTCGCCCACCACCTGGCGATAAAAGTCCGCGAACAGATCCGCTTTGCTGCGTTGCCGCATCGCGATCGCCTGCAGTTCCTTCTCCTTTACCTGGCGCACCTCACGTTCCAAGGCCAATACATTCGGATAGGCCGCCCGTAAACGGGCCATCGGTTCGACTACCTCGCCGTCATCAGTCAACGTCACATGCAGGTAGTCTTCACGGCCCGCCTCCTCCTGCGAAGCGGCCGCCAGCAAATCCTGCAGGTTCCCTTTTATCTTGCGCACTTCAAGACGCGGCGTGAGCGGCAGCAATTTCAGGCTGACTTCACCCTCGCCGTCGATTTCCGCCAGCGTCAGCGACTTCGGCTGTCTCACTTCAGAAAAAGAATATTTCAGCAGGGAACCGGCATAGCGTATCCGTTCACTGCCGGCCTGCTGCGGACGATGCAGATGTCCGAGCGCGACATAGGAAAAATCCTGAAAGTGCGCCGCGCTTACATAATCTGTGCCGCCAACCGAGAGCGGCTTTTCCGATTCGCTTTCTTCGAGCGCCTGCGCGCCGCGCACATAAGCATGCGTCACCAGCACGCGCCGCCTTTTCTCTTCATTTTTCGGCAGCCGCTTAAGCAGCGCTTCCATCGCACTATCGTGATCGCGCACCGCCGCGTCGTCAAGCAACTCCCGCACTGCGCCCGGCGCTGCATAGGGCAGCAAATAAAAATCCACCGGCCCCCATTGATCTTCCAAGGTAACCTGCGAAAGCGGCAGAGAGAGACGGCCTGCGATATGAAGCCCTTGCACCTCTAAGATCCGGCTGCCAAAACCCAGACGATCCGGGCTGTCGTGATTGCCGGCAATGACCAGCACCGGCAGCGCATGTTCCAGACGCAAACGACTAAAAGTCCGGTCAAGCAGCTCCACCGCTTCGACCGGCGGAACACTGCGGTCGTACAAATCGCCGGCGATGATCAGTACGTCCGGCCGTTCCTTCCTGATATATTCGATCAGCTGTTCTATGACATACGATTGATCCTCGGTGAGTTGCACTTGATTGAAACTCTTGCCGATGTGCCAATCTCCGGTATGCATGATTTTCATCCTGACAACTCCCCCGTTTTACTTTGACTTTCACTAACTATGTTCAGTTCCTCATTCCCTTTCATCGTTCCTGCCTAAAATTAAAAACGAAGCGGCAGAGTTTTTGTTTCAAAATTCACGCAATTTTCCGTCATATGCTGGTAAAGAGCGTGAAAAAGGAATACAATAGGAACTAACTATAGGCATCGCAATGGCAATGAGCATAAAGGAGGATGAACATGCAATTTTCCGTGAACCCGGAAGTCTTTGAACATTTGGAAACAGCCTGCGTCGGAGTCGTTGTCGCACGCGGACTCGACAACACGATGGCCAACCCCGTTATTGACCGGTTGCGAATGGACAGCATCCGGCGCTTTATCGAACGCCTGCGCTGCGGCACGGCCCGTCAGGCTCCGGAAATCGCACCGTATCGCGAAGCTTTTCACCGCCTCGGCTTTGACCCCGATCATTTTTCGCCCTCCATCGAGACATTAGCCTGCCGGGTAGAAAAGGGACGCGGCGTGCCTTCGATCAATCCGGCCACCGATTTAGGCAATGCGATATCGCTGCGTCATTTTGTACCGCTGAGCGCGTACGACCTCGGTTCCAGCGACGCCGAAGCCGATGTCTGTATCCGCCTCGCTACGCCCACCGACCGTTTCCTGCCTTTCGGGCAGGAAGATCTCGAAGACGTTACGCAAGGCGAAGTGATTTATACGCTCGGCGATTGCGTGAAAACCCGCCGTTGGCTATGGCGGCAAAGCCCGATCGGCAAAGTGACGGAAAACAGCCGCAATGTATTTTTCCCGATCGACGGTTTTTCCGACCACAATCTTGACCGCATCTTAGCGGCGCGCGATCATTTGGCGAGGATTCTCCAAGAACAGCTCGCTTGTGAAGTCGTCGTCGGTCTGGTCGATCAGGATCATCCCCTTTTCGAAGCATAAAACAAAACGGGAACAAGAAAGATTTCCTCTTTCTTGTTCCCGTTTTGTTTTATATCTTTCAGCAGCACGCAAATCGTGCACTTTCATTTTAGCGCAACTAAGCAATTTTTATTCCGTAACGCTTCTTTCCTGACCAGCCAGCGTCAGAAAAAAAGAGTTCAATGCCGCTTCCTCTTCCGGCGATAATGAAAATAAACTTCTCAAATCCTCATCCGCTCTTTTTTTTGCTGTACTCGAAGCCACTTCAGCCGATTCTTGCACGTACTTCACAACCTTACCTCCTGCGTCCTTACTCATCCGGTTTTCTATAATTATTTTCTTTCGCTGCGTAGCGGCAATCCCCTGTCGAAAAAACGCTGTTTTATCTTTTTTAAGTATTTAAAGTGCGAAAAGAAGAAACGGCTTAGCGATTGGTCTCCGTCCGCGGCTTTAACGCCGGCAACGGCAGAAAGGTCAACGCTGTTCCTTTTTCAATGAGCGAGAGCAAATGTGCCCGTCCATCGGCGGCTGGCGTTTGAACCAGCCACTGTTCCGGCGAAAAATGCGTCCATCCGGCGACGCCATCGCTGCTTTGCAAATACAGCCACTGTCCTCGCTCGCCTTCTCCCCAGGACGGCGGAAGCGTTGCTTGCAACTGTTCACGCGGCAAAGCCATCGTGTGCCCCTGGGAGTAAACGCTAATCCACTTGGCATCCAAACTCGAAATATAGCCAAACTGTTGAAACTCGCCGCTATTTTCTGCGCTGTGCAATTTTTCTTTCGCGCTGACCACCGACAGCTCCGGCCAAGCCCAACAGCCTATCGCCAACAGACGGGCCCGTCCGCCGGGTGCAAGCAATCCGGTCGCAGTCGCCCGTGCATCCGGCCAGCCGTATAAAAGAACAGGCGCTTGGTTTTGCAAATGAAGCGGCGTCCCCTGCAGCTCTTGCGCGAGATATCCATCGGCAAACCAATAGCCAGGCAGCCACAGCGCACCGCCGCTTGCCGGCTGCAAACCGTTTTGCGCTGCGATTTGCGGTTCGCTGATGCTCGGCGGACTGAAACTGGGCGGCGTAAACGCCTGCGCTGACAGCGTGAAAAGAAGACTCCCCACAGCGCCCACTACGAACGCGATCATTTTTCCCATTACAATTCCCCCTCTATTTCCACTTATTTTTATTTTACAGCTGACAAAACTGTAATCTTTCTATATAATTACTTCTGTTGTCTAAATTTTATGTCACCTATTTTACGTAAGGAGCGATTCAAATGAAACCTACCAACCAAGAGTCCTTTCTAAAAAAGGATATCGGCTTCATCGTGGCTTTGACTTTGGTCATCGGTTCCGTCATCGGTTCCGGCATTTTTATGAAACCGGGCAAAGTCATTGCCGCAGCCGGCGATTCGAATATGGCTTTGCTCGCTTGGCTGCTCGGCGGCCTGATTACTTTGGCCAGCGGCCTTACGATCGCCGAGCTCAGCGTACAGATCCCACGCACCGGCGGCCTATATGTCTACCTTGAAGAAGTCTACGGCCCGCTTTGGGGACATTTATGCGGTTGGGTCCATACCGTGATTTACGGGCCGGCGGTCATCGGCGCGCTCGGTCTTTATTTCGGTTCCTTGCTCGCGCATTTCTTCGGTCTGCCCGCCGATTGGAAAATTCAACTCGGCTTGGCTACCATAGCCTTCTTAGCTTTGGTCAACTGTCTCGGCACACGTTACGGCGGCTTCATTCAAGCGGCCGCAACGACCGGCAAACTGATCCCGATCACCTTGATTGCCGTTTGGGGGCTTTGGCACGGCAACGGACAAATCTGGGACATGCCGAGCGGCCTTAGCACGCATACCGGCATGGGCGCCGCGATCCTCGCCACTTTATGGGCGTACGACGGCTGGATTTTGGTCGGCTTTGTCGCCGGTGAAATGAAAGATCCTGCCAAACTGCTGCCGCGAGCAATCATCATCGGCCTGTTCGTCGTAACGATTGCTTATCTGTCGGTAAACATGGCACTTTTACACACTTTGCCCGCCAGCCAAATTACCGCGCTGATGGAAAAAGCCTCGCCAGCGGCCGCCGGCATCCTCTTCGGCAAAGTCGGCGGAAGACTAATCAGCGTTGGTATCCTCGTTTCCATCTTCGGCACGTTAAACGGCAAAATCCTGGCGTTTCCCCGCCTGCCGCTGGCCATGGCAGAGCGCGGTCAACTGCCGCTTTCTCTTCTCTGGTCGAGAGTCCATAAAAATTGGGGTACGCCGGTTTACGCCACCATTCTCGAAGTCATGTTGGCCGCTTCGCTGATGCTGCTTGGCGATCCCGACCGACTGACCGACATCGCGATCTTTTCCGTCTATATCTTTTCCATCATGGCCTTTATCGGCGTCATCCTGCTGCGCAAACGGCAGCCCGATGCGCCTCGCCCGTATAAAGTGCCGCTTTATCCGTTCATCCCGATTGCAGCAGTACTGGGCGGCCTGTTCATTCTCGGTACCACGTTGCTCGACAATCCGCTCGATTCCTGCTACAGCATCGCGATCACTTTGACCGGCCTGCCGGTCTACTGGTGGATAACGCGCAAGACAACCGCATAGCCTCGTTCAAAAAAGGTCAATAGGCAGTCATGCTCTATTGACCTTTTTTAACGGCAATCGTTTTGATAATCACAATAAGTGCAATATCCGTCGCGCTCCCTGCGCTGCGCTTCGCTCCGTCCGCTGATGATCTTTTGATAGCGCCGGTAAAGACGCAATACCTGGCGGTCCGTCAATAAGGCGACGCGCACGCGTTGCCCGTCAGCAAAATGGATATAGCCGTGCTTGGCCACGCTTCGACCCTGACTGTGCCGCAGCAGGAAACGATACGCCGACAGCTGGATCCGTTCCGATTCAAAGACCTGCGGGCCAGAGCGGTTTTTATAATCGCCGACGACCAAACGCCCCGTACCGTCCAGCCACACGACATCAGGCCGGCCGATCAATTCGACCGGCGTCTCGATGCAAATCGTCCGTTCGATCTGCCAAGGACGCAGCCTGCGGCGTAAAAGGCTCCGCCGAAGCCATGCCGCAAAACCCAATAAAATTAAGAGTGTGACCCCTTCCAACGTCATAATCGCGCCGCCCGTATCCAGTATTCCAGTACCGTCGCACAGCTTCGCCGCAGCCAACCGCTCTGCTCGAGCAGCGGCAAAACTCGCGGTGAAAAACGGTAATACCATTTTACCAGATATCGTCCCAAATAAAAACGCAACAGCCATTCATCACGCCAGCGTCGCAGCGCCTCCGCCTGCCAGGCAGCAGCGCCGAATAGCGCACTGGCGATAAAACAGCGGCGATCCTGTCCGGCGATCCGCCGGGCAAATTCTTCGTGCGCGCTGCTGCCTCGCTGCGCGGCGGCGCGCACCGCGCAGTGATCGTCGCCGTAAAAATAATCGAGATAGGCTTGCCGCTCGCATTTCCCCAGTTTAGCCAAGGCGGTCACGCTTATTTTCTTCAATTTCCCCGCCTCCCATGCATAAAAAATAGGCTATGCCAAACTCAAAGTATAGCATAGCCTATTTAGCCCGGCAATCCATCAGATGCCTTCGCCGTATACGCCTTCCCATTCGGCGAAGCGTTGTTTGTCGGTCCGTTCCAACTGGCTGATCCGGCCATTTTGAATGCGCAGCTGAATTTGTCCGTACGCCAGCCCTTTCGCAGCCTGGCGCACGCCGCTCTGCCACGCTTGCCCCGTCTGTTTGAGTGTTACGGTTGCGGCTTGTTCAAGGCGGATTTTCTCCTGTTTGTCCAATTGAATCGGACGTCCATCTTGAAAAACCAACGTTAACGTGCCGAACTGCATTCGCTCCAGTGCCGTCTTCATAGTGGACAACGCCCGCTCCAGCGCCTGTTCCGCACTTTCCTGCCGCATCCGTTTTCACTTCCTTTCCTCGCCTCGTCTTATATCACTCATTGCTTCATTATTCCTCTTCAAACAGCGGCGTCGACAAATAGCGTTCGCCGCCGTCCGGCAATAAGACCACAATCGTTTTCCCAGCATATTCGTCGTTTATTGCTAATTGTCCTGCCGCATGCGCCGCCGCACCGCTCGAAATGCCGACCAAAAGCCCCTCTGTCTGCGCCAGCGCCCGAGCTGCAGTAAAAGCATCCACTTGATTCACGCCGATGATTTCATCGACTACGCCTGCATCAAATATTTTCGGCACAAAACCGGCGCCGATGCCCTGCAGTTTATGCGGCCCAGGCTGACCGCCGGAAAGAACCGGCGAATCGCTTGGCTCTACCGCAATGATTTTCACGCCGGGATTGCGTTCCTTCAGCACCTTGCCGACGCCGCTAATCGTTCCGCCCGTGCCGACGCCCGCAACAAAGACATCTACCTTGCCGGACGTATCACGCCAGATTTCTTCTGCGGTCGTACGGCTGTGCATCGCCGGATTCGCAGGATTTTCAAACTGTTGCAGTACGATTGCGTCGGGCAAAGACGCCGCCAGTTCTTCGGCTTGACGGATCGCACCCTTCATGCCCTCGCTGCCGGGCGTCAGCACTAGGCTCGCACCCAGCGCCTTTAAGAGTTTGCGCCGTTCAATGCTCATCGTCTCCGGCATCGTCAAAATGAGATTATACCCTTTGGCGGCCGCAACAAAAGCCAGACCGATCCCGGTGTTGCCGCTGGTCGGTTCGATAATCGTCGTATCCGGATTCAAACGTCCGCTGTCTTCCGCCGCCTGAATCATCGCGAAACCGACCCGATCCTTCACGCTGCCAAGCGGGTTAAAATACTCCAATTTCGCCAGCACCCGCGCCTGATGTTTTTCCTGTCGTCCGTAATTGTTCAATGCCAAGAGCGGCGTGTTGCCAATCAGTTCCGTCAGATTCGCTGCAATCTTGCTCATATCGTTTCCCCCTTTATTCGGCATGCACCATGCGGTATGATTGAATACAAAAAAGACCAAAGAAGACTCCACGCGGAATCGTCTTTGGCCTTTGGTCTTTCCAATCAGCCGTGTAGTTCCATACACTTTATAAGTGTGATAATAGCATATCTTTTTTTCACTGTCAAGGGATGTACTGTGTAGGAATTCGTTTGTAAGGCAAGCGAAACAATAATTTTTCCAAGAGTGTCTCCACCGCCGCTTTTACGCCGCTATTGACGCTCAGGTCTTCTTCCTTGCTCAGACGTTCCCGCCATGACTGATACTTTCCGTCGCTAAGCGAATAGGCATAAATCGCGACTTCGACATCCGTCTGCATCACTGTGCTGTTGTCATTCCAAAGAGTAAACCCACTGTTTTTAATGTCAGACCTAGCATAAACCAATTCGACGCCGATCACCAGATCCGCCTGCTTTGCTTTCGCCAGCGCCGCCATAGAATCCGCCTCTATCGACTTTTTCCCCGTCACCAGATGCGCCTCAGACGGAGAAACGATTATTTTTTCGTAAAAAGGAAAGCGAAAATGATCCTGCAGTCGACTTTTCACCACTGCATCCACTTCCGGCAAATGATAAGCCGCCGTATCCTCAAGCGGCAACAAGGCGACATTGACGCTTTCCAGAGCAGCCGCCTGTCCATGCAAGGAAAAAAGACAAAAGATAAGCAACAGCAAACGCAACATGACTTTCATAATGTACACTTCCTTTTTTAGCGCAGCGTATGCTTCGCCGCGGACATTCTTCATTTTCGTATTTATTCATCGGGCAATTTTGATTATAATGAGAAGCAGGACTTTTCGCAAGACAAAGGAGACAGCTATGAAAAAGAATATTCTCGTTCTGGGTACTGGCGGCACGATTGCCGGCGCAGCCGCCAGTTCGACCAATACGCTCTCATATCAGGCCGGCGTAATCTCGATTGAACAGATTCTGCAAGAAATCCCGTCCCTACAGGATCTTGCAAACGTACGCGGCCGTCAAGTCGCGCAAGTTGACAGTTCTGACATGACGCACGACATCTGGCTGACGCTGGTCCGGGAAATCAACGTCGCCCTGGCGCAGGCCGATGTGGACGGCGTCGTCGTCACGCACGGCACCGACACTTTAGAAGAAACCGCTTATTTCCTCAACTTGACCGTCCACAGCCGCAAACCGGTCGTCCTTGTCGGCGCAATGCGTCCGGCGACGGCGATGAGCACCGACGGCCCGATGAACCTTTATGACGCGGTCGTTCTGGCAGCGAGCGACGAAGCCCTCAACCGCGGCGTCCTGGTTTCGCTCAACGATACGATCAACTCCAGCCGTGAGGTCACCAAGACCAGCACTTCGCTGCAGGATACGTTCAAATCTCCCGAGCTCGGCTACCTCGGCTACATTCTTGGCGGACAGCCCTATTTTTACCGTTATCCTGCGCGCCGCCATACCGCCGACAGCCTATTCGAAGTCGACAGCCTCAAAGAGTTGCCGCAGACCGAGATCATCTATTCCTATGTCGGTGCAGGGCGCGGCATCATCGATGCCGTCGTCGCCAGCGGCGCGAAAGGAATCGTCTATGCGGGGCTCGGCAACGGCGGCATTCCGGCGCCGATTCAAAAGGCGCTGGCCGACGCGCGCGCGAAGGGCGTCGTCATTGTCCGCAGCAGCCGGGCCTCAAGCGGCATCGTGACGCGCAACGGCGCGCTCGACGACGACGCCTTCGGTTTCGTCGCCGCCGACAACCTTAATCCGCAAAAAGCGCGCGTCCTTTTAATGCTGGCGCTGACGCAAAGCAACGATCCGTCGCTCATCCAGGATTTTTTCCGTACCTACTGATCGGACAGCCGTCAAAAAGAAGTCTGCCTCCCTTTCCAAAAGGGAAGCAGACTTCTTTCCTTATCGTTCCACAATGACTTTCAAGCGGAAGTTGCGCACGCCTTCTTGCGATTGTTCCCAGGGACGGCGCAGCGAAAAAAGCATCGTTTCTTCGCCACTCATGTCTTCGCAGACTTGAATGATATAACGCTGCCGCATCGCGCCGCCGACGATCTGCGGTTCGCTGACGCTGCTCGAAGTCGCTTCATGAACCACATTCAACGAAGGCGGCTGTACGCTCACCATCCACTGATAGCCGGTTCCCGCTGAAAACGGCAGTTCCAGCGAGATATATTGGCCCGGTTTCATCTGCAGCGTCGTCTCCGCGTCTTTTTGCGCATCATTGGCAATGACAATCGACTGTGCAATCGGCAATTCGCGCCAGGCCATCCCGTCTTGGGCGAAGCCGCTTCCGATAAGACTGCTCCAGATGAGAAGAAAACAGCTTATATTTTTCAAGCACGAAAGAAAACTTTTCATCCGTTAATTAACCACCTTTCATTTGCGATATTGGATTGAAAACGCTTTTAAGCCCACGCTCTGCCAAAATCCGCACGCCGCCGAATTCTGCGCCAGCGCATCCACGGCAATATTGGCGTCCGGCGGAAAAAACTCCTGTTGCAAACGGTCGAAAAATTGCTTTCCAATCCCGCAACCGCGGCACTCCTGTTTGAGGAAAAAGTGCCGTATGTATATCTCCTTGCGTCCGCCCAGGCCGATCTTTTGATAACTGAAGAGACAATAGCCGATCGGCCCGCTCTCGTCTTCGGCAAGCACCGCCTGCCAGCCGCCTGCCAACATCGCTTTCATGCGGTTGGCCAGCTGCCATTCGCTCATCGTATTCTCGCTGCCTTCAGCAGCAATTAACCCCTGATTCATCTGGCCCAGCAGATCCGCATCCGCCTCTTGTCCGCGGCGCAATAACAGCATCGCTTAGCCTCCTTCCGTCAGTCGCTTCCAGATATCCTCTTCCACGCGAATCGCTTGTCGCGGCAATTTATCCATCTTGAAGGCAGCAATCAAATCCCTCGCCGTGGCCGCCTGAAACGTCGGCAGCAAACCGGCTTTCCAGCCCAGCCAGCCCAAGACCGTCTGCGGCGACGCGCCGCCGCGCCGCAGCGCCGCCAAGGAAAGATCCTGGTGGCGTTTAGAAAGGCGGTGTCCGTCTGCGCCGACTAAGAGCGGCACATGGCTAAACTGCGGTGCAGGCAGCGACAGCAATCGGTAGAGCAGCAGCTGACGCGGCGTAGACGACAGCAGATCGTCGCCGCGCAAGACATGGCTGACCGCCATGGCCGCATCATCGACCACAACCGCCAATTGATACGCATGCACGCCATCTGCACGCTGCAAGACAAAATCGCCCACCTGCTGCGCAATGTCCTGTCGGACCGTTCCCTGCAGCAGGTCGACAAAATCGACACTCCCCGGCGGAACGATAAGACGCAGCGCTGCATGCGAAGGCTTCGTCGCAGTACCTGCCTGTATACGGCAGGTCCCCGGATAAATGCGTTCGCCGTCACTGGCATGCGGCGCGTTGGCCGCCAACTGCGCTCGCGTACAGCGGCAGGGATACGTCAATCCGGCTGCCGTCAACGAATCGAGCGCCGCTTGATAAAGCTGCCGTCGCTGACTTTGGCGGTACGGTCCATATTCGCCGCCTTCCTCTTCCCCTTCGTCCCAATCGAGGCCAAGCCATTTCAGATCTTCTTTCAGCGCCGCAATATGCTTTTCTTTGGAGCGGTCAGGATCCAAGTCTTCGATGCGCAAGATCATCGTTCCGTTTTGCGCGCGCACCTGAAGCCAAGCCAACAGCGCCGCCCAGGCATTTCCCAGATGCATTTCTCCGCTGGGACTTGGCGCGAAGCGTCCGCGAACAGAGTGCGGCCGACTCCGTTCCAGGAGCCAGTATTCCTCAGCGCCTTTTTCCTGCAGGACAAAGCCGGACTTTTCCAATAACGACTTCGATGCCGCATTATCGCTTCTCACGCGCGCCGCCACGCCCGATACGCCGCTTTCTTCAAACGCCCACTGCGTCAGAAGCTGCAGGGCTTCTGTCATATAGCCTTTCTTTTCCTCTTCCGGCCAAAGCTGATAACCGACCTCGACGCGCCCCGCTCCATCCGGCAGGCCTTTAAAGCCGATCTCGCCGACAATCTTATTCGCTGCGCGATCGACAATCTGCCAATACGTGTACCAGACAAACTGCTTTCCCGCACGGATTGTCTTGCGCTCTTTCATACGATATATTTCACGCAGCCGTTCTTGCCAGACACGACCGCAAATCTGAACCTGCAATTCCCGCTCCAGTGCCGTCCAACGCAACAGCGCCGTCTGCAATTGACGGCGCGTCAGCGGAATCAGGCGCAGACGCGTACTTAACAATTCCATGTGCTTACGCATCCCTTTCCCTTGCCTGTATCTCTCCCAGCATAATCCTGACCGTTTCCCGATTCAAACCGGTGATTCGCGCCAAGTGACGCCCCGACAAACGTTCGTCTTCCGCAAGCAGCGTCAGAATCTGCTTGCGTTCCTGACGCCAGCGTCTCTGACCCAGCTCCTCTTGCGTCAGTTGTCGCTCGTTCAAAAACTGATGCATGCGCCACCGCGCCGCCGCTTCGGCTTCCTGCAGCGCAAAGGGGTCCGGCACCGACAAAAAACAGTCTCCGGCGTTTTGCTCACTCGCTTGCGCCAGCCCCGCCGCCGTCGCGAAAGGATCGTCCGCCGTCTCTAACAGCGAGAAGATTTCCGGCAAGACCAGCATCCCCTGCAACAAATCGCTATACAGCGCGGCGCTGCTCAGCGCCTGTTCATCCGCTGCCAGAGCATGGATATATTTGATGGCCGAACGCAGCCGCGCCTCATCCGCCAACGGCTGACTCTTATAACGGTCGTGAAAGACTTTTCCCGACCAGGCGTATTTTTTTTGATAATACGCGGCATACGCAATGCCCAAACGTTTCGTGATTCGTTCCAGACCGGCCCGCCCTTCGCGCAGCAGGATCTGAACCTGATCCGGCAAGACGCAATAGGCATAGAGGAAAAATTCGCCGCCAGAACGTTTCGCCTTCATCAATTCAACGAAAAACGCCCGGTCTGCCGCTTCCCAAAATGGTGGTCTGCCGGGTGGCCCCTGAAATAAAACATGATATAAGCCTGTTTCTCCATGCTGCCTGGCCTGTCTTGGCATTCTCGAGTCCCCTGCCTTTCGCGCTATGCGCGGATTTCGGTCGATTTTACACTTCCATGTCGCAGCCCGCAAATCCTTTTTTTGTTTAAAAAACAGCTGCGCCGCTCACGTTAAAAGCAAGCGGCGCAGCCGTTTTTTCCTACTATGTCTCATCATACACTCTTTTATTGCAGTTCGCAGCGCATGATCACATAGGCACGACCATTGCGCTTAAAGCACTCTCCCGTTTCACGCAGTGCAAAGCGCTGATAAAAAGCGATTTTCTCCTTGCGTGCATTGCACCAGAGCGCCGTTGCCCCGAGGGTTCTCGCTTGTGTCAGACAATGCTGCAAGAGTCGGCTGCCATAACCTTTCCCCTGCATCTCCTGCGCGGTGGCAAACTTGCGAAACTGTATTTCAGTGCCCTGCCAAAAGAGGGAGATTACGCTGACCAACTCTCCCTCCAGCCGCATCCCATAGTGGATGCCTTTTTCGTCGTCCGGCAAGATGCTATCCTTCAGCGGTCGTTCGGGCCACATGACCCTCTGACGCAGCGCCCAGGTCTCTGACGCTCTTATTTCTTCAATCGTTACCTGCGCCACTTTCCCACGCCCTCTCTGTCTATTCGGCCAACATCACCGCCGGACCCTTCTTATTCTTGACAGGTTTCAGCAAGAGCGCCGGAATCACGCCGATGCCGCAAATCAGAAACAAAACAAAGAACGTATCATCAAAAGAAAAGATATAGGATTGACGCTGTGCGATGCCGCTGACGAGCGCCAACGCCTTTTGATGCGCGATGCCGGCAACATCGCCGCGGTGCAAAAACATTTTCTCACCGTAGTTGATGATATTTCGCGTCGCCTGTGATGCCTGATTCATATTGCTGGCGATGTGCTCCAAATGAAAAATCTGCCGGTTTTGCATCACCGTAGTCAGGATTGCGATGCCAAGGGAGCCGCTGATCTGGCGGATCGCATTGTTCAGCGAAGAAGCGCGGCTGATTTTGCTGAACGGCACCGTATTCATACCCATTACCGTGATCAGCATCAGCGACATGCCAAGCCCTATGCCGCGCACAAACATGACCATCATGACATATTGATAGTTCGTGTCCATATCTACGTAGACGAGCGGCAGCGAGCCGAGCATCAACGTCGTAAGCCCTATCACGATGATCGGTTTCGGGCCGAAACGGTCGGCAAGCCGCGCCGCGATCGGCATCATCACGCCGGCGGTAGCCGCCGAAGGAAAAAGCAGTAGACCGGTCTGCATCGCGGTATAGCCCATGATGCTTTCCAGATACAGCGGCACCATGAAAATGCCGCCGAATAGGGCCATCGTACCAAGAAAAATGCCGAGCATGCTGCAGCTGAAGTTCCAATCCGAAAACAGACTCAAGTCGAGCAGCGGCTCCGGATGATCCAGCTCGATAAAGATAAATATAATCAGATTCGTCGCCGCTAAGAAGAACAGCGTGATGATATACGCCGAAGTCCAGCCTTCGCTGACCCCTTTGCTCAGCGCCAATAAGAGGCAAAACAGTCCTACAGCGGAGGTAATCAGCCCGCCGTAGTCAAAACGGTGACTGACCGCCAGCGGCGTCTCTTCCAAGACCAACATCGCCATTACGTAGCCGACCACGCCGATCGGAATGTTGATCGTAAAAATCAGCCGCCAATCCCAGTATTCGACGAAATAACCGCTCAGAGTCGGACCGATCGCCGGTGCAACCATTGCCGATATCCCCCAGATGCCCATTGCCATATTGCGTTCGTGTTCCGGAAAGATCTGATAGACGATCGACATCGTGACCGGAATGATCAGGCCGCCGCCGATTGCCTGCAACACGCGAAACGCAATCATCGTATCGTTGCTCCAGGCGGTTCCGCATAGCGCCGAGCCTAGCACAAAGACCGCAAGACTCAATAAATACATGCGTCGCGTACCATACACGTCACATAAATATCCGGTCGCCGGCTGCACGACACCCATCGTCAGCATATAAGCGGTCAAAACCCACTGCGCATCATCGGCGTTAACAGAGAAGACCGCCATCATCTTCGGAATCGCAATATTGACGATGCTGGTGTCAAGAATGCTCATAAAACCGCCGATGATCGTGACGCCTAAGGCCCACCACTTATACTGCTCTGCTTTGATTGGTAAACGATAGTGTTTCTTTATCATCATCGCGTCACTCGCTTACATGAATCTTGACAAGGACAGACATCCCCGGTCTAAACAGCAAGCCTGCATCTTCCGGCAACGAGATCTTGATTGGAATCCGCTGCGTGACCTTGGTGAAGTTGCCTGAAGCATTTTCAGTCGGAATCAGCGCAAAGGTGGAACTGGTCGCCGTGCCGACGTCATAAATCTTGCCGCTGAAATCCTTGCCCGGATAACCATCGATCGTGTATTCGACCAGATTGCCCACTTTGATCTTGCCGATCTTGGTTTCTTCAATCCGCGCGTTGACCCAAACATCTTTCAAATCGGTCAACGAAAAGAGGCTTTGTCCGCTGGCCACGACTTCGCCCGGATTCACTGACTTGAGCGAAATGCTGCCGTCTACCGGCGCAACGACGATGGAATTTTCCTCGCTGACATTAACCGATTGCAGAACGCCTTCGGCCAGTTTGACCTGCGCGGCCGCCGCAAGAATGACTTCGTCGCGCGAGCCTGCCACCAAAAGATTCATTTTTTCCTGCGCCGCCGCTACGCCGTTATCCGCACCCTGAACCCCTTCTTGGGCCACACGGTAGGCGGCTTCGACATTATCCCATTGCAGCGAACTGATCGCACCGTCATTATACAGTTTCTTCATTCTCTGGTAAGTACGCGCCGCATTGGCAGCATTCACGCGCGCCTGCTCGGCAGCGGCGCGCAGTTGCTCTACATTTGCGCCCGCTTGCCGGATTTCCTGCGGTCTGGAACCATGCACGGCTTCTTCGTATTTAGCCTTCGCGGTCGCAAGATTCGCCTCGGCTTGCGCCCGCTGCGCCGCCACCTCGCGCGTATCGATTCTTGCCAGTACCTGGCCTGCTTTGACCATATCGCCTTCCTTAACCAAGACCTCCACTACTCGCCCCGGCAATTTGGCGCTGACGTTGACCATCGTTCCGGCAATTCTGGCATCATCGGTACTCACATAACGAGTCGTCTGATACCACCACCATGCGCCGCCCCCCACGCCCGCCACAACAAATAAAATCAATAAACGTAAGACCCATGGCGACTTTTTCTTCGCTTCCACCACAGGTTTTATTTCCTCTTCTGCAACCTTATCCGTCACATCCACGTCCATGAAACTTCCTCCATTTCGCAGCTATCCCTTTGCATAAACATTTAAATCCATTTTAAATTATACCCGTTATCCTGTCTGCTGACCAGAGGGTCACAGTACTTCACGCGCGAAATTATTCTATATAAACACACGCGTTAGCAAACAATTCTACCGTGACAGGAAGAGAGCCGGAACGGTTGTTCCGGCTCTCTCTCCCTTTTGGTACTATCCTTTTTTTGCCTACATGCGATTAAACCTTGAACCCCACTGAGTAGTTTAATCTGAAAGACCGTCGTCTTTCGTTCAGGCTATGACGCTATTAGTACCGACCTTTGGAGAAGCCCCCATTTTCGCTAGCGTCGCAGATTTTCACTGTTAAAAGGAACTACTGCTGGCTTCTCTACATCTTTATTTTATCATAGCATAATTGTTTTTTCAATATTAAATCTGAATTTTCTTTCTTTTTCCTCGCGATTTTTACAATCGTCGTGTTACAATCAGATAAAAGGCCGGTTGCAGCAAAATAAAGGAGGGTGCACGCGATGAATCTGTATGATTTTTCCGTTCCTACAGCCAACGGCGAAGAAGAATCATTAGCCGTTTATCAGGGAAAAGTTCTGCTGATCGTTAATACCGCCAGCAAATGCGCCTTTACTTCTCAATATCAGGAACTGGAAGAACTCCATCGTAGTTATGCAAGTCAAGGGCTCGTCATCTTGGCTTTTCCCTGTAATCAATTCTTAAACCAAGAACCCGACAGCAACAGTGCAATCCAGCAGTTTTGCCAACTGAATTACGGCGTAACATTTCCGGTATTCGGCAAACTAAATGTGAAGGGCCCGGCTGCGCATCCTCTCTTTCAATATCTCACCGAACAGGCGCCGGGCTTGTTCGGCAAACCGATTCGCTGGAACTTCACAAAATTCCTCGTCGATGCAAGCGGCCATGTGCGTCATCGTTATGCGCCAAGCACGAAGCCAAGTTCGTTTGCCGCAGACATCGAAGCATTGCTCAGCGAAATCGCGTCCCCGATGGTTTGAATTCAAAAAGCGTCGCAGTCGTTGCGGCGTTTTTTCTTTTACCGCATTCCGTTTTCTTATTCGTATTTTAATAAGAAAACAGAAGCAAAAGGCCCGCTTTCAAAAACATTGTTCCACTCCGAAAAGATTTTACCCTCTTCATTTCTTTCGTCACTGTACACTCTTTACAAAAACTCTGTAGGTGTGTTAAAGTGTAAACTTGTGAGACGGCAGTCCGCGCTACAGCGGAGGGTCGTCTGTTTATACAAAATGATCAAAGGAAAGCGAGTGGTTCTTAACATGAGTGTATTTCGTACGATCAGTCTGGATTCTTTACGGGCAGGAGCAGCCCGGACCGGCCTCAAGAAAACATTAGGCGCAGTCGATTTGATCATGCTGGGCGTTGGCATGATTATCGGTACCGGCATTTTCGTCTTCACCGGTGTTGTCGCCGCAAAGTATGCAGGTCCCGGCATCGTCATCTCGCTCGTCCTGTCGGCTTTGACTTGCGCCTTCGCCGCGCTATGCTATGCCGAAATGGCGGCTGCGGTGCCGATCGCCGGCAGCGCCTACACTTATTCATACGCGATGTTGGGCGAAATCTTCGCCTGGCTGGTCGGTTGGTGTCTGGTACTCGAATATTCGTTAGGCGCAAGCGCCGTTGCGGCAGGCTGGTCCGCGTATGTCACCGGCATCTTCAAATCCGCCGGAATCCAACTGCCTGTCGCATTCACTGCCGTTCCGGCCGACGGCGGCATCGTCAATTTGCCGGCCGTCTTTATCGCGTTATTTATCAGCGCACTCTTGGTGCGCGGCACGAAAGAAAGTACGAATCTAAACCGCATCCTGGTCGTGGTAAAATTGGCGGCGGTCTTCCTCTTTCTGGTCTTAGCCGGTCCCAAAGTAAACCCGGCCAACTGGTCGCCGCTTCTCCCCTTCGGCATTTCCGGCGTTCTGACCGGCGCCGCCACAATGTTCCTTGCTTATATCGGCTTTGACTGCGTGGCTACGGCAGCCGAAGAATGTAAAAATCCGAACCGCGATCTGCCGATCGGCATTATCGGCTCGTTAGTGATCTGCACTGTCCTCTATATTGCGGTCGCCGGGGTTTTGACCGGCGTAGTTCCTTACCAGGAGTTGAACAATGCCGAGCCAGTCGCGTTTGCGCTGCGCAGTATCGGTTACAACATCGGTTCGGCTCTGGTCGGCACCGGAGCGATCGCCGGCATCACGACCGTATTGATCGCCGTCATGTACGGACAGTCGCGTATCCTGTTCGCGATCTCTCGCGACGGCTTGATTCCGGCCGGCATTTGCCGCGTCCATCCGACTTACGGCACGCCTTATATCGTTACGCTCGGCGCGGGAATCGCCGTATCGCTTGCGTCCGGCTTTCTGCCGATTAATGTCATTGCCGAACTGACCAATATCGGTACCTTGTTCGCTTTTTTAATGACGGCGGTCGGCGTTTTGGCGCTGCGCTATCGTCACCCCGATCTGCCCCGTTCCTTTAAATGCCCAGCTGTCTATTTCGTCGCGCCGGCCGCGATCGTCTCCTGCGGCTATCTAATGTATTGTCTGCCCGGCGATACCTGGCAACGTTTCAGCATCTGGGTTGCTTTAGGCCTTATCGTTTATCTGGCTTACGGTTACCGCAAAAGCAAGCTTAATAAAGAACAGGCCAAGTCGGCGAAACGAGTTGCCTAACCTGTTTAGCGAAAAGGATGTTGCTCCTTAAAACGGGCAACATCCTTTTTTCTAGCTGAACTCGGCTCTAGCCCATGATTTCTTTTCCAGGCAGGAATCCGCCTCTCATATTCAGAATGTTTCCATTATATTCTGCTTGCATTTTATAACGGGAGGTGCGGCATGAACAAGTTTTTAACCGTCCTGTGTTGCCTTAGCCTGCCCTTGTTCCTGAGCGGTTGCTGGAACGATCTCGGACGTCCGTCGCAACAATCACAGGCTGTACAGCAACGTCCTTCATCCGAACCGCGCAGCAGTGAGTTAAAACTAGTCACGCTTGATTTTCCGCCGATGGAATATGAGGAAAACGGATCAGTCAAAGGCATCGCCGTCGATTTAGTGCGTGAAGCCTTTCGCCGGATGGATTATCAGCAGGTCAACATTGCCGTATATCCTTGGGCCCGCGCGCTGAACATGGTACGAACCGGCGAAGCGGATGCTATCTTCACCGCGTATCGCACCCCAGAACGTGAAGAATATCTGGATTATTCCCGTCAGGTTCTCCTGCAACAAGACATCGCCCTCTTCGCACGGGCAGACAACAGCATCCCTTATACCGGACAGCTAAGCGACTTACAGCGTTACATCATTGGCGTACAAGAAAACATCAGTCTGGGAAACGCTTTTGATCAAGCCCTCCTCCGCGGACAACTTCAGGTTGACGGCGCCCAAACAACCAAAGCCACTATGGAAAAATTGCTGGATGGCCGGATCGATTTGGCGGCCAGCAATCGCTATACAGCGCTGGCCAGTTTGCAGAAATTGAATAAACTCAATGCCGTCACCGAGCTTACTCCGCCGCTCGAAAGCCTGCCCAGCTATATTGCATTTTCCAAACAGCGCGCCCACGCGCCTTTGCGTGACCGTTTTGACGCCGCACTGGCAAGCATGAAAGCCGACGGCAGCTATGAACGCATTATTCGCTCTTACCTTTATTCTGGCGATTCGCCGTAAGCAAGTTCTTTTCTGACGACTGCGCCAGCATGCAATCCGCCTTTTCTTCCATTTGCGCCTTAGATGATTTCGAAAGGAGGCAGCGCCATGTACCTCAATTTCAGTAAAATGACGATTCGCCGCCGCTTTGCGCTATCGGTTCTCAGTGTCGTGGTGCTGTTAATGTCGCTGTTAGGCTTGCTTCGAATCAAGCTGGCTTACGTCGCGGCCGATCATGACCTTAAGGCAAAGATTATCACGACCAGTAAACTGGCTGCGCTCAGTTTTAGCGACCCGCTGTGGAATTATCACCAGGCAGGACTTGATATCGCCAGCGAAGCGCTGTTTACCGATGACGAGATAGCTTCGCTTCTCTTGACGGCTGCGAACGAAGATGAACTTTATCAAAAACAGCGCAGCGGTCAAGCTTACCAGCCTGATAATCTGATCATTATTCACCAGGATATTTATCGCAACGATAAATATTTAGGCACGCTTAGCATCGGTTTCACCAACTTCTTCCGCCTGGCCGCTCTACAAAGAGAGATCGTCAATACCCTCGTCAGCATTCTGGTAATCGCAACGATTATCGGCCTATTAATCAGCTACATTTCAAATCGACTAACCCGCCCCATTTATCGTCTGAGTGAAGGAACCGATGAACTTGCCAAAGGGAATCTGATGCAACGCCTTGTCATTGATTCGGACGACGAAATTGGCCGCCTCGGGCAAAAGTTCAACGCAATGGCAGAAACGCTCTACAACATGCTGCAAGAACTGGCAAGCAAAAACAAGATATTGGAAGAAGAAATAACCAACCGCCAGCAGGCCGAAACTGAGTTGCGCCGCGCACACGATCAACTGGAAACAAAAGTCCAACTTCGAACCCAGGAACTAACAGCAGCCAACCAGGAATTGCGCGCGATGAATGACGAATTGATCCAAACTGTGTCCTTATTGCAGAAAACACAACGCCAACTAGTGGAGTCGGAAAAAATGGCTTCACTCGGCAATTTGGTCGCGGGCGTCGCACATGAAATCAATACGCCGGTCGGCGTCGGCATTACCGCCGCATCGCACTTGGTCGACATCGTCAATGACTTTCGCGCTCGAATCGCCGCCGGTAATCTGACGCATACAGAACTGCGGCACTTTGTCGATGCAAACGACGAAACCGGTCAAATGATCCTGACGAATTTAGAACGCGCCGCCTCCCTTATCCGCAGCTTTAAGCAAGTATCGGTCGATCAAGGTAGCGAACAACAACGGGTTTTCGATCTCAAGCATTATTTGGAAGACATCATCCAAAGCCTGCATGCCCCCTTGAAAAAAACGAAACACACCGTCCGCATCGACTGCCCGGATCATTTACTTATCGACGGCTTTCCCGGTTCGATTGCACAAATCGTTACCAATCTGTTAATGAATTCCCTCGTTCACGCGTATGAACCCGATGCGGCCGGACAAATCAGGCTTACCTTACAGCGCCAGGATGCGATGCTTCTTTTCAGCTATTGTGATGACGGCCGCGGAATGAGTCCTGACGTACTCGAAAAAATTTTCGATCCTTTTTTCACCACCCGACGCGGCGCCGGTTCCACCGGCCTTGGACTTCATATTCTCTACAACATCGTGACGCAAAAACTGCATGGCAGCGTGGAATGTGAAAGCAAGCCAAACGAAGGAACGTGTTTTCTGATCCGTTTTCCCATCGCCGCACCACGCCCAGAATAAGAAGGATGTCTTTAATCGCTTGCCTAGCGCTTAAAGACATCCTTCTTTTATGCGTTTACGTTTAGCTTTCGCTCTGCAAAGACTTTCTTCGCTACGCCGACCGCATTGAGGACTCTTGGAAATCCGGTATAGGGAATGCATTGTAAGAAAATTTCAATGATCTTTTTCGGCGCAATGCCGACGTTCAAGGCGCCGTTAATGTGAACATCGAGTTGCGTCTCGCAGCCGCCCAGCGTCAGCAAGCTGGCCAGCGTGATCTGTTCCCGTTCCTTTAAATCAAGTTCCTCGCGGCAATAAATATCACCAAAGGCAAACTCGACAATGTAGCGTCCCAAATCCGGCGCAATATCTTTTAACCCTGCAATAACCTGTTCACCTGCGCTGCCGTCCACCTCCGCCAACCGATTCCAGCCTTGTTCATAACGATTTTTTCCCATTGTTTTCGCCCTCCCATTTTTGTTATACTCGAATTGTACTTCTTACAGTTAACTCTAAGTCAAGGAGGTTTTTTTATGCATTATACGATCGGGCAATTTGCCGCGCTGACGCAGCTCAGTTCTTACACTTTGCGTTATTATGAAAAAGAAGAACTGCTGCAGGTCGGTCGCGACGCCGTGGGCAGACGCCGTTACACCGATGCGGACATCGCCTGGCTGCAGTTCATCAAGCGCCTCAAGGAAACCGGCATGAGCATCCATAACATTCGTAGCTATGCACGCTTGCGCTATCAGGGCGACGCCACTCTTGCAGAACGGCTGACGCTTCTTGAACAACATAAGCTAAGCGTTGTCGAAGAAAAATTGAAATGGGAACAAAATTTAGTGAAGCTGGAGGAAAAAATTTCGCTTTATAAAAAAATGATCGACGATCTGCAAGAGATTCAATCGCCAAGCGCCTAAAATAAAAACAGGAAAGCGTTTTTTGCTTTCCTGTTTTTATTTTAGCGCAGCAATGGAAGATTTCCCGTAAGCTTACTGATTTTTTTCAGCGGCCCGGCTATGCAAAGTCCCAAATAGTCAATTTCTTCTTCTGCCGTGTTGCCTATTTTTTTTGCATAACTCTCATAATCCAACGAGCGTTGGGCAATTTCACTGAAATCAATCGCCGTAACCTCATCATACGCTTGCGCAAAGACTTTTCGTCGCAATTCCTTCAACTGCAGCTTGTCGCATTGCAAAACCGGTACGACTTTGCTCGTAATTCCAAGATGTACGTTCCCGTCCCGGTCGAGAACATTCGCGCCGACAATTTCCTGCAGCATCTTTCCGGCGCTGATGCCGAGTACCGCTGCGGTATTTGCCATCAAGCCCGACGGCAAATCCTTGTTTATAATCATCACAATTTTCATCGCTTCCATCCCTTTCGCTTTTTATCCGATTATAACGGATCAACAAAGGGAGGTATTGTAAAAAACTGCTGTCAATTTCCTCCAACCTCACTCTCGCTTGCCTAGCGCTGTTTTTTGATAGCATTCCGGCGTCACGCCCACCTGCAGTTTAAACGTTTTATGAAAATGACTTTGATCATAAAAACCGGTCTCGTAGGCAACGGCGCTGATGGCTTTGTTCTTGCGCAGCTCTTTCTTCGCCTGATTGATGCGCAGCAGCGTTTGGTAGGCGTGCGGCGGTATGCCGAATTCAGCCTTAAAAGCGCGGATGATGTGAAATTTATTCAAACCGGATACCTCTTCCAACTGCTGCAAGGTCGTTTTATCCGCCAAATTGCGCAGCAAATGCTCGCGAATTTTTTTCACCTTCGGCTGCATTTCTGCCTCTTTAACGCTCACTTCTACTTGACGCAGACAAAGCAGTTCTTCCAATAAAAGCTGCAGCGCACTTTCTTTTTCCAAATAACTCACCGAGCCTAGCAACCGCTCAATCAATTGGTTTGCCTTGCGCAAGTCATTTTTCTGCGCCAGCGTTCGCACCAGCGGCTTTTGCAGCAGCGCCGGCTGCATCTTGCAGCTCGCCAGAAAATCTTTCAGCCACGGCGCTTGCAGGTAGATCATTTTATATGCCCACGGACAGTTAACTTTGGGATTACAGGCATGAACCAGTTCCCTTGGAATGAAGACCAAACTTTTCGGCCCAAGTTCCGTGTACCTGCCCTGACACCAAAAAGAACTGGCGCCCTGGTTCACAAGGCCAAGCGAGTATTCTTCATGCGCGTGTTTTTTGTAAGAAAGTGCATCACTCTTATTATTGATCTTTATTTCAAACGGCAACTGAGCGTCACGATAAAAATTCACTTCGTTCATTGTCATTCCTCCGCCCTGAGCCAACTTGCTTCCTATTTATTATATAACCAGACGCGTTTGCATTCAAATTCGCGCCTTTCTTTCGCTCGCGTTAAATAAAAAAGCCGCCGCAGCGGCTTTTTTATTTAACGTCTGACCCCGGTTTGCAAAGACGGTTTTACCGTCGCTTGATCGCTTGAGGACGTTTGCACATGCGGCGCATGTCTGGTTTCACGATGCGTCTTCGCCTCGTCGCCCGGCCGATAGCCGATTTCGTTCAACGCCACCGAATAGTAGGAATGTTCGCTTCCGGCCTTATCGCGTTTGATCAGGTAATTCGGACACGACAGCCATGCCAGTTTTTCGCCAAGATCGACCGACTCCACGCGCAGACAGAGGCCGCAAAAACCGCACTTTCGGTCACCGGTCAAATCGCCTACGGTCGCTTCGCGCAAAATTTTCGCATTTTTTTCGATCTTCACAGACATCCCTCCTTACTTACTACTACCTCCATAACACCACGTCTTACATTATTTGTCAATACAGTGTGCATTTTTTGCTGTGCATTCATTAGGCAGTTTCGCACTCTCACTCCGCTCCGCCTAGGACAGCCATTTCACCTTCAACGGTTTCCGCTCCGGCAAGTTGGCATATTTATATTTAGGATAGCCGAGCATCACGGCGCCCGTTATCCGCTCTCCGTCCGGCAGCGCAAAGAGTTCCAAGAGCGGACGATGGCCGCTAAACGCGCAGAATTCAAAGAGCCCGGCCCAACAAGTCCCAAGGCCCAGCGACGGTGCATACAATTCAAGATATGCAAGCGAAAAAAGCGTGTTTTCCCGTCCATTCACTGCTTCTTCTCTCGCCGTAGCCAGGATTAGCTGCGGCGCGCCGCGCAAAATGGTATCCTTGCCCTCCTCTCGATAAGCCTCGACATGACGCGCAAAACTTGGATGCACCACTTTTCCGCTGGCCAAGTTCTCTTCCATCCATGCGATGATAATTTGCGTTGCTTTTTTCAACACGGCGTGATCTTGCACGACAATGTAAGAGACGCCCTGACGGTTCGCAGCGGTCGGCGCCATTCGCGCAACATCAAGCAACTGCAAGATTGTCTCTTTTGAAACCGGTTCTTCACGATAACAGCGAACTGAACGACGCGAACGCAAAAAAGCGGCTGCCGCGCTTGCATCCAGCGAGTTACTGCCAGCAAGCGGCGTCTGTAGCGCACGCGGCGTTATTTGGTGATCAAGCACCTGGTGCGGGCAAACCGCGACGCAATGACCGCAGGCAATGCAATTTTCCGGCCGAACCGCCTCTGGTCCCTGCGCATTGCTTTCCAATACACGCGCCGGACATACGGCAGCGCAAATTCCACAATTCGTACAACGTTCCCGGCATAGCTCAATCAATTCCATTTGCTAACCGCCCTCCCAGTTCATAAGCGCGCTCGCAGTCCTGCGGAAACACCTTTGCGCGCCGTTTCGCTTTTTTCGCAGCGTCAAAGCCATCCGCCACATAGTTCGCATAATCGGTAAACTGATGCGTATCGTTGACCAGCAAAGATTCCGCCGCGCCGAATGTTCGCTTTAACGCCCATTCGGTTAACGCAAAGCGTTTTTCATATTCCATCTCTTTCATTCGTTGCTCATCAACATTCATTGTATAAATAAAGCCGGTCGCGATTTGCTTGGGAAACAAACTGGAATAGAAGCCGTCATAAACCAAATAAGGAAAGAGCAACCGTTCGAGAAAACTTCGCATCGCCCCGGTTTCTGCGCCAAAATATACCGGCGAGCCGAAGAGGAGCGCATCGCTTTGTCTGATCTTCTCCAACAGCGGCGTTAATTCATCCTGATAAGCGCAACATCCATAACTCTTACCGTTCTTTAACTTGCAGGCAAAACAACTTATGCAGCCTTTATAATTGAGATCATATAATTGGATCATTTCCGTCTCCGCCCCCTGCGCAGCGGCTCCGGCCAAAGCGCGCGCAAGCAGCGTCGCTGTATTGCCGTTTTTACGCGGACTGCCGTTGATTGCAATTAGCTTCATTCTTCTTTCCCCCTTGCTTTTCTTAGCCTAATTGTATATCCTTTTAGTTAAAATAAAAGTATGCACTTTTTCGGTAGGTACTATGCAAAAGGAGAGCGACAATGCATAAATGGTCACCCAATGAATGTAACTGTTCGATCGCTTACACCTTATCGGTCGTCGGCGGCAAGTGGAATTGGCTGCTGCTTTACAAGCTCTTTCAAAACGGCGTCCAGCGTTACGGCGAACTGAAGAAATCGATTCCGCCGATCACGCATAAGATGCTTAGCCAACAGCTCAAAGAACTGGAGGCCGAAGAGCTGATCCATCGTGAAGAATATCATCAAATTCCGCCCAAAGTCGAATATTCGCTGACGGAAAAAGGCAACACGCTGCTGCCGATTTTGCAGTTGATGTCGCACTGGGGCAAAGAAAACAAACCGGCTGACGATGCCGTAGCGCAATAGCCTATTGTCGCATCGACAAAGAATGCAGGAGACTGAAGATGATTTTCAGCCGCCTGCATTCTTTTCGTCTTTACGCATCAAATCGCACGCGCGCCCAAGTAAACGGCTGCTCCCCATATGCATAACGCCGCCAACTTATTCAACATCCGCCCGCGCGCCATGAAACGGCTGCCAAAGATGCGGCCTGCCGCCGCTAAAGAAAAAAACCAAAGCCAGGATACGGCAATGCAGGCGAGAGAGAAGACAATTTTCTCCTCACCCGCATATTGCAGCGAGGCCACGCCAATGACGCCGATCGTGTCCAGAATGGCATGCGGATTGCCGAGCGATACGCCAGCCGCCAGCCCCACTTGCTTGAGCGGCGAAAGAGCTTTCATCCCCGCGGCGGCCTCGCCTCCGCTGCACCAAGTCTTCCAGCCCAGATAAACTAAAAGCAGGCAACCTGCTGCAGACAGCAACGTGGCCGCCATTACGCTTGCGGCTACCAGTTTCGTCACGCCGGCGACCGCAAGCACAATCAAAAACGTATCGCAAACAGCCGCCGTCACAACGCCAGGCAAAACGCGCCAAAATTTCGGTTGAAAAGCGCCCTGACAAAGTAAAAATAAGTTTTGTACGCCAAGCGGCAAAATAAGACCAAACGCCAACACCGTTCCATGAAGCATCGCTTTCATTCTACTCCCTCCTTTTTTCTTAGTGTAGCGCAGCGCGGTTTAACTGTCTGCAACCAATTGGCTTGTTTTAACACCAACCAATTGGTATACTGACTACAATTAAAACACTGCAAAGGAGAAAATTTTTCATGAGCGACTGGCAGCCGAATCCGCACGACGCCGTTCCTTTATACCGTCAGGTGGCCGCGCATTGCAAATCCTTAATCGCTTCCGGGCAATGGCCGGCAGGTTTTCGTCTGCCTGCGCA
Source organism: Azotosporobacter soli (assembly GCF_030542965.1). NCBI lineage: Bacteria > Bacillati > Bacillota > Negativicutes > Selenomonadales > Sporomusaceae > Azotosporobacter > Azotosporobacter soli. The sequence goes on from NZ_JAUAOA010000003.1 coordinate 144,698, forward strand.
AAGAACGCTGGCGCTTCAGTTTGGCATCAACCGCAGTACGCTGTCAATCGCACTCTCTGAGCTGGCCGCCGACGGCCTGCTCTCGGGTCGCGTCGGCAGCGGCACCTATGTCGCTAACGACAGCTGGGCTCTGCTAAAAAATCCGCCGCCGCCGGATTGGCAGCACTATGCCTCATCTGCCGTACATCACGCCAATCATCCGACCGTACAGCAGATCAATCGCCATGAATTTCAACGCGGCATCATCCGCCTTGGCACCGGCGAACTTTCGCCGGATCTGCAGCCGCGCGCCGAAATGAGCCGTTGTCTCAAAAAAATCAGCCAACACCTGCCGCCGCTCGGCTATGAAGAGCCGCAGGGCCTTTTCGCGTTACGCAAGGCGATCAGTCATCATCTTGCCAAACAAGGCATCAGCGCTTCTCCCGCCTCCATCCTCATCGTCTCCGGCGCATTGCAGGCGTTTCAATTGATCAGTCTCGGCCTCTTGCCTCCGGGTGCCGATATTTTGTTGGAGCAGCCCTCCTATCTCTTTTCCCTGACGCTGTTTCGCTCCCAGTTTACGCGTCTGACCGGTCTGGCCATGGATAAGGACGGTCTGCTTCCCGCGGCGCTTACCTTTCAGCAGAGCAAAAGTCCGGCGTCACTACTCTACACCATCCCTTGTTTCCACAACCCGACCGGCATCACAATGAGCGGGCCGCGCCGCCAGGAAATCGCAAGTCTCTGCCGCCACTATCGTCTACCGATTCTTGAAGACGATGTTTATCGTGACTTATGGCTCGATGAAGCGCCGCCCCTGCCGCTCAAAGCCGCAGACCGCGGCGGCAGTATTCTTTATCTGGGCAGCCTTTCCAAAACGCTCAGTCCCGGGTTGCGCATCGGCTGGTTGGTCGGCCCGGAACCGGTAATCGAACGTCTGGCCGATGTAAAAATGCAATTTGACTACGGCACCAGTTCTCTTTCACAATGGGCGGCCCATTATTGGCTGCACGGCGATGTTTATGAGCGCCATCTCACCGTACTGCGCAGTCAGCTCGCACTCCGCCGCGCAGCGGCTTTGAACGCTCTGGCAAAACATTTTTCCAGGATCGCCGCATGGAACACACCCTCCGGCGGTTTTTACATCTGGCTTACCCTGCATCAGCCGTTGTCGCTCAGCCATTTGTTTCACGCGGCCTTAAAAGAAGGAATCCTCTTAAATCCAGGCTTTCTCTACGATTCCTGCGCGAATCGCCAACTGCGTCTTTCTTACTCGTATGCGTCAGTGCAGGAATTAGAAGATGCCTTAAAAAAACTCGCTCTTTTGATTCAAGACTTGTCAGCGAAATAAAAAAAAGATGCAAGCGCATCTTTTTTTTATTTCTATCGCTTTATTCAAGGAACCCTGTACTCGCCTAATGCTTTTTGCAAGGCTTCATAACCGCCTCTGATATTTTGCACGGTCGTGATTACGGAAATATGATCGGATTTGATCCGTCCCTGCCCGAGTTCAAATGCCTCTTGCATTTCCTGCACGATCGTCTGGTACGATTCAATCGAGTCCATCGCCGCATCGATCCGGTTCCACCAGACATCGCTCGGTTCGGCGCCGGAAACACCGGCCAGTTTTTGCAAATGATTCAACAAGCCCATATTGATCGAGATGCGCGCGGTAGCCGGCAACTGGCTAACAACAGACAGCCAGGCGCGCTGGGCAGCCAGCGGAGCCTTCGGCGGCGGAAAATAAATCGTGATGTCGGCGTCGGTCCGTTTGGTCACGATCAGATGCGTCAGTTCATCTTCATTTAATTCTTCGAACAATTCTTGCATGTCCATCCCCCCACCATCTGTTAACGAAACCAGTCCAGTGTTTACTAAATTATACTATTTTTCTCACAACTTGCCTAGTCGACGTATTTTCACAACATTTTACAATTGACCTGCCCGAGAATTACAGCTAGACTGAAATTAACAATAAAAGGGAGGTGCGCCATGAAATTCTTGCCCCCCACCGTTTTTCGCTACGCCAAATGGCTTCTCGTCCTTATCCTGCTCTTCTTTTCGGTCAAAGCCGGTTTCAATTATTATGACAAGCAAAATGCAAAGCCTGCTTTTAACGGTAGCCTTGCCAATGTAGAGCGCGGCGATATCACGGCCAGCATCGCGGCAACCGGAACGATTTCCGCCGTCAATTCCGTCGACGTCAGTTCAAAAATCACCGGTCGCATCCTGAGCGTCAACGTCAATGAAAATGATCGCGTCGTTGCCGGGCAGGTTTTGATCACGCTCGATGATACCAGCCAGCAAACCCAGGTCGCGCAGACGCGTGCACAAGCGGAAAACACCCGTGCCAGCTACGAACGTTCACGCAGCTTGGCGGCAGTCGGCGCCATTGCGCAGCAGCAACTCGATGCCGATCGCACCGCCTATCAGGTAGCGCAGGCCAACTATGACAACGCTCTCTCCTCGCTCTCCGATACCGTGATCCACGCGCCGAGCAACGGCCTGGTGATCGGCAAACCGATTCCAGCCGGCCAGACGGTCTCGCCCGGCATATCGAATCCGATGGTGCTCTTAACGGTTGCCGACATGTCGATCATGCAAATTCAAGTGCAAGTCGATGAAACGGATATCGGCAATGTAAAAACCGGCCAGAAAGTCTCTTTCACGGTCGACGCCTATCCGGGCAGGATTTTTAGCGGCAGCGTGACGACCATTTCGCAAAAGGCCGTCATCCAGCAAAACGTCATCTACTATACCGTCTACGTCACGGTCGACGAGCCGCAAGGTCTCCTCTTTCCGACGATGACGGCCCGCGTCAGCATTGCGACCGGAGAACGCAAGCAGGTTTTAGTCATCCCCTTGTCGGCGATCAAAGAAAGCAAAGGCCAGAAATATGTTCAGCGCCTGGTTGACGGCAAAGAGCAGCTCTTCCCAGTCACACTCGGTCTGCTTAACGATGAAAAGGCCGAAGTTCTCAGCGGTCTAAGCGAAGGCGATTCCATCATCTTGCCGCTTGCCAAAGGGGCGGGCGCAACGCCTGGAACGCCGAGCATGCGCTCGCTCTTCGGGCGCTAGGAGGTAAAAAGATGACAATTGCACTGCTTGACATCGCCAAGGAATATCATATGGGCGACAGCGTCGTTCATGCACTCTCCGGCATCAGCCTCCGCGTCGCAAGCGGTGAGTTCACCTCGATCATGGGCCCGTCCGGTTCCGGCAAATCGACCTTGATGAACATTCTCGGCTGCCTCGACCGCCCAAGCAGGGGTTCCTACCTTTTAGACGGACAGGAAGTCGCCCGGCTCAACGACGATCAGTTAGCGCTCACCCGCAATAAAAAAATCGGCTTTGTTTTTCAAAATTTCAATTTGCTGCCGCGCATGTCGGCCTTACAAAATGTCGCGCTGCCGATTGTATATGCCGGTGTTGGCAAACAGCAGCGGCTGGAGCGCAGCGAAGAAGCGCTATCCATGGTCGGCCTCGCCGACCGCAAAGACCACCGTCCCAATGAACTGTCAGGCGGTCAGCGGCAACGCGTTGCGATCGCCCGTGCGCTAGTCAATAATCCAGCCATTATCATGGCCGACGAACCGACCGGCAACCTCGACAGCCGCTCCGGCACGGAAATCATGGACATCTTCACACTTTTGAACCAACAGGGCCGTACCATTTTACTGGTCACGCACGAGCCGGAAATCGCCGCCTATTCACGCCGCGTCATCCACTTCAAGGACGGCTGCATGGTCAAAGACGAACGTCGTTAGGAGGAGTGCGCCATGTTTTGGGAAAGCATCATGATTGCCTTGGAAGGATTACGCGCCAATAAACTTCGTTCGGTTTTAACCATGCTTGGCATTATCATCGGCGTCGGCGCTGTCATTGCGATGGTTTCCATCGGCGTCGGAGTACAGCAAAAGGTAGAAAGTTCGCTCGCCGGACTCGGCAGCAACCTCTTGATTATCACGCCGGGCGCGAACGCGCCGTCCGGCGGCGCACGTCTGGCGGCAGGCTCAAACATCACCCTGACCGCCAAAGATTCGGCTGCGATTGTCAAGCAGATCTCCGGCGTCAGCGCGATTGCTCCGGTTGTCAGCCGCTCTTACCAAATCGTCAACGGCAATCAGAACTGGATCACCTCCGTACAGGGCACGACGCCTGAATTTCTTTCGGTGCGCAATTTTGACCTGGCCGCAGGCAGTTTTTTCAGCAGTCGCGATTTAGATACCCGCAGCCGCGTCGCCGTCCTTGGACAAACGACCGCAAACAGCTTGTTCGGCGATATTAGTCCGATCGGACAGATGATCCGCATTAACAAGGCGCCGTTTCGCGTCATTGGTCTTTTAACGGCCAAAGGCCAGGCGGCCGGCGGCCAGGACCAGGATGACGCGGTATTGGTGCCGTTAACGACCGCGCAAGAACGTCTGATGGGCATCACATATGTCAACAGCATCAATGTGCAGGCGGAAAACAGCGAGGTCATCGATCAGGTACAGCGCGATATCACCGCGCTGCTGCGCCAGCGCCACCGTTTGCAACCTTCGGTCGCGGATGATTTTACCGTCCGCAATCTGACCGCGATCATGGCTACCGCACAGGAAACGACCGGTACGATAACGTTGCTGCTCGGCAACATTGCCGCCATTTCTTTGTTGGTTGGCGGAATCGGCATCATGAACATCATGCTGGTCTCCGTTACCGAGCGCACGCGTGAAATCGGCATCCGCAAAGCGCTTGGCGCAACGTACCACAATATTTTGCTGCAATTTTTGATTGAAGCGATCGTCATCGGCGTGACCGGCGGCATGCTCGGCATCCTGCTCGGCGTCGCCAGTGCGCACGTCATCTCGGCCGTCGCCGGCTGGAACACCGTCATTTCGGTTCCAGCCATCTTTGCCGCCTTTATCGTCTCAGTCGCCATCGGCCTCTTCTTCGGCTTATATCCGGCTCGCAAAGCGGCGCTGCTCGACCCGATCGACGCTTTACGCTACGAATAGCGCTTTGCCGCGCGTGTGAGCCGTTTCCCTTTCTCTCTACCAGATCTCTTCAATCCAAGCATGATAACAGGATTTGGCTCTTTGACAGAGAAACTAATTTATATAGCATGTTTCGCCGATTAGGAGGAAGAAATGAAAAAAGATGCACGTCAATTAGCTGCAACGATCCTTCACTCTCTGGGAGGCAAAGAAAACATCGTTGCCGTCTCCCACTGCATGACCCGGCTGCGCGTCACAGTGAGCGATGCGACGACAGTCGATCAGACCAGCCTGCAAACCAGCCATGGCGTGTTAGGAATGGTACACGAAAATAACGACTATCAGGTCATTCTCGGTCCCGGCATCGTACAAAAAGTAGCCGATCAGTTCACCGCCTTGCTTAGCAAACAGCCGAACGCCAAAGAAATTATCGCCGCGCGCAACCGGACGCCGTTCAAACTTTTTCTGCGCCGTCTGGCCAGCATTTTCGTACCTTTGATCCCCGCGATTGTCGCCTCCGGCATGGTCGCAGGCATCACGAACGTCGCCATCCGGCTGGGCGCAGAACCATCCGGTACCATGATCGCCTTACTTAACGCGATCGGTTGGGGTCTTTTCGCCTATCTTGCCGTCTTCGTCGGCATCAATGCCGCGACCGAGTTCGGCGGCACGCCCGCGCTGGGCGGGCTCGCAGGTGTACTAATCATCAATCCGGCAATCGCCAACATCACGATCAACGGCGCTGCGCTCGTACCCGGGCGCGGCGGCATTATCGGCGTACTTCTCGTCGCCTGGTTCATGGCCTGGCTGGAACAGCGCCTGCGCCGCTTCGTTCCCAATGCCGTCGACATCATTGTCACTCCGACGCTCACGCTGCTGATCGGCGGCTTCGTCACTTATTTTGCCTTGCAACCGCTCGGCGGTCTTCTCTCCGATGCCATCGTCGCCTTCTTCAAAACCTTGCTCGGCAGCGGCGGCGCGCTTGCCGGTTTTGTCCTGGCAGGCACCTTTTTGCCGATCGTCATGACCGGGCTACATCAAGGCCTGGTGCCGATCCATATGGAATTTCTCAACACCTTGAAGGAAAATCCGCTCCTGCCGGTTCTCGCGATGGGCGGCGCCGGACAAGTCGGTGCGGCCATCGCCGTTTATTGTAAAACGCGCAACCGCCGCCTGAAAAACGTCATCAAAGGCGCCTTGCCGGTCGGCTTCCTCGGCATCGGCGAACCACTGATTTTTGGCGTGACCCTGCCGCTCGGCCGTCCCTTTCTCACGGCCTGCATCGGCGCAGCGTTCGGCGGCGCGTACCAGGCCAGCCTTCATACCGCCTCCATCGCCCTTGGCGTGTCGGGTCTGCCGCTGGCATTTCTCATTAAACCGGACAGCATCGTGCATTACCTGATCGGTCTCGTCATTGCCTATTGCGCCGGTTTTGCCGTCACCTGGCTGGTCGGCTTTGAAGACCTGAACGAAGAAGAAGACGACGCGGACGCTCTAAAGGAGGAAACAGCATGTTAAGCAAACGATTGACGCTGCCCTTGTCAAAGGGAATCTCACTTTTTCTTGGTCTGGATCACGAACTCGCCGACTGTCTGAGTTATTTGGAAAAAGCCCGTCAGGCCGGTTATGATCGCCTCTTTACTTCACTGCATATCCCGGAAGCGAATGCCGCTGCACTGCTTAGCCAATGTCAGGAATTAATCACAACCGCACGGCAAAGCGGTTTTTCCGTCACTGCCGATATCTCGCCCGCCACGCTTGACCTGTTGCAAGCGTCAATGGATGATCTTACGCCGCTAAAAAAACTTGGCCTCAGTGCGCTTCGCCTCGATTACGGTTTCGCAGCGCACGACATCGTGCGCATCGCCAAGGCAACCGGCGCGATCATTGAATTGAATGCCAGCACCGTAACAAGCAATGAATTATCCGCCGTCTCCAACGCTGGTTTGCCGCCGCACCGCCTTCAGGCCTGCCACAACTATTATCCGCGTCCGGAAACCGGCCTTAGTTATGAGCTGTTCGTCCAACGCTCGCGTTTTCTGCGCGATCACGGCATTCCCGTCCTGGCTTTCATTCCTTCGCTCGTACAGCCGCGCGCTCCATTGTACAGCGGCCTGCCGACGCTTGAAATCCACCGCGGCCACTCTTCACTGGTAGCCGCCAAACATCTCGCTGCCAGCGGACTCGTGCAGGGCATTCTCTTCGGCGATCCTTTCGCCGCCGAGCAGGAATTGTATGACGTCGCCAAGGTGACAACCGAATGCCTTGAACTGCGCTTTGTGGCGGATCGTCCTCTCACGGACGCCGAAGCCGCCATCGTCCTCGCGCCGCGCCATACCAACCGGCATGACCCCGGCGCGTATGCCGCCCGTTCGCAGGAAGCGCGTCTTCTTCGCCGCTCCGCCATCACGGCGGCCCGTCCGCTCGCCAGACCGCGCGGCAGCATCACGCTCGACAACGAGGACTACGGCCGCTATCAGGGCGAATTGCAGCTCATCTTGCAGCAGCTGCCCGCAGACGAACGCGTCAATGTTGTCGGTCACGTCATACCGGATGACCTGTTACTGCTCGATTTCATCCGTCCCGGCCAACCGTTCCGTTTTGTTCAAGTAAACACAGAAAGGACCAGCCTATGACTTTCCATTTAGACAGCCTACTAACCGAACGCTGCAATCCGAACACGAGCGATATCGATCAATTATCCAGCCTTGAAATTCTGCAGCGCATCCATGAGGAAGACCTGCAGGTCGCCTCGGCGATCACGCCGCTTTTGCCAAAGATCGCCGTAGCGGTCGACTGGATCAGCGCCGCGTTCCGCCAAGGCGGACGCCTCTTCTATCTTGGCGCCGGAACCAGTGGACGGCTCGGCATCCTCGATGCCGTAGAATGTCCGCCGACTTACGGCACGCCGCCTGAGATGGTTCAAGGAATCATTGCCGGCGGCGAAAGCGCGGTCTTTCGCTCGGTTGAAAACGCCGAAGATTCGCCGCATCTGGCAGAGAGCGATCTGGCCAAACGCGGCCTTACCTCGGCCGATATCGTAGTCGGCATTGCCGCCAGCGGACGCACGCCGTACGTGATCGGCGGTCTCACTTATGCGCGCAGCCTCGGCTGCCGCACCATCGCGCTAGCCTGTACGCCCGAACCTCTGATTGGCGAACACGCCGACCTTTCGCTTGCGGTCTTGAGCGGCCCCGAGGTCGTAACCGGCTCCACCCGCATGAAGGCAGGCACCGTGCAAAAAATGGTCTTGAACATGTTCACGACCGCCGCCATGATCCGGCTCGGCAAAGTCTACGGCAACCTGATGGTCGATGTCGCCGCCAGCAACGAAAAATTACAGCACCGAGTACGGCGCATCGTCTCCTTGGCCACCGGCGAAAACGTGGAAAGAGTGGAAGCCGCAGTCAGCACTGCAAACGGTTCTGCCAAACTGGCGATCGTAATGCTATTGGGCAATTTGTCCGCCGAGGCCGCTCAGGCAAGACTTTCGGCCGCGGACGGCTTCGTAGCCAAGGCTTTGCAGACAGGCGGCTAAAGTCGCACCGTGCTGACGACGCTTAACGTCAGCATCACGCTGACCGAAATCATAAACGGTATCAATTGATCGTTGCTCATGTTAATTCCCCCGCTTCCTCCTGTTAGTGTCATTTCACTTCGTACTGGAAATATATCATTTCTTCCAATACCTGTCTATTTTTCCACACTTTTTTCTTCATTATTTAACTTTTGTTACTACTTTCGCATAATAAACTAACCGCCTTGGAAGTATTCCTTCCAAGGCGGTTAGTTTATTATATGCACTTGCTCGCCGACTAGGCGCAAGCAAAGCGCATCGCCTGTCTCCAATTTTTTTCGCCAGTCCAGACGGATCGCCAAAGACAAACCGGCGATCGATACCTCGACGCACTGCACTCCGATTCCCGCCCTGCTGCCAATGACCTGCCCGCTCCAAAATCCGTCCTCTTCCCGCTCTGTTTCCGCCAGAGAAAAGGCGTCGCCGGGAATGCAGACCAGGCATGCGCCAGCCGCCCGGCAGCCCGGCACATGAAATTCCAAGCCATTCTCCAGGCGGATACGAGCCCCGCCCGCTGACGTCTCCGCCGTCGCCGACAGCAAGTTGTCCATTTCCACCAAATGAGCCGCCTCGCGACAAACGGGTCGGCGCAGCACGATATCCGGTCGCTCGTCCTGAACCAGTTTTCCCGCGAGCAGAACTAAGGCCCGTTCGGCAAAGGCCAGTATCTCCTGAAAATTATGACTGACCAAAAGCACCGTCATTTTATGGCGCTGCGCGACCGTCTTCACTTCACGCAGCAGATTGCCGCGCGTCGCGGCATCAAGCGCAGCAAACGGTTCGTCAAGCAAGAGCAGTTCGGGCTTTGCCACTAACGCGCGCGCCAGGCAGACCCGCTGCGCTTCGCCGCCGGAGAGACGACGCGCCAAGCGCCCCGACAGGTGCGCGCAATGAAACGTATTCAGCGCTTCGTTCACTTTGCTTTTGATCACGTCATCCGCCAAGCCGCGAAAGCGAAGCGCAAGGGCCACATTGTCAAAGACGGTGCCACTCAGCAGCAGCGTTTCCTGAAAGACCATCGCACAGCGCCTGCGAAGCGCCACTGGATCGCTAAGCGCCGCTTCCTCCGAAAACAATTTCACACTGCCCTTTTGATACGGCAGCTGCAGATTCAGCATTTGCAGCAACGTGCTTTTTCCGGCTCCATTCGGCCCAAGCAGGCCTACCAGCTCTCCTTTCTCGATGACAAGCTCGTCGATAGCCAGGATCTCACGTCCGCGTCGCAGCACCTGAAGCTCGTTTATTTCCACGATCGTTTCTTTCATATCATTTCCCGCTTTTCATGGTTTTGCAAATACGTCAGCAAGGCCACGATGCAATAGGCCAACAAGAGCAGGATCGCGCCGAACGCGAGAGCAAGCTCATAATTCCCCTTGCCGACCTCCATCACAGTCGCGGTCGTCAGCACCCTTGTCTGGCCTTTGATATTGCCGCCGACCATCATCGATGCACCGACTTCGGAAACGACGCGGCCAAAACCCGCCATCACCGCCGCCGTCAGGCCAAGTCGCGCTTCCTTGAGCAAAAGCCAGTTCGCCTGAGCGCTTGTCGCTCCTAACGCCAGCAGCTGATGACGCAGCTTCGGGTTCAGACTGCCCAGCGCGGCAAAGCTGAAGCCGGCGACGATCGGCGTCGCAATGATCGCCTGCGCTAAGACCATCGCGCTCGGACTGTACATTAAGCCCAGATCGCCGAGCGGCCCGTAACGCCAAAGCAGCAGGCTGACCAAGAGGCCGACCACGACCGGCGGCAGCCCCATGCCCGCATTCATCAGGCGTACTACGGATTTTTTGCCGGGAAAGTGATGCACCGCCAGAGAAAAACCGATTGGGATGCCGAAGACGACGCTTAAAAGCGTTGCCAGTCCCGAGACCCGCATCGTAAGCCAGACGACTTCCCACACTTCCGGCTCACCATTCAGCAACATTTGAAAGGCTTGGAGCCCGTCATTCATTGCAGTCCCAAATCCTGATCCGATTTTCCGCCGTCGGCAAAGAACAGCGCCTGGCCATATTTGTCCTTGCCGAATGTCGCGATCATTTGCTGTCCTTCCTGCGAAAGCAGGAATTCGCTGAACGCTTTGGCGCCCGCCGCGTTAACCTTGGCAAATTTCTCCGGATTCACTTCCATGACATGATAAATATTAAGCAGCGCAGGATCGCCTTCCAGCAAGATCCCAAGCGTCATATTCTTCTGTTGTGCCAGGAATGTCGCACGGTCGCTCAGCGTATACGCTTTTTTCTCGTCCGCGATCTTTAGGGTCTGGCCCATGCCCGCTCCCGCTTCCTGATACCAGGCATTTCCTTTTGCTGCGACTCCGGCTTTTTTCCAAAGTGCCTGTTCCATTTTATGCGTGCCGGAATCATCGCCGCGCGAAATGAAAGCCGCTTTCTTTTCCGCGATCGCTTTCAGCGCAGCATCGATTTTGTTTCCTTTGACTCTCGCAATGTCTTCGACAGCGCCAAGCAAGATGAAGTCATTGTGCATCACCAATTTACGTTCGATTGCGCTGCCGCCAGCGACCACTTTCTTTTCCGCATCCGGCGCGTGAACCAAAAGCACATCCGCTTCACCCTTTTCGCCAAGCGCCAACGCCTGTCCAGTTCCGACCGCCACCGTCTTAACCTTGTAACCGGTCTTTTTTTCGAAAACAGGCAGGAGTGCATCGAGCAGTCCGCTGTCTTGCGTGCTCGTCGTCGTCGCCAGAATCAGGTCAGGATTAGCCGGTTTCGTCGCCGCAGGCGTTTCCGTTTTCGCGCAGGCCGTCACAAGCAGCAAGAAACACAGCGCCAACAGCGTCAATATATTTCGCACGTTCTTTCTCTTTAGCATAAGCAAAACCTCCAGCTAAATTCTTTTTTAATGACGGGCACACTCACCGTCGCGTCCGCGCAGGATATTGATGCCATGTTCCAGAACCGGCAAGACGACTTCCAGACATTCCTGCACCGCTTTCGGACTCCCCGGCAGGTTGACGATCAGGGTGCGATTGCGTACGCCAGCCACAGCGCGCGAAAGCATCGCCCGGCTCGTCACTTCCATGGAGCGAGCGCGCATCGCTTCGGCGATGCCGGGCACAGCCCGCTGAATCACGCTCAGCGTAGCCTCCGGCGTCACGTCGCGAGGCCCAAGTCCGGTTCCGCCGGTCGTAAAGACCACTTCAAGATCCAGTTCGTCCGCCATATGGAGCATCGCCTGTCGCAGCACCGCCTGATCATCCGGCACGACCACATAATGGCGAACCTCACCCAGTCCGGAGAGCATGGCTTCAATCGTTTTGCCGCTGACGTCTTCGCGTTCGCCGCGCGCGCCTTTGTCGCTCGCGGTGATGATGCCGACCTTAAGCATGTCCGATCACCTCGATCCTGTCACCGACCGCAATCTCACCGTCACTCAGGACAATTACGAAGATGCCTTCCTTCGGCATCACGCAATCGCCGGCCTGATAATAGATTGCACAGCGATTATGGCATTCTTTGCCGATCTGGCTGACCTCCACTTCGACCGGTCCAATCCGCAGACGCGTACCGATTGGCAATACCGGCAGTTCGATGCCTTCGGTCGTTATGTTTTCAGCAAAATCACCCGGCTTGACGTCAAGCCCCTGCTGGCGCATTTTCTCAATGCTTTCCATCGCCAAAAGACTGATCTGGCGATGCTGGAACCCGGCGTGCGCGTCGCCTTCCAACCCTAAACCGGTCAGGGCTTTGGCGCGTTCGACATTGGTCTTGCGTTCGCCTTTATTCTTACTGGTACAGACTGCAATTACTGTTGCCATTTTCTCTCCCCCTCATTTGCGCAGATAATCGCCGCTCTTGCCGCCGGATTTTGCCGTCAGCCTGACATACTCGACCGTCATCGCCTTATCCACTGCTTTGCACATGTCATATATCGTCAATGCGGCAACGCTGACCGCCGTCAGCGCTTCCATCTCCACGCCGGTCTTGCCGGTGGTTCTGACTGTAGCGGTGATATCGACCGCCGCTTCCGCTTCGTTAAGCGTGAAGGCAACGTCGATCCCCGTCAAAAGCAGCGGATGGCACATCGGAATCAGTTCCCATGTCCGTTTCGCCGCCATCACGCCGGCGACTTGCGCCACGCCCAGGACATCGCCTTTCCCCATCGCCCCGGCCTTGACCAGTTCAAGCGTCTCCGGCGCCATCACGACCCGCCCCTCGGCCACAGCCTGACGCAATGTCTCGTTTTTTTCCGATACGTCGACCATATGCGCCTTGCCAGCTTCGTTAAAATGCGTCAGTTTCATCGCTTGGCCACCTCCATGATTTCAAACAGATTCCACTCCGCGTCAAAATAGAGCAACTTGTTGCGCAGCGGTTCACCTCGCCCGGTGATCACCTTGACCACTTCCTGCACCTGCAGTGCGGCGGCGATGGCAGGCGTAGGCGAGAGATTTCCCAGTTCGACTTCCACGCCGCGCGTCACCGGCCTTTCATACAAGCGTTCCAACCCGGGATCATCCGGAAAGACGGTCATGACCTGCCCCGTATAACCGGCGATCGCCGCATGCACCAACGGGATGCCTTTCTTTTTTGCCGCGCGGGCAAGGATGAGGCGCGTCGGAATCGAATCAAGCGCATCAACCACCAGCTCGACCCCGTCCAGCAGACTTGCCGCATTTTCCTCGTCCAGCATCAGCGCGCAGGCTTCGACAACCACCTCGCTGTTGATCGCCGCCACCCGTCGCTCGGCAGCCAATGCCTTATTGCCTGACAAGTTGTCCTCTTCGGCAAGCAGTTGCCGGTTCCAGTTATGGCGGGCAAAGACGTCGCCGTCAACGACGCGCAGGAAACCGACGCCGAGTCGTGCCAACAGCTCGATGACTAACCCGCCTAATCCGCCTGCGCCGATGACCGCGATCCGGGAACGACACAGTTTTTCCTGTCCTGCTACGCCGATCGTGCCCTGATTGCGCAGATAGCGTTCCGGCATTTTCCCTGCGTGAAGCAGTGCCAAGCTATCCATTTAACCGCCCCCCACCGGCGGAAACAGGCCCAACCGGTCGTTTTCCGCCAGTACGCTGTCCAGCGCGGCAGAGATGCCGTTCAGCATCAAAAGATGAATCTCCGCCGGGTCAATGCCCAGCAGACTTACCGCTTCGCTTACAGTTGCTCCTTGCTTGACCTCGATCGCCAGACAGCCGTTCGGTTGTTGCGGCGTATGGCGGCGCAGCGTCGCATAGAGACGAACCTCGATCTTCATCGCGCTTCCTGCCTTTCACTGCTGGCAATCAGTTCACCGGATCTTGTCAGATCATAGCCGCCTAACGATTCTACCTGCATGCGAAACTCTTCCGATTGCAAAATTTCCTGCAGCATCGCAAAACGCGCATCCTCATCCGGCAGGTCCACCAGCAAGTCATATTGTTCCTGTCCGACGGAAATGAAATCAAGTTCTAGCGCTGCCGCAGCCGCACGAATGCCAAGGCCGACATCGGCCGCTCCGGCTGCGATGGTCGCCGCCACCGCCATATGCGTACCGACTTCTTTTTCATAGCCTTGCAGCGCAGCAGAGGCGATGCCGTGTTCCTTCAAACGGTAATCGAGCAGCATACGCGTTCCCGCGCCGCGTTGCCGATTAACGAAGAGAAGGTCAGGACGCGCCAAGTCAGTAATGCCCGTTATTTTTTTCGGGTTTCCCCGCGCAATAATCAACCCCTGCTCGCGCATCGCAAAATGGATCAGCCGCCAAGGACGATCCGGCAAATATTTCTTTACACTGGCCAAATTATAAAGGCCGCTCGCTTCATCGAGCATATGAATGCCGGCCAAATGCGTCTCCCGATTGCGAATCGCCAGGATGCCCCCCATGCTGCCGACATTCGCGCATGACAGCGTCACATCATCCTTGCGGCGTAAAAAGACCGCTAGGATATCGAGCGCCATATCATGACTGCCGACCGCCAACAGACTGTTTTTCGGCACGTCATCGCCCAACAAACGAACCATCACCGAAGCGCCGACCGGCAAGCCGTCCTGCATTTCGCTAACCGAAATGACGCCTTGCGCCTTCGTTAGCGACGACATCAACCCGGCGCCGCGGCCAAGCGGCAGCGCGATTTGCTTTCCATCGATTTCGCCGAGCGAAACGCGCAAATATTCTTCCACGCCAACCTGCGAATAAATTTGTCTGCCTAAGCGCGCTTCCACTGTCTTATTCGCAGGCAGAGATATTTTTTGCCGCGCCGCCAGCACCGGTTTAATAAATAAATCTGCCGTCAGCATCGCCGACACCGGATACCCTGGCAATCCAATCACCGGCTTGCCGTCGCAAACGGCAAGCACCACCGGTTTACCCGGTTTGATTGCAACGCCATGCACCAAAACTTCGCCGAGTTCAGCCAAAACCTGTGCGGTGTAATCTTCCGTTCCCGCCGAAGTTCCGGCGTTCAAGATCACCATATCGCTCTTTGCCAAACTTTCTGCCACAGCCGCTTTAATTTCGTCATACTGATCCGGCACGACCGCATGCCGTTTCGCCTCTGCGCCCCATTCACGCGCTGCGGCGCAAAGCATGTGTGAATTTACATCCAAAATTTTTCCCGGTTCCAGTTGCGCCTGCTTTTCAACCAGTTCACTGCCGGTTGGAATCACGGTCACGCGTGGCCTTGCCAATACCGAAACGGACTCCAATCCGGCTGCCAAGGCGGCTGCCAAATCTACAGGACGCAGGCGAAGATGTTCCGCCAATACTAATTCATTGGCCACGATGTCCTCACCGATGATCCTCACATGTTGCCAGGGCGCAGCTGCCGCCAAGATTTGCGCCTTTCCGGTTTTTAATTGAACATCTTCGATCATGATCACGGCATTTGTTCCTTCCGGCAGCAAATCGCCGGTGTCGACAATGTAGCAGCCGCCCGCCTGATGCGCTGCTCCGTTTTGCAACAGCATCAGCTCTTTCGGCTCGCTTTCGCTGGCACCGAAACTATCCTGCGCCGCCAGCGCAATGCCGTCCATCGCTGCGCCGTTATAATGCGGCACCGAGCGTCGCGCATAAAGGCATGCAGCAGTGATTCTGCCTAACGCCTCATCAATCGGCAGCTCTTCATATGGAATTTGCGAAAAATATCCGCTCTGCGTCAGCCGTTCCCGCCATATCGACTCGGCCCGCTGACGCGGCAAACACTCCAAATAGGCGTCAACCTTGTGCAAATCACATGCCTCCTCTACTTCAAATTAACGGCGAAGCAATTCGACCGTCACCCATTCCGCTTCATACAACCCCGTCTTGTCAGCCGGGATATGCACCTCGCCGTCAGCCTGCGTCATCGTAAAGATCAAACCTGATTTCCCCAGTACCGGTTCCGCCAGATATTCGCCCGCCTCATAGCGCAGGCGAACCTTGATAAAATCATCGCGTCCGGCTGCCGAAGCCATGTTGCGCGTCATCTTCGCCCTCACCTTTATCTGATCTTTTCGGCATTTCCCCGACAAACTATCCAGAGCCGGCAAAACCAGCTGACGACAGACGGTCAACGCGGCAACGGGGTGACCGGGTAAACCGAACACAGCGGTCTTGCCCAGCATGGCAAAAATCGCCGGTTTTCCCGGCTTCACCGCCAGGCCATGAAAAACAACCGGACGTTGCCCCATTTCTTCCAACACTTCTACGGTATGATCCCGCACGCCCACTGAACTGCCGCCTGACAGCACAATCGCATGACACGCAGCCGCCGCTTCCGCCAAGCACTCCCGCAGTGCCGCTTTCTCATCACGAATAATGCCGTAGCGGATCACCCGACAACCGGCTGCCTCGATTAACGCCGCCAACGCCGGGCCGTTTGCGTCGCGCACCTGCCCATCCTTCGGCGTCAATTGCGGTTCGATCACCTCATCACCGGTTGATAAAACGCCGACAACGGGGGGACAATACACCTTCAATTCAGCAATGCCGCAAGCGGCCAACGCGCCGATATCCTGCGGCGTGATGCGGCTGCCTTTGCTCAAAATCAGTCCGCCTGCTGAAATATCGTCTCCTGCCCGAACAATATTTTCGCCGGGCGCGACCGGCTTCAAGACAAGCAATGTCGTTGCATCCGGTCGCTGCGTATGCTCCAGCATCACGACGCTGTCTGCGCCTTCCGGCAGCATTCCCCCGGTCGGAATCGTCATTCCCGCTCCGTTGCCGACCCTGCCTTCAGCCGTGCTTCCCATCAGAATTTCGCCGTCCAGTTCCAAGAGCGCCGGAAGTCCTTCACCCGCGCCGAACGTATCCGCGCTGTTTACCGCGAACCCGTCCACCGTCGAACGAGCAAAGGCCGGCAGATTCTCCCGGCTGAAAACGTCCTCGGCCAAAACGCGACCGCACGCTTGCGCGAGCGCAACGAGTTCCACCGCAGTTCGAATATCCGCCAACGCCGCAGCAATCTGTCGCCGCCCTTCCTCTAATGAAATACAACGAAAAAACTCCATGTCATCGCTCCTTATGCGTTTCCGCTCTGCTGGTCACATTCGCTGGTCACATTCATATGCAGGTTATATTCTAGCCTGTCTTCCATCCTACCTGCCGCTAGAGTAAAAAAACAGCTGCCTTTGGCCTAGGCCAAAGACAGCTGTTTATCGATACTTTAAAATTCGTGAGCCTTCTTCAACTCTTCGCGGGAAATATCAAAGACCACTTCGTGCGGGGAGAGCGCCTCCTGACGGAAAAACTCCGGCAAATCATCGGTTTCAACGCCCGCCGCTTCATTGAAGGCACGTTCATCACGCAACACTTGACGGCCGATTTCCATATAGTCATCCGCGCTATAGTTCCAACCGTAACGGGCATTGCACATCTCCACAATGCCTTCAAGACCGGACGGAATATCGAGGATTGCCAAGGCAACGAAGAGGCACAATCCGGTACTGTCAATGAATGCCGTCGCCACCTGGAGATTTTTCGACAATTCCACCTGGCCGTCTTTAAGCAACGGATCGGTCTTGCCGCCAACGCCCAGAATATTGCTGGTGACCGAATAACCCGCAGTATGATCGGCTCCCATCGTCGTCGTAGCGTACGTCACACCGACGCCTTTTACCGCACGCGGATCGTAGGCCGGAATCGCCTGTTTTTTCACGACCGGCACATGGCGTACGCCATAGACCTGTCCGGTAACGGCCGCGCCCGCGCCGATGATCCGGCCAAGCGGCGTGCCCTGTCCCAGAGCATGCAATAACTCGATGACGCCTGCGCTGTCGCCCCACTGCAGAACACCGGCTTCCATCGCAACACCGATTGCGACGCCGGTTTCAATGCTATCCACGCCATAATCATCGCACCAGCGATTCATCCAGGCGATCTGATCCAAATCATCAATGCCAAGATCAGCGCCGAAAGCCCAGCAGGTTTCGTATTCGAAGCCGCCGGTGATCATTTCGCCGTCCTTGCCTTTATAAATTTGCGAGCAGCGGATGACGCAGCCCGGCGAGCAGCCATGCCCCGTCTTGCCGCCGCGTTCACGACAATTCGCTTCCAGCGTTTCGCCGCCAGTCTTGTCCGCCCCTTCGAAGCGACCGTTGCTGAAATTGCGCGTCGGCAGCGCGCCTGCCTCGTTGAGGATATTGACCAGCACTGCCGTACCGTATGTCGTCAATGCTTTACTGGTCACCGGATGTTCAAGCAGGGCCTTGGACAATTTTTTGGCAGCCGTGCGAAATGCCGCTTCATCCGCAAACGTTACCAACGGCGCACCCGCGTCGTCGACGACTAACGCTTTCAGACCTTTGCTGCCCATGACGGCGCCCATGCCGCCACGTCCGGCTTGGCGAGTCGGTTCCCCTTCCATGTCTGTGAAACCGATGCAGGCCGACGCCATCTTGCGTTCCCCAGCTGTGCCGATACAGCCGATTGCCGCTTTCTTGCCATATGTTTCATGCAATTTCGCTACCGTATCATAAATGTTCAACCCTTTAAGCTGCGGCGCTTCCATTAATTTGATGCCTTCCTTATCGACATGCATCAAATAAGGAACATCGCTTTGCGGCAAGCCTTCGACGATAATGCCGCTGATGCCAAGACGTCCCAGCTTATGGCCCATCGCTCCGCCAACGTTGCTCTCTTTGATCGTGCCGGTCAGCGGGCTCTTTGCGCCTACCGACATCCGGCCCGCATTCGGCGCGCCGGTGCCGGACAGCAGACCGGTAACGAACGCCAGGCGATTGCCCGGGCCGAGTGGATGTTCATTCGGATCCACTTCTGTTTTGACAATACGTGAGGACAGTGCGCGTCCTCCCATTCCCTGGTATTCGGGGCAGTCTGCTTTGGTCACCGTCAAATCCGTCATATTAATGCGATAAAACATGGTTGCGCCCTCCTTTTATTTTGCTTATTAAAATAGAAAAACACAAAAAGGAAGCCCTATTGGACTTCCTTTGCGCACTGGCAGGCGTAAAGATTACTCTCGACACCCATCGGTTGGCGCTCCCATCCTCTGGGAAACGCCGACTCGGAACTCGCTTTCGCGACATTCTTCAGTTGTTTCCTCTATTGTACAGCATCCTTTCCGAATTTTCAATCTTTATTTCAGCCGCCGATTTGCGACATACCGCGCTTACGCTGCACAGGATTTTCACTGCCCGCGCAGAGAGCATGTCCGCTCGGTTTTTGGCAGACAGCGCGGTCAAAGAGTTGCAGCAGTTCCTGATCGCTCGCGCCGCCGCGCAGCGGCCCCGCCAAGTCGATCTCTGCCTCGCCAAGCAGGCAAGGCTTCAGTTTGCCGTCCGCGGTCAGGCGCAGGCGGTTGCATTCGCCGCAGAAATGCTCGGTCAGCGGCGCAATGAAGCCGAATGTTCCCCGGCTGTCCGCCAGATGGTAATAACGCGCCGGTCCCTGTCCATACACGACATTTTTCAGCGGCAAGAGCGGACTTTTCGCCAATTGGGCAAGCAGGCGCTTGATCTCCGCGATTTGCAGTCCGCCCTTTAGCGCCACCGGACCGATCGGCATGTATTCAATAAAGCGGACATGCACCGGCTTCTGACGCACCAGTTCTAAGAACCAGTGTAAGTCCGATTCCTGAAACGCTTCGCTGAGGACTACGTTGATTTTTACCGGTTGAAAGCCCACCCTGAGCGCCTCATTCAACCCCTCCAGCACCTTCTCCACCCTGCCGCAGCCGCCGGTGATCTCGGTGAAACGCTCTGGGTCAACGGTATCGAGGCTGATATTGATCCGCCGCAGTCCGGCTTCTTTTAGTGCAGCCGCGCTTTGAGCCAGTAGGCTGCCATTGGTCGTCAGGGAAATATCCTCCAGTGAGCCGAGACCGGCCAGCGTACGGATGAATTCGACAATTCCTTTGCGCACCAACGGTTCGCCGCCGGTAAGCCGCACCTTGCGGATGCCGCGCTGGCCAAACAGGACGATCAGCCTGAGCAATTCTTCATAGCGCAGTATTTCGTAGTGATCGCGCAATACGACGCCTTGCTTAGGCATGCAATAGCGGCAGCGAAAATTGCAGCGATCCGTTAGCGAGACGCGTAGATAATCAATGGTTCGTTGGTGCATATCCTGCATGTTGTCACCTCATCGCCGGCTGTTACTTCATTACCTCTTTACGTTCTCGAAAAACCACGATCTCCCTGCCTGCATCCGATTAAGTTCATTAAATAACTATAGGCGTGTTGCCAAAGTTTTGCTATACTAAATTATATTGCATTTGTTCACGTTATATTTTCATGTAAAGGATGGCCTTTAATGACATCAGCAAAGCGCGAATCCGACGCCCGTCCCTCTACGAAACGGCGCTTTTTTATCTTTCTCCTGCTTTTTTTCGTATTTATCCTCACCGGCATAGGCAGCTATGCGCTGGCGCAATTCCTCTTCGCACCGGATCTGCCGCCGTACGAGACGCTGCCGAAAAAAGATAGGCAAACCGCCGCTTTACTTCCGCCGCATCGCAAGATCAATATATTGGTCCTGGGCATCAATGAACGACGCAACGATATCGGTCGTTCCAACGTCACCTGCCTGCTGACGCTCGACACCGACAGCAAGGCCGTATCGCTGCTTTGGATTCCGCGCGACAGCCGCGTGAACATCCCCGGACACGAATGGAATAAGATCGGCCACGCTTATACCTACGGCGGTCCCGACCTGTCCCGCAAGACAGTCGAAGATCTGCTCGGCATTTCGATCGACTATTATCTGGCGGTAAACATGCTTGGCTTCAGCCGCGTGATTGATTCGGTCGGCGGCGTCGATCTTTCGATCGACAAACGCATGTATTATTACGACCCGTATGACGAAGGCGAGGTCGACAACAACGGTCTGATCGATCTGCGGCCCGGGCCGCAGCATCTCGACGGCAACACCGCGCTGCAGTATGTCCGTTTCCGCCATGACGAAATGGGCGACATCGGCCGCATCGAGCGACAGCATAAATTCGCCCGCGCTCTCTTGAGCCAGTTGGCGAGTCCGGCCACAATTCCGCGCATCCCCGATATTTTCCGCGAAATCAACACGACCTTGAAGACCGACATCCCCTTGAATCAATTCCTGATCCTCGGCAAGATCGCCGGCGATGCGTACCGTCAAGGCTTGACGACCGACATGGCGCCCGGCCATCCGGTTTATATCAACGAAATCAGCTATTGGCTACCCGACGTCGTCGCCACAAGGAGCAAAGTCGCCGCGATTCTTGGCCTGCCGCAGGATGACCGTTTCCTGAAAGCCGCGCAAAAGACCGCGAGCGAATATAAGACCGAATTGGCACGCCATCGCGTCGTCGACGCGCCATAATTTTTTTCTAAAACAAAGAGTGCGAGCACGGAAATCGATCCGTACGCTCGCACTCTTCTTTTTTTACTTAGGCCAATATGCGCGGCAAAAAGCCTTTTTTCAACATCACGTAGGAGACCGGACGGTCATGGTGAAAGATCGGGATACGGCGGATTGCCAACTGGTCACTGAAGGTGGTAAAGCCGGAACGGGTCGAAAACCCGCCGCAGTAACCGGACTGCGCGGCGAGTTCGAGCGTTTTCTCGCTGTAGCTGCCGCAGGGATAGGCGACGAAATGAACGGCCTGGCCCAGCAGTTGTTCCAGTTCGTCGCGCGAATGCGCCAGTTCGGCGACCGCTTCGCTCTGCGTCAGCTCGGCCAAGGGCCGGTGCGTCATCGTGTGCGAACCGAAGTCCATTCCGGCGCGCTGCATCTCTTTGATCTGCGCCGGTGAAATTCGCTCCGCGTCCTGCAGCATGCCCGCAATGATATAGAAGCTGGCCGTCAGGCCATACTGCTGCAGAATCGGAAATGCGTTCGTATAGTTGTCCAGGTACCCGTCGTCGAAGGTGATCATGACCGGACGATCCGGTAATTTGGCGTCCTTATCCTGCAAACGGCGACGAACCTGTGCCAAAGAAAGAGTATTGTAGCCTTCACGCTGCAAGAAAGCCATATCCCGTCTGAAATGTTCGACGCTGACGGTAAGATCATCTTTTTCCAAGCCGACACGGTGATAGAGAAGAACCGGGACGCTGTCAAAGATCCGTTGCCAAACTCCAGGCTCCGGCAGCACCGAACTGGCGGCCACAGCCGCCATCGTTCCGGCGCAGCCAAGTAAAAACTGACGTCTGCTAAGCATCCCAACCTCCTCGACTTCGCTAAATTCTTTATCTATATTACTGCTTTCATGCTAAAATGACAATATAGCAGCGACAAAAAAGAGACGACCTGCGCCGTCTCTTCGCGTTTAGCGTTTTTTGCGCCCGATCGTCAAGGTTCCAAGCGCCTCTTCATTTTTCACATTCAAGGCCGCCAGTTGTGATTCATAGCTCTCCGATACGATCTCCACTTCCGGCTCCGGCAAGGGTACGACGGCGTTGAGGACTTTTTTTATTTTTTCATCGTCAAACGGTTTGCGAATAAAATATTCCGCGCCGTATTTAAAACATTGCTTAATGAACTCGCCCTGCCCCATCGCGGAAACCATAATGACTTTCGCCTTAGGGTCCATCTTTTTAATATATTGCAAGCAATCCACGCCGTCCATTTCCGGCATTGTGATATCAAGCAAGACGGCATCGGGTCGGAGATACTGGTATTTTTCGATCGCTTCCTTGCCGTCGGCCGCTTCCCCCACAACCTGGTAGCCAAACTGCTCTACCGTATTACGTAATTTCAACCGCATGAAAAGCACATCATCCACGATCAACAATCGGTTATTCATTGCCGTCCTCCTTCTACCCTTCGCCTGCAGAAAACACTTACTCTTATCGTATATTCTATTATCAATCGAATCATTATTCAATTTATTTTATTTTTTTAATCGGATATTCTTTGGATATTCTTTTTAAAAACCCTTTCCTTTTTCGGCAGGGTTTCTTCGCTTCGCGTTGTATAATAGGAAGGGTGAGCTCAAATGACGCAGGAGGTCCAAAATGAAAACAACCCTTCACCGTATCTTCTTTCTTTTTACCTGCTTGTTTTTCTTCCTCTGCTCCCCTCTAGCAGCGCAGGAAGCTGCAAGCGATCCCAATCAGCTGCTTGCCGACTATAGCACGGCTTTGGCCGTTACGCCGGACAACGATGATCTCTACGCCAAACGCGGCGAAATTTACTTTAACCAAGGCCGCTTTGACCTCGCGCTAAGCGATTTCACGCGCGCCATCGAAATAAACCCCTCTAATGTCGGCGCACTGAGCTGGCGCGGGTATCTGTATGAAAAAACCGGCAGCGTCGAACTGGCTATTGCCGATTATAGCCAGGCCATCATCGGTGATCCGGCTTACGCCTATCCCCATATCCGACGTGGGCAGCTTCTCTTCACCAAGGGACAAGCCGATGAGGCGATTGCCGACTACAGCCAGGCGATCGAGCTTGAACCGCAGTCGGCCGAGCCCTATGTCAGCCGAGGCATCATCTACCGCAACAAAGGCTTAATTGACGCCGCGATCGCCGACTATTCAAAGGCCATCGAACTGAATCCGCGCTATCCGGTCGCCTATTTCAACCGCGCCGTCGCTTACAGCAAACAAAGCCGTTTTGATTTGGCGATCAACGACTACAACAAAGTTCTTGAGCTCGATCCGCATGATACACTGGCTTATTTTAACAAAGCCGTTGCCTGTGAACAAGTGCAGGATTACTCTGAAGCAATCCGTGCCTATCAGCTCTTTATCCAACATTCCCCCGAACAAACCGGTTCCAAGCTCGACTATGCACGCATCCGCCTCCAGGAACTGGCAGGCATCATCCTATAGCAACTTCGAGGAGGTCTTTTCTTATGCCGCTGAAAAGGATTCAGGATTTTCTTATACAGCATCCCGATCTAAGCGTCACTTATTTTGATCAGAGTACGCATACCTCAGAGCTTGCCGCCGCTGCGCTCGGCGTCAGTCCGGCCCAAATCGCCAAAACATTGGTCTTTCTCGCTGACGCGGCGCCGTTGCTCGTCGTCACCTGCGGCGACAAAAAAATTGACAGCCGCAAACTGGCTAAAACGGTCGGCGCCAAGAAGATCCGCTTTGCCGACGCCGAAACCGCTGAGACGGCCACCGGCTTTCCGCCCGGCGGCGTTTCGCCGATCGGCCTGCTGAACGAGATTCCTCTCTATCTTGACCGGAGCCTTTGGGATTTCGCCACGGTCTATACGGCCGCCGGCACCGCCAACTCTGCTTTGCCGCTCAGTCCGGACCGGCTGAAAGAATTGACTGGCGCAAACGTGATCGACGTCTGCAAATAAGACGCAAGAAGCGAACGGCAGCAACGCACCTACGAGGTTGGTTGCTGCCGTTCTTTTCTTTTCCTCCTCTTGCCTAAAATATTTTTCTAAATGCTACAACTTAACACTTGCTTTTCCTAATTTTACCTACTATTATTAGTACTCGTGCGCATTATTTTAATGATAAATTAACCGGCTTGCGGCGCAATCCCGCAAGGTATTTTTCGCTTCATGCCGAAAGAAAACAATATATCGTAGGCAAGTACAAAACAGGAGGCTATCATGCACCCCAAAACACAGAAAAAAATCAAAAAGATGTTGATCCAATACATCGTTGTCACCATCGGTTGCATTCTCTGCAGCATCGCAATCAATTTCTTTTTCGTGCCGCATCAGCTGCTCAGCGGCGGCATCAGCGGCTTGGCCATCATTATCTTCTATCTGTTCAATTTGCCAATCGGTGCGCAAATTCTGGCGATGAACATCCCGCTTCTTTACGCCGCCTATCGCCTGATCGGCAAGAGCTATGCCGTTCACACCGTATTCGGCACGCTAATGTTTTCGTTTATGGTCGATGCCATTAAGCCTTTCGCGACTGTACCGATTGACGATCCAATCCTGGCGGCCTTGACCGGCGGCATCTTATCCGGACTTGGAGCCGGCTTGATTTTCCGCGTCAACGGCAGCAGCGGCGGCATGGACATCGTCGCCGCCATCATCAAAAAATATTATTCCTTTAATATGGGCTTTGTCAGTTTCTCTTTCAATTGTCTGATCACAATGATAGCCGCCTTCTTTTTCGGCCTCAAGTTGGCGATCCTGACGCTGATTGCCATGTACATTACCGCTACGTTGACAGACAAGGTCGTAGAAGGGATCAACCGAAAAAAGACTGTGTTTATCGTTTCCTATCGTTCGACTGAGATTGCGGCTGCCATTCTCGATGAAATCGGCCGCGGCGCTACGATTTTGCACGGCGAAGGCGCCTTCACGCACCAGTCTAAGCAGGTCATTTTCGTCGTCGTCAGCCTGACGCAAATCGCGCAGATTAAGTTTATCGTCGAAGAAGTCGATCCGCTGGCTTTTGTCATCGTCACCGATGCCGCTGAAGTGATGGGACGAGGTTTCACTTTACCCGGTACGCGACCCGCGCAGTCTAAATCCTGATTCACTCGGACATCACCCTGTAGCGCAACAAGGTGGTGTCCCTTTTCATATTTTCAACGGCAATTAGAAGGAAATAATCGGAAATAAGCGAAGCACTTAGTAAACATCATTTTTATCCCGTTCAAACACCGCCCAGCATAGCAACAAGAGGAGGATTCATCATGTTAGGAAGCCATAAAAAATTCGCCCAGCCTGCGCCCGGTTCTTACGGCGGCAACAGTCGCGTCGCTCCTTCTTTCCTGTCGATGGATAGTGCATCATTAGGCTATCTGGCGGAGCTTCGCCCCATTATCGAGAAAAACCTCGATCTGATCACGAACACGTTTTATCAGCGCCTGACTATGGTTCCCGAGGTGGAAGCCTTCATCCGTCAACACGCCACGATTGAACGCTTAAAAGGGACGCTGCGCGGTTTTTTGCAAACGCTATATGAACCAAAGATCACATCCGCTTACTTGGCGCATTTGCAACGCATCGGCGAAGTTCACAATCGGATCAAATTGCCGGCCGAGTGGTTTTTGCTGGCCACCGGGACCTTGAAACAAAGCATTTTGCCGTTCATTATTGACGCCTATCGGACTGACGCGCAACATCTGCGCAACGTCCTTGCCGCCTTCGATCAGATCGTACAGCTCGTTCAGGCCGAAGTCAATCAGTCCTTCATCAACTCCTATGCGAAAGAAATCGATAAAAAGGACGAACTGGAAGCGATGTTTCGCGAACAGGCTGCTACCGTCGCCCGCGTACAGGACGCCAGTCAAACGCTGGCCGCAACAGCTGAAGAAACCAGTGCTTCGGCTGCACAGATGGCCCACTCGGCCAAACAAATCAAGGAGGCCTCCGATCTGGCCCGCCAAGAAGCGGATCGCGCAAAAGCCGCTTCCACAACCGGCGAGCAGGAAAGCAAGGAAACCAGCGTCCAGGTTACGCAGATGATCGACGCTAACCAGGAAGCATTGAAAAAAGTGGCATCGCTCGAATCGACCTCCAAATCCGTCGCGATGATCGTCCAGACCATCACCGGCATCGCCAGTCAGACCAATTTGCTGGCGCTCAACGCCGCCATTGAAGCGGCGCGTGCCGGCGAAGCAGGACGCGGTTTCGCCGTCGTCGCCGAAGAAGTCCGCAAACTGGCCGAACAAAGCGGTAATGCCGCCAACGAAATCGTCGATCTGATCAAAAAGAACAATGACTCCACCAACGAAGTGGTCAGCAGCATGCGCGACCAGGCGGTCACGATGGAAACGGTCGGTCAGTCGGCGAAAAAAATGGCCGACAGTATGGCTTTGATTTCCACCTCGATTACCAGCAACTACAACCAGATGCAAAGCATCAACACGTCAGTCAGCTCACTGGCAACGACCTCGCATGAGATCGAAAACGCGTCGGAAGAAGTGGCTCGTGCAGCGACCAATCTGTCTTCCATGGTCGTTAAGTAAATATAAGAAAGAGGCTGTCGCCGCTGGAAACCCCAGCTGCGACAGCCTCTTTTTAGTTTTTTAACGTTCGCGATTAAAAGTTTTGGCATAATCGTTGCTTTGCTGACACAGCAGCATATACTGCTGGCGGATCTGATCGATGACGTCTCTGCGAATCTTGCAGTCCTGCGGCACCGTATCGAGGATGCCAGTCAGACGCTCCATTTCGTCGGCCACTTTGCGAACACCCTTAACCGTTTCTTTTGCACAATCCCGTTGCGTAAACATAAATCCATCATCCTTTCCATTAAGGAAATTTTTTTCTTCTGCCTTACTGTCATAACTAAATGAGCGTAAAACCGGAAACGATGGCTTTTACTGAAAATTGCAACTTTGCTATGTAATATAGATTCGCCTCATAGCGGCCGTCTTCCTCTTTCGCACAGAAATAAATTATCAGTCCCCGCTACTTTCATCGCGCAGCAAAAACAGACCGATGTAAAGCACTAGGGGTATCGTCTTGCGTAGCGCCGGCCCCTGCAAATCGCTCACGGTCCAGCCAATGGAAACCGCCCAGGCGGCCGGTCCAAGCCATTCGGCCCAGAGTGGAATTTTTTTCACCACTTCCTGAATCAAACGTTTGCCAAGTCCCTTGCCAATAAATCCGGCAATCGCAGTCAGCGCCAGATCCGCGATGATTTTTTCTACCACCTTGGAGCCAAAAAACTGCAGCAATAGCGGCGCTGATACGCGAAGCGCATTGCGTTTAAAAAAATCATTGATTTCTTCCTGCGGCACGCCGACGCCTGCTAAAACCTTACGCTGTTTGTCGCCGTCAAGGCTGGCAAAATGCTGACCGACATACGCTTTCACCAATTCCGTCAGCTTCGCCTCCTCGTCGCTAAAGAGCGGCAGCGCGATTTTCAGCGTACGTGCCACATCCTGAATCATTTCATCCCAGCTTACGCCCGGCTCCTGCCCAAGCGCCTTACGCGCCAAATAAGCAGCGTCCGCACTGCCGAGATAACGAATCTCTCGTTCCAAGACGCCGCAAAGTTCCTCTACCGCCGCCGTCGAGTGATCCACTTCCACGGCCAGCAGTTTTTCCTTCAAAACACGGCTATCCGCCAAACTCAGTCCATCGCTGATGACTTCAACCAAAAATCGATAATCGGCAAACGACATTCTGCGCAAAATTTCCTGCATCGGTAATACCTCCCCGTATACGGCTCTATCTAATGACAGTTAGCCGTCGGGCCTGGTAAATCCTGCTTATCTCCTTTTCATGCGCGCTTCGCTTTCACCATCTCTCATAACGGACGATTTCCTCGAGTGGTTTACGCGGCCGCGCAGCCGGATTTTCTGCGGCGTAGCCAAGCGTAAGAATGCCGACGACATATTTATCCGCCGGAATATGCAAAATCGGTCGGATCTCCTTTTGCGTAAACCAGGCAACCCAACACGTGGCCAGACCTAAATTGACCGCCTCAAGCATCATCTGCGTTATCGCGATCGACGTATCGCGTATGATTTGCTTCACTTCTTCCTCTGCGCTGTTTTCATCCACTTCGATCGCTACCTCTTCTTTTATTCGCGAACGAATGTCGGCCACGCAGACAATAAAGACCGGTGCGGATACCATCCATTTTTGCTGATTGGATACTTCCGCCAGTTTTTCCTTGCTCTCTTTTGACTTTACCACGATAAAACGCCATGGCTGCGTATTGCTGCCTGAAGGCGCCAGTCTGCCGCTTTCCAATAATTGAATGATCTTTTCCTCCTCAACCGCGTTATCCAGATAGTTTCTTACGCTTCTGCGCATTTTAATCTCTTCCATGCTGTTCACTTACCCCTTTCTTTTTTATCTTTTGCTAAAATTGCTGCAACCGACCTTTTTCAGCCTGCGCTTCTTGCTGACCTGATGCCCACCAGCCGATCGCACCCAGTACAGCCGGATAGAGCATGACCCAGCCGGTAAACAGGTACACCGCTACACAAACGGCCAACGACAGCGCGGCGCAAGATTGCCCGAAGCCCTTCGGCAGTAATTTTACCGCCGCCGCCATCGCAATGATGTAGAGCGCAATAAAGATTGCACTGGGAAATTGAATCAATTCCTTGATATCCCACTGAAAAAATTCTCCGGCCAGCAAAAGGGAAGCGGAAACCGGAAACAACAGGAGCAGCACGCGATGCGGCGTTTGATATTTCGGGTGCAATTCGGCAAACCAAGGCAAGAAAGCGCCTTCGCGCGCCTGCGCAAACACCAGTCGCGAAAAACCGGCCACATAAGTATGAATCGTCGCATAACAGGATGCCGCGCCGAGCAACGCAACCAGTAATCCTGCGCCGCGTCCCCATCCGCCTTCAACCATGCTGGCCAGCGCCGTCATCTTATCCGGCCCAAGATAAACGCCCGTTCCAACCGTGACCAGTGCCAACAGCAGGTACAAGCCATTGACAATCAACAGCGACCAGCCCAGACTAAGACGAATATCGCGCGCCGGGTCACGAAACTCTTCCGCCAGATGGCCAATCATCTCCCAGCCGACATAAGCCCAAAATAAAAGCGTCATCGCCACCCCGACCGGTTGCCATCCATGCGGCGCCATCGGCTGAAAAGCCTCCGCCCGAACATTCGGCATAGCCGTAAGCACCGCCGCCAGCAACACCAACGCAATCGCTCCGACAACCGCCATCTGAACCGCGCCGGAAATTTGAATGCCGCGGTAATTAAAACCGACCGCCAAGGCCAGCATCGCAAGCGCCAACCAGGTCACGCCGCTGCTGCCAAGTCCCAGATAACTGCCCAGATAATGCGCGCCAATCAGTGAAACAATCGGTGCGCCAAAAGGAACCGTGCCGAGAAACAACCAACCTGTCGCCGCACCGCAGCGTGCGCCGAATGCCTGTCTGGCGTACGCGGCGATGCCGCCCGCTTCCGGCCAGCGCGCCGCCAGTTTTGCCAGCGCGACCACCATCGGCACTGTCAGTACGCCCATCAAAAACCAGCTGACGAGTGAAGCCGGCCCCGCCAGCTCCGCAGCCAATACCGGCAGTACCAATATACCCGAGCCCAGCACCGCGCCGACCGTCATTGCGACGCCTTGCCGCCACGTGATGCTGCGTTTCAATTTTAGTTCCATCTTGACTCCTCCCGTCGCTGCCATTGTTTTTTCTGGAAATTCTTTGTCTTGTTTGTTATACTATCACAAAGCTTGCAATTCGGTATAATTGATTGTTTCAATGCACTACTTCATTTTTTTCGATACGAGGAGGTTTTTGAAATGGAACTGCGTCAGCTGAAAACCTTTGCGGCGATTGTCCGCTACGGCAGCTTCACCGCGGCAGCGCAAGCGCTTGATTATGCACAGTCGACCATCACCAGCCAGATTCAGGCGCTGGAAGCGCATCTCGACACCCGTTTATTCGAACGTCTCAACCGTCAGGCAAAACTCACACAGGCCGGTGAAACGCTCTATCTGTATGCCGAACGTTTGCTGCGTCTGGCCGATGAAACGGAAAATGCGCTGGCGGACGCCACGCTGCCGAAAGGACGCCTGGTGGTCGGCGTGCCCGAATCGCTCTGCGTCAATCGCCTGCCGACGCTCTTTAAGGAATACCAGTCCCTTTACAGCGCCGTCAACATCCAGCTTCGCTTCGACACCTGCTGCAACTTTCGCAGCGGACTGCGCAAGGGAGATATCGATATCGCGCTCCTGCTCGACGTTCCGCTCGACGAGCCCGATTTGGTCATCCAACCGCTCTTCGACGAGCCGATGGTTATCCTCGCCGCTCCGGAACATCCGCTGGCCAAGCGCAAACGCGTCACGCCAACCGATCTGAACGATCAGGCGCTCTTATTGACGGAAACAGGCTGCAGCTACCGCCGCCTCTTCGATCACATGCTCAGCTCCTATGCCGTGACGCCGCGCTCGATCCTTGAGATCGACAGCGTCGAAGTCCTGCGCCAGTTTGCCCTCAGCGGTCTTGGCCTTACCTTCCTCTCACGCCAACTGGTCAAAGACGATCTGGCGGACGGACGTCTGGTCGCACTCGCCTGGCAGGGACCTCCCTTTCCGATCCGCGCCCAACTGATCCATCACCGCGACAAATGGCTCTCCCCCGCTTTACAGGCGTTCCTCGCCCTGTTTCGCGAGCGCCTGACCGCCGCTGAATTCAAGAAATGAGAAAAGCCTGCGGCAAAATCTGCCGCAGGCTTCAGAGTGTAAACAATTGAAAAACAGAATACGATAACAGGAACAAATAGAAGAATTAAAGGAAACGACAACACGAAGAAGCGAAGCGGGCCGATACTATCGGCCCGGCGAGAAGAAAGGAAGAATTTAAAATCTCTTCCGCCCTTCCCTTCTTCGACTCTTCGTGTAAAAAACGTCTCACTTGATTTCGTTTTGTCGACAGTCTCAAGCCTGCAGCAAAATTTGCCGCAGGCTTTTCTTGTTTTATGATTCCCAGCGCACTTCCGCAAAACTGCGCCGTACGCCGCGCTTATATTGTACTTCTGGGTGACCGAACACCACCATGATGCCGCCGCGCAGATCGGGCTGAAAGCCGTATTTGCTGCGCAGCGCCTTGCTGGCCTTTAGAAGCGGCAAGACCGTACCGATCATGCAGGAGCCAAGTCCGAGCGACTCCGCCGCCAGCATCGCATACGTCGCCGTCACTTCCGCATCGGCCGGATCATTATACGCACCACCGTAAAAGAACATCGCCAGCGGCGCGCCGTACAAAAGAAAATCCTTGCCTTCCGCCTGCTGCTCCGCCAGATAATCCGCCGTCGGCAGCAGGAACGTCTCGATCAGTTCCTGCATCGCCTTGCCGCAAAACAAACGCCAAAGCAACGTCAGCGGCCACTCGAAGATCCAGCTCCACTTGTGCGCAAACGCGACGGCATCGGCAGCAAACGCAGCCACTTCCGCCCGGCCGTGAAACACCCTGACCTTGACGTCGGAAGGCGGAATGCCCATCGGCGCGGTCGCTGCGGCCGCCAGAATCTTATCGACCATTTCTTTCGACACCGGCCAATCACGATAGCGGCGTATGCTGCGCCGCGCCTCAAGTAACGCCAGCAATTGCTGATAATCCGCACGCTGCTCCGGCGGGTTCAGTTCAAAACGATCCTCCGGCGAAAGCTCGCGGCCATATATCTCAATGCAGTTTTGCGGGCAGACCGCCATGCACTGGCCGCAGCCGATGCAGCCGAACATGCGGTTCTGATTCACCATCACCCGCCCATCTTCCATATATAAAGGAGCGCCGCAACAGACCTGCACGCACTTGCCGCAACTGATGCAGGCCGCTTGGTCGATGCGAACCCGGGCCGTCCCCGTCGCCCGACCGGTCTTAATGGACATCGAACCGCCTCCTCGTACACAATCTACTTGTATAAAATTCTGTCAAAACAAGGAAACACCTGCCACACGTTAAAAAATTATGCTTTGTGCCAACGTTCTTTCAAGAAATTAAAAGAGTCTGCCGAATATTTTTCGACAGACTGTTTCTCTAGCAAACTCTATTCCTAAACAAAATCTCAAGCCATTTTCATTTTAAGCCATCATCGCTCTACTTTAATATAGACCAGACTTTTTTTCGCCGTCTCCATAATTTCTTCGCCGCTTAGATTTTTCCGATGCGCGTCTTTGTTCGGCAACGATATGCCGAGATTGTCGGCAAGATTCCGTATGTTGTTCTCCTTAACCGCAAAATTCACGTTCTGCGGCAGGATGCCGGCCTTATCGGCAAAATTCTTGCCCAGTGTTGCCGTGACGACGCCGACCACCTCGCCGCGTTCGTTCAGCAGCGGGCCGCCGCTATTGCCCGGTTGGATCGCGGCGCTGATCTGGCATTGACGGATGTCGCCATTGAACCCGTTTAGGCTGCTGATGATTCCATCGGTGATTTTCGGCGTGTTGCCAATCACATTCGACAGCGGGAAGCCCACCGCATAAATGCGCATGCCTTCCTTGATCTCTTTCGCATTGCCGAGCGGCAGCTGCGGCAGCTCCTCCATGACGGCGCCTACTTTCAAAAGAGCCAGGTCGCTGGCCATATCAATTCCGACGACAACCGCAGCCGCTTTTTTGCCGTTGCTGCAAAGCACCTCAATTTTTTTCGCATCTTTTATGACATGGTAATTCGTGACCGCAACCCCGTTCGCAACGAAAAAGCCGCTGCCGGAAACTGACGCCGCTGCCGCCCGAGATGCTTTTGCCTGGTAACCCGCCGCGATATCCATCAGGCGCGCATAAACCGAATTCGGTATGACAGCCTCCCACTCCGCCTGCGGGAAAGAACGTTCATCCACGACTTTGTTCTCGGCATCGTATGCCTTTTGGAAGAGCACCTTATAGCGGCTGTTGCCCGGTTGAAAAAGCAGCAACGCGACGCGCCTTGAAATAGCGCTATCCGGATTGGCGAATTTGCGCAACGACGCGACCAACACCCCGCTCTCATTGGCGCGGATGCTGGACTGCGAATAATAATAGCGGTCTCCGTCCTGCATCTGTGCATAGCTGACCCAAGCCGCATCTTCGGCATGTCCTTGCACCGGCAAAAATAAAAACAACACTGCGACAATCAGACTTCCGATTCTCTTACCCCACACTTTTGTAATCCCCCATTCTGCATCTCCTGCTGCATTTTGCAACGCTTGTCAAAAGCAATCATCTTTTATGTCTATAGAACAATCAATTCTAGCTGTTTTTTTCAATTTCCTCTCCGCAAAAAAAACAACTTACAAAAATTTTCTTTCCTTCCCAAACAAGCTATACTGTAAATAAACTATGTCTTTAAGGGAGAGGATTTATTTTGCGCCTTCATTTTTTTCTTCGAGTTTTCACCTTCTTTATGCTGCTCGCCTTGGCGACGCCAGCGGCTGCCAGCAGCCTGTCCGACGCATTGGCCAAATATCCGCCGAGCGCGTACGGCATCATTTACGGGGACATCGACGGCGACCGCATCGGCGCTCCTTTGGATTGGGTCGGCTTAAAGAAATATCCGGTCGAATCGCACGGCCTTTTTTCAGGCACCAATGATACCGAAAAAAACATCACCGTGTCCAGTTATTTCTTTGCGTTCGTCAAACCCGGCGACTATTTCATGAACGTCTTTAATATGAAGTTGTACGGCGGCGGCAGATCTTCGAATTTATCGACCAGCTACAAAGAACCGAAAGACGCAACTTCGCCGGCCTTGCGCCACGCAGTAGCGGGCAGTCTTTCCTACTGGGGCAGCATATATCTGGAGCAGACCAAAGCTTCGACCATGTTTTCCCACAGTGAATATGCCGTTCATTCTTTGGAGGTCAGCAACCGGCGCGAACTGCTGGCGCATCTGAAGATGGAAGCACAGGGAACCGCCTGGGAAAGCATCGTCAACAGCCAGCTTGGCAGCCCCAAGGCAGCGCCTGTCGCAAGCAGTCCGGCGACGCCGCCCGGCATTGGTGACAGTTCCGCGTCTGCAGCGCCTCCGAACGCGGGCGTCGTGCAGTGTAACGGCTTCTATGTTGTAAGCAATACATATTCCAACCTTACGATTTATTCTTATTACCGTTTTTTTGTAGACGGCAGCGTGACTGCTTACAGCAGCCCCCTGCAAGAGTCTT
Organism: Azotosporobacter soli; assembly: GCF_030542965.1. Lineage (NCBI taxonomy): Bacteria > Bacillati > Bacillota > Negativicutes > Selenomonadales > Sporomusaceae > Azotosporobacter > Azotosporobacter soli. The sequence goes on from NZ_JAUAOA010000003.1 coordinate 179,097, forward strand.
CCGGCGAGATTTTTGCCAAACTGGCCAGTGCGCCATCCGGGCGCGGCAATTACAGCATCGAGAATGACGTCGCCAAATTCAGCCTGGCTTATCCAAAAGGAAAAGTCGACTACACCGCTTTGCCGGACGGCGACAGACTATCGATGAAAAGCCACAGCTACATCAACAACACTGACGGCGTCTTCTCCTGCCGTTTTGTTCCGGTCAATTAAACGTTTCAGTTGATTCGATTCATTACACACAAAAGCGAAAAGCAGGTACAGCATAATCTGTGCCTGCTTTTTTCTTTTCAAATACTCCTCTCCCGTAAAAGCTTCCTTTCATTAAAAATTCACGTAATTTCAAATCTCCACTAGCTTTGCACCTTTAGCTCCACCTGCGCAGCCTCTGCCGGACGCAGCAACGGCAAATCATATTTGCGCCGCAGACGGTATTTGTAGAACAACTGAAACGCTGTTTTAACATCTATAATGTATAACCATACCCAAACAAAATAGGCCAACACGATCAAGCCGTTAATGCCCAGCATTTTTTTCAGCATGATTTGCGTCGCCACTCCTCCTACCGCCAGAACATATGTCACGCGCACCAGTACACTCATTTTTCGTTTCGGATCATCCAGCCGTTGCAATTCGCCTCGTTTCAAATCCCGTTCGCAACCAGCCAAATCCCTATAAACAAGCACGATTCCTGCTCCAGCCAGCACCGGCGCAACAATCGGCAACGGCCAGCCTAATCCGCCGCATAATAGATCCACGCTTACGAGATAGGCCCCCCCCGCCCAAGAACAAGTCCGCAACGCCACAGTATAATTCATGATAACGGCAATATCGCTCGCGCTGACAATAATAAAAGAGCAGCCCGATCAGCGGGATGAATATCCACGCCGCCGTCAGGATCAGTTTAATCCAATCCCATTGCAGTGTCACGACATAAAGCATCGGCCCCCATACGATTATAGACAATGCGTATGAACATATTTCCCTAACGATCACTTTTGAATTTTCTTGCGTATAGTTTGCGGCAAGTTGTTTTTGTTCATCCACTTTATTCACCTGCTTCGATAAGAGTTCTTGGAATCAGGCTTGCGCCAGCGTTAAAATCGACTTATTACTTTTCGCAGCGATACTCTTCATTTTCAAGCTATTCGCCGACTATACCCTGTTTTTATTGAAACAATCCTACTGTCTGTTTTCAAGAGAAGCTCCTGTCAACTTCATAACAACCTCTACGGTTGCCAGGTAATGCGATAACTGACTTGCGCCGCTTCCGTATCATAGACGACCAAGAGCTCACAGTCCCCTTTTCCCTCCAGAACCTTCTTACTAAATATCATTTTTTCTTTACCGGTTTGCCGCTCCCCCCCTATGCGCGTCCAGCCGTTGTTTGTTGCGAGCCGCGAAAATTCTGCAAAGATTTCTTTACTGTCCGCATTGGTCGAATAAATGTTTTCCACATAAGCCGGTTTTTCAACGTACTTATAGTTCCATTCTATTTCATTCATCTTAAAAAAAGTCGGTATCTTATCAAAAGGTCTCATTTCCTTTATAATTACGCTTTTCGCGTTCGATTGTCTTTGGTACTCTTTCGGTTCGAATTGACCGCCATTCGGCAACACCGCCGCCAGCAAAAAGCCGATTGCCGTCAGCAATATCCAGTTTTTCAACAGCTTCATGGTTCCTTCCTTTCTCATGCCTCTCGCTGAAAATTCTTGAGGTCTTGCATACTGTTAAAAATCAACTTATTACTTTTCGCAGCGATACTCTTCATTTTATAAAATATCAAGCCTTGCGCTTGCGCCTGCTTCACACTTCGCTTTTCAAATACTGCATAAGTCTCGTTCGTCCTATATGTCCATATTGCACACGCTGGCTGTTTTTCATATCTCCCATCATTATAAATAATATTTTTTCATCTCGCACCGTCGTTTCGCTACCCGAGCTATCCTTTTCCAAATATTAACTTACCATAACTGTTTTGACTTGCCTAGTTTTTTTAAGTAAGAAAACGTTTTCCCTCTTTTTTTACGGGAAAAATAAAAAACTGCCTCATCCTACGATGGGCAGACAATTTGTCTTTGCGCTCTGCTGCGAAAAGAAAGTGAGCCTCGCTTCAAAAGCCAGGCCCACTTTCTTTCCTCTTTCAGTTTCCGAACAGTTCCGCGCCTGACAGGCGCAGCGTCGTTTCTTCCTCGCCCGGATTGAACAGCGTCACGACCAAATCCGGCGTGCCCTGCGGCGGAATGCGCACGGCCCAGATCGCCATCGTGCGGGCTTTTTTCAGCGTGCTGCCGCTGCGCAGCAGACTGTTGTCAGGACCGGCGTTTTGATCGCGACTGATGCGCAGAAAATCGCTTACTTGATATGGCGTCCTGTTTTCTGCAAGCAACTGTCCGATCCGCTCATAGCGCGTCCGGCTGCTTTCGCCGATTTGCTGGTTCAGTTCCAAAAACGATTCGTCCAGATAGTGGTTGGTATGTGTCAGCACGCCGTTTCTTGCCCGCTGTACCGCATAGCGCCCGCCGGGCGCCAGTTCGATCACCGCCGTTTCCTGCCGGTCGGCCAGCAAGAGGTATTCGACGCCGCGCAGCCATTCTTCATGCTGCAAGACTTCAGCAACGCTGGAGCATTCGCGCAGCAAGCGGCTGGTCAGCCCCGGCGTATGCGGTTCCTGCTGCCTCGTTTCGCGCGTGACGACGCTTGCCGTCGCCGTGACGATGCTCAAGCCCTGATCGTTAAGACCGGCTTTAAGCCCCGGTTCGTTGCCGCCTACCGCGAACAGGCCCCAATAAGCGTGGCCGCCTTTCGGCCGCACCAGCTTGACTTCCTGCCGATGGTTCGGCAGCCAGTCGCGGTTCTTAACGAGCAGCGTGCCGCCGCCCGCCGCGCTGCTGCCGGCCGCCGACCAGAGCGTACAGGCCTGCGCAGTCGGCGCAAGGCTGAGGCAAAGACCGGTCAATAGCAGTACGATTTGTTTTCGCACACGGCAGCCTCCTTGCTTTCCAATTCACTTGCTTTCATTTTTCGCTGCGGCGCTTATTTTCCCCTTCCAGCCTGCGGCAAAATGAAGAAGACTTTTCAGCCAACCGCTAACCGGATGCTTTTCAAAATGCAAGAAGATAATCGGAATCACGATCAAGGTAAAGAACGTTGACGAGAGCAAACCGCCGATCAAAACCCATGCCATACTGACGCGCGTTTCCGAACCGGAGGTCATCGCAAGCGCAGTCGGCAGCATGCCGACAACCATCGTCAGCGTCGTCATGAAAATCGGTTTCAGCCTTGTCTTGCCCGCCTCGATGATCGCTTCGCCGGCCGTCTTGCCTTCCTGCATCAGCGTCAGCGTATAGTCGAGCAGCAGCGTGCCGTTTTTCGCGACCAGACCGTCCATGACCAGCACGCCGATCAACGAGTACAAGTTGATCGTATTGCGCGTGATCGCCAGGAAGAGCAACGAACCGATCAAGCCGAGCGGCAGCGAAAACATCCGGATGACCGGCGTCGAGATCGATTCGTACAGGATCGCCAGAAGCATGTAGACCAGGATCAGCGACAAGCCGAGCGCCTGCGCCATTTCGCCAAAGGTGTTCTTCATGTTGTCCGCTTGTCCGGTGAAGCGATAGCTTACGCCCGGCCCCAAATCTTCCGGCTTGATCGTGCTGCTGATTTCCGCCAGCACTTCCTGCAGCGGCCGGTCGGTGATATTGGCCGCCAGGTTGATCGATTCCTGCTTATCGACGCGCCGCAGCAAAACCGGCCCTACGCCGTCTTCGACTTTGGCAACGTCATTGAGGCGTACCAAGCCTTTGCTCGATTGCACCGGAATCGATTGAATATCAGAAGCCTTGAAGCCATCGCTGCCTTTCAAGCGCACGTAAATTTTCGTGTCCTGGTTGTCATTGTTCGGGTCCTGCGTCAGATAGCCGGCCTGTATGCCCGATATCGCACCGCTGAAGACGCTGTTGACGTCGTTGACTGTCGTGTTGAAAAAGCGCATCCGTTCCCGGTCGACGCTGATGCGAAGTTCCGGCGAACCTTCGCTGTAGGAACTGCGGATATCTTTGACGCCTTTCATTTTGCCGAGCAGCTCCTGCATCCGGTAGGATGCCTTGACGATATTATCGAGATTGTTGCCGCGAATTTCGATCTGCACCGGAGCGGTATTCGGCCCGCCGCCGCTACCGCCACCTCCGCCAGAGACGCCGGCAATCGACGACTGCGACTCGCTGACCTGCGCAATCGCCTTGCTCTGGTTAGCTTTCAGATATTGCCGCACCTGATCTGTGATTTCCCAGATGCTGCGGCTGCGCTCCTTGCGGTCAAGCAATTGGACGCTAACGCCGCCATAATTGCCTGCCGGAGAACCGACGCTTGACAGATAATTCGTCACTTCCGGAATCGTCGTCAGATATTGTTCCACTTCGGCAACGGCCAGATTAGTCTGATCGATGTTCTGCCCGACCGGGAATTGAAGATTGATCCGGAAACTGCCTTCGTCGCTCTTCGGCATGTATTCCGCACCGATGATCCCGGTTGGAATCAGAGCTACCGAGGCAACGAAGATCACCAGCACTGCGGCAACCACTTTTTTACTGTGCTGCAGACTCCATTTCAAAAGACTTTCATACTTACGGATCGCCGACTCTTCCATATGGGCCATGAAGTCCCAGACCTTGCCGGTAGGTTCCTGCAACCCGTTCTTGAAAAGACGCGACGCCAGCATCGGCGTGAGCGTGAAGGAGATCGCCAGCGAACAAAGCGTTGCGAAAACGATCGTCAGGCCAAACTGACGGAAATACTGTCCGGTCATCCCGGTCATGAACGCGATCGGCATAAATACGACGACGTCGCAGAGCGTGATTGCGATTGCGGCCATGCCGATTTCATTTCGCCCGTCTTCCGCGGCCCGTGCGGAATCTTTACCCATCGCCAAATGACGGTGGATATTCTCGAGTACCACGATCGAATCGTCGACTAAAATCCCGATGCAGAGCGCCATGCCCATCAAGGACATCATATTGAACGTAAAACCGGCGATGTACATCACGAAGAAAGTCGAAATCAGCGAGGTCGGAATCGCGACCAGCACCGCCACGGTTGAGCGCCAGCCGCGCAAGAACAGGTACAGCACCAGACTGGTCGTGATCAAGCCTTCGATCAAGGCTTCCAGCGTATTGTGCAATGAGTTCTCGACGAACTGCGAGGCGTCCGTTACCACGACAAATTTATAGTCGGGATATTCTTCTGCGAGGCTTTTCAGCTGCGCCTTCGTTTCTTTCGCGGTGTCGACCAGATTGGCGTCACTGTTCTTATAAACCGTCAGTGATATGACGTCCTGACCATTGGTGCGGGCATAGCGACTGACGCGCGCATCCTGTTCCTTGATCGTCGCCAGGCTCGTCAAAGGGATATTGACGCCTTTGCTATTCGTGACGTGAATCGTAGCCAATTCTTCGGGCGATTTGTACTGCGCCATCAAACGGACATTGGTTTCGCTGCGGTCATTAAAGACCGATCCGGCAGGCGTTAAGATATTTTCCTGTTGAATACGGCTGGCAACCTGATTAAGCGCGATATTGAAAAAAGACAGCCGGTCCTTTTCAATCTCCACCGCCACTTCCTTATCACGCCCGCCGTACATAGCGACGTCCGACACGCCGCCTGCGCGCTGCAGTCGTTCGACGAACACGTCATTGGCGACGCTGTAGACTTCGGAAAGCGGTTTGTCGGCAATCACCGATATTTCCATGATCGGCGCGGCGTTAACGTCGCGTTTCATTACGACCGGTTGTTGAATGCCGGTCGGCAGCCGATTGAGCGCCGAATTGACGTACTGCGTCGCATTGATGGCCGACGTATCGACGTTCGCCCAGAATTCAAATTCCAGTGTGATTTGTGCTTTTTCCGGCCGCGCGATCGCCGTCATGTGCTTAAGATTGGAAAGGGAGGACAAGGAGTTCTCTAGCGGCTTGATGACCGTCTGTTCAATCTCCTCGGTACCTGCGCCGGGATAATTGACCGATACCGTCACATACGGCACGTTGATCGCCGGCAGCAGTTCGACGCCGATGCGGTAAAAACTGAACAGGCCGAGCACGACAAAGAGCATTACGATCATCGAAATGCCGATTGGTTTTTGGATCGAGAAACGGGTAATGTTCACTGCCCGTCACCCCGGCTTTCGAGCGTCACGCTGTTTGGCACGATGACCATGCCCGGCCGCAGACGCGCCAGATTGTTGACCGCGACTTGTTCTCCGTCTACCAGACCATTGATGATCTCGACGTTTTGGTCGCCGCGTGCGCCGACTTCGACAACGCGCTGTTCCACTTTATTTTCTTCGCCCAAAACAAAGACATACGATTTGCCGTTTTTATCGAGTACCGCATCTTTCGGTACGACGACAACATTTTCGCGCAGCAGTGCGTTAATGACCGTGCGGGCAAACATGCCGCTTTTTACCGCCGGATCCGGCTGGGTTAGCGCGATGCGCAGGCTGAATGCCATGCTGGTCGCATCGCTGGCCGGGCTGATATAGATGACTTTTCCCGGCAAACGTTTGCCCAGCGATTCCAGCTGCACTTCGACCGGCATGCCGACCGTGATCGCCGCCAAGTCCTGTTCCGATACCTGACAATCGACATAAATATTGCTGTTATCAACAATACTTAATAACTTTTGCCCCGCCTGCACCAGATTTCCGACTTCCACTTGACGGTAACCGATCATGCCGCTGCGCGGCGCACGCAGAATCAGATCGTCGCGCTGTTTTTCCACCGCACTAACCGTACGCTGCGCTTTTACCGCTGCCGCCTGCGAGGATTGTATGCTGGCCGCTACGCCGCCGTTGATCTGATTGGCCAGCGCATCCATGACGCCTTTCGCGTCGGCTACCTGTTGCTGATTCGTGTCCAGTTGTTCGCGCGATACCGCGCCGACTTCGTACAGCGTCTTGTAGCGTTCATAGCCCGCCACGGCACGCAGATAGTCCGCTTTCGCGCGATCAAGATTAGCATAGAACGTCGCCTGCGTCGTGAGCGCATCGGAGCTTGCCTGCTGATACGCCGCCTGATTCTGCTGGATTGCGATCTCCGCATCGCCGGTATCTTGAATAATCAAAACTTGTCCGGCTTCCACCCGTTGTCCAAGCAACGCCTGAACCGAAACGACCTTGCCCTGGTATTTCGCGGCAATGTCGATCTGCGCTTCCGGCACCGTTTGGCCGGTCAGGGAAATGCGTTTGAGTAAATTCGTGTGGCCGACCGCCATTACGTCTACCGTCGTCTGCTGTTTTCCGTTCTGCTGCGGTTTGGCCGCCGACTGAATGCGCTGCGCGATCGTCAAACCGCCGCACAGCAGTACGACAACGGCGCAGATCGCCGTCAGCTTGAGCCGCTTCTTATTTTGCAAAAGATGTAATAATTTCGCTTTCATTTGCCAGCACTCCTCTTTCAGCTACGTACAGCACTCTTATATTATGTCTATAGAATAACAAAAAAATATCCAGATTCGGTTAAGATATGATTGTCATTTCATTCAGATTGAATGTTAAAAATGGACTGGCCGGGCTCTTTTGCCCGGCAGTCCATTTTTTAGCCTAATTTTTCTCTTAAAGTGATCACATTCTCTGCGCAGACCCGGTTCCGCCCGCCTTCTTTTGCCGCATAGAGCGCTTCGTCGGCGCGTTTGGCGAACCGTTCCGGCGTATCGCCGCCTTGCCAGCGACTGACGCCGAAACTGCAAGTGACCGGAGACACTTCCGCCGCAAAGCGCCTTACCGTGGCGATGCGTAGTTGCTCGGCAAGTTCGATCGCGCCGGCCAGGTTCAGTCCTTTGCAGAGCACCGCGAATTCCTCGCCGCCCAGGCGCGCCACGATTCCTCTACTGCCGACGATTCCAAGCATCACTTCCGACAAGGCGATCAAGACCCGATCGCCTACGTCATGGCCGAACGAATCGTTGATGCGTTTAAAATAGTCTACGTCCAAAAAGATCAGCGACGTTTCCTCGCCTTCACTTTGGCAGACCTGTTCCATCGCCTGATTGAACTTAGATCGGTTGTAAAGCCCGGTCAACGGATCGGTCACCGCCAGCCTTGTCACAACTTTGACGCGTTCCACCAGCTTCCGGTTCACTTCCTGCAATTTTTGCCGTTCTGCAATCCGTCGGCTGAACATCGCCATCAAGACGAAGGCGAGGCTAATGCCGCCCAAATGAGTGGTGTGATGGTGCCACGGCACCAAATGCCACTGCAGGCCCGCCATATCATAGGCAACGAGAATCGGCAATATCATCAGGCCGCGCAACAGCCAGTGCGCTTCGTTATTGCCCTGCCGCATCGCCAACACCAGGCTGGTCATCCAAAACACGATCCCAGCCAGCGTCAAAAGCAGGTAATAATCAAGCGCATCGCGCAGCATTCCCGGCTGGAAACATTCGCCGACCGCTACCGCGAGTGCATAGAGCGCCAGCAGCAAACGACAAAACTTAATCCAATAACGGCAGCTTGGCTCGACATAGTCCTGCATCATCGAACCGAAAACAATCGGCATCGCATACGTGCATGCGAGGATCAGATACATCCAAAGCGGCGGATCATTCCAGAGAAAGACGCTGAACGGACTTTCACCAACCGCCCACAATCCAAGCAACGAAAAAAACAGCGCCGTGCGCAGATAGATTGATTCTCTGACCAACAGCCAAGAGGTCAGCATCATCAGCATCATGATCACGCCGATACCGGCCGATAACAGATAGTCGATATGATTGCGGATCAAGCGCGCATAAAGTTCGCGCTCCGGTGCAACCTGAAGATCCGACAGGATCAATCGGTTGCGCGGAAAATTATTATAGACCCGTAACAGCACTTCACGTCCTCCGGCCGATCGCGGCAAGTCGATCATGTGCCAGGTAGAGCCGAGCAAATCGCTCTTCGGCAAGAGATTGCCGTAACGATAAATCTCCTTGCCTCCCAGATACGCTTCCACTTCATGATCCCGCGTACTAAAGAAGAGGTCATATTCAGCCTCGCCCAACTGCGGAATCGGTATCTTCAGCCAATAATATTCGCTTTCGATGCGTATTGGCGTTTTGATGTCATAGTTTTGCCAAACCGTATCCGTCTGCCATTCGCCGCGCTCGTTTTTCCACAAGTCGCCCGAATGGATCTGCCAACTTCCGGCCGCCTGAGCGGATACAGCTGCAAGCAGCAGACAAAAGAACAGCAAGCCGTTCACTGCATGCCTTGCACCTTTTTTCACTCATCCACCCCCGTTTCGCACTTATCACTCTACAAACTTACACATCCAGGCCACGTTCGTCAATCTTATTTAACTTTTAAAAGCTAAAGAAAGAGGCTGCCGCAAAAGTGGAATTTATCCATCCACTTTGCAACAGCCTCTTGGCGCGCATTTGCTATTCTTTCACCATCCACCATTGGCGGACGTAGACGTTAAAGCCGTTCTCCGTCAACAGTTTCCCCATGCTGGTGCGTTCGCCGCCGGAAAAATTCAGCGCCAATAAGCGCGGCGCTCCCGCGCCGTCAGCCAATGTACGCAGCAGCAGACTACGCAAGATTTGCGTTTTCCGGTCATGCCCCGGCAACGCCTGACACTGGTATACATTCAAGGCCTGCAAACAACCTTGCCTGTCCCATTGTCGCCGATACAACGCGTAGCCGACCAATTGTCCGTCTTCTTCCGCCAACCAGATTTCTGCGTCCTTGATATGCGACCAATGGCTCTGCCAGGGAAGTTCTTCGTCGTACCAGGAGAGAATCGCCAAATCGCGCGGCGATCCGCGCCGCAACGTGATGCCGCTCGGCAACGCCTGTGCATCGCTTTGCCAAGGCGTCTTGCGCTCCCAGCAGATCAGCTCCGCCCGCCGTTCATAACCGACAGCCTGGTATAATTTGAACGCCCGTTCATTTTCCTGAATCACTTCCAGCGTAGCGCGGGCCACGCCTTCGTCTTCATAAATCTGCAGCGCTTCCAAAAGCAGTTTGCGCCCCACGCCCTGACTGCGCCAGGAAGGCAGAACCGCAGTACCGCCATTCCAAGCGGTCTTGCAACCTGCGATTTCCTCAATTCCATTGAGCAGCAAGCCGGCTCCTTCGTTCTTGCTGAGCGCGACCAGAGAATGATCCGGCGATAAATGCTCTCCCGATAAGCGGTCGACAAAAGCTGCCGTACTGAGTCGAATCGGCACGAAATAATCCTGAAAACCATGGTTCCACGCTTGTACCGCCACCTGCAGGCTGCAGTCGCTTAACCGCTGTAACTTCAACATTGTTTCCAGCCTCCTTCTCTCTGCTTCTTTACTGGAAGTAATCGAACATCTGACCGAAATCAATTCCGGCAATGCTGCGATTCTGATAGAGCCGGTACAGTTTTTCCGAGCCGTCGCGCAAATGGCGCGAGGTAATGCCATGCGCCATCGAAAGTCGCGCCTCAATATAGGCGGCGAGATGGTCGCAGCCTTTCAATAGTTGGCCGTCGATCGGCGAAAATTCATCGCGATTATAGAGCTGATCCACCTCTTCCCCTTTTACCTTTTCGACAACGCCGTCGCGCTGAATCTTGTTGGCGAATTCGTCTTCGATGAAGTAAAGCAGCTGCGCATGCCATGCGACCGGCAGGAGCGGCAGCACCTTTTCCTGAATTTGCCGGTTTTCTATCTCCTTGATCAATTCTTCCAACCCGGCAACCGAACGCTTGACCGGCGATACGATGTCGCGCGTCAGCACTTCCGGCAAGTCATGAAACAGTCCCGCAAAGAAGTTGTTGCACAGCCGTTGATCGCAGGCGCCGATTTCCACCGACAGCAGATAGGCAAGCATCGCAACAACCAGCATATGCCCCATCACCGAAGTTTCCGGCACGCGCGGCGATTGCGCCCAGCGCTGCTGAAAACGAAGTTGTCCGACCAAGTTGATGAAATGGTTTGTTTTTTTCCCCAGACCTGCTTTGCGTACGCCGAGCAAGTCATAATATTCTTCAATCTCATTTTCAATGCGCGCCTTCGTTTCTTCCAGGCCGAAGATGTTCGCGTTCAAATTATGGATGATCTGAAATTCCCAATCGGTCGCCAAATAGTGCGCCGCCTTCAATAGTTTCTTTTCCTGGCGGCAATACTGCGGATCATCAAAATACGTTTTGAATTTACTGCTGAATTCTTCACCCAGGCATTCGAGCTGCGGCTGCAGTTGTTCCATGATCCATTCGTTCAAACGCGCGCCGTGCCTTGCCATCAGTTCGTGCGCCACCGACGGTTTGATGTCGGTCAGGACGATGCGATGAAAAAACTCGAAGATGCCGCCTTCGATCAAGCCGCGCCAATCGACCGGCATTTGCCGTTCCTCTTCTTCGAACTTGGCCAGCATATAGGCAATGATCATCTTGTGTCCCTGTTTGTCCATTTCGGTAAAGCCTTTGGGCCGAATATGATCGTTCCAGCGCTGCATATGCGCGCTTTCATAGATCAGCTCTAGTAATGGTTTTCTCAGCATGCCGCCTGTTCTCCCCTCTATCGCATCGCAGTTCTTCTTATCTTTCTTGTTCGCTGTTCTCCCGTCTATCCCTGCCATATTTTACAAAACTATCTCCAATCCTTTTCTTTTCGCCTTAGCGTAAGCCAATAAGCGCAGCGCGACCATGCGCACTTCGTTGCTGCGTACGCGCTGCGCGCCTTCGTCGAGCAGCGCAAGAAGCGGCTCCAGCCACGTTTGCGGCAGACCGCACTGCGGATCGGCGACAAATTGCCTGACCTTGGTCTCCTGGCAGATGCTGCGCCAGATCGCTTCTTCCTCGACCCAGCCATTACTCGACCTTAATACCAGGAGCGGTTTACCGGCGATCAGCGCCTCGCTGACCGTCGACCAGCCGCATTTTGTCACGACAGCGTCGCAGGCAGCCAGATAATGTTGCGTATCGAGCGCTTCTTGCGGCACGGGAAATACATTCGCCAGATCCGGCACACGGATGCCGCGCGTATACAAAAAATCGACGTCAGCCGGAAGCGGCATACCTTCGAGTTCGAGCGCACCGCCAATGCTCAGGAAAAGCAAAGGACGACCTGGCCGTTTATATTTTTTACGCAATTCTCGAATCCGTTCTTCACACAGCGGTCGGCAGATCAAACCAACTTCGCGCCTTACTCCAATCGGACTGGCTGCGCCGGTAGAAAGCGCATATTCAAGTTGCAGCGTGGCCTTCTCATATTGCTCGCGCAGCGGCAGCAACTCTTTCTCCGAACAAAAGCCGCGACATATCTCATACCAGGTGAAATTTGAAAGCGCAATTCCTGCTCTGCCGATTTTCGCAGCTACGCTGAACGCTTCAGGGACGATGTCGGAAACAACCAGATCATACTTCTGATCGACGTCTGCGATTTCTCTTGCCGCCGAATCCGTCAGAGCGGCGACCCAGTTCAACGTTTCCCGGCGCGTCGCCTCTATGTTCACCGCCCAGGCTGCCTGATCAAAGACGATGGAAAAACTCGAAGTGAATAAGCGCCACTCGATGCGTGAAGCATAAGCCTGCAGATAGCTCTCAGCAAAACGCTGATGCTGCGCCTGCCCCTTCAGCACGACCTGCAGCGTCTGATCCTCTTTCAGCATCGCTTCCAATACGGCGAGCGAACGGGTCAGGTGACCAAAGCCAAATGGCGATATATAATAGAGTAGTTTCATTCTTCTGCTCTTTCCTTTCTCCGGGCATGCAAAACTGCTCCGCTTCGTTGTTTAGTTTAGATTCGTCATTTTAGGCGCTCTTCCTGCCCGAGTCAAGCTTACGGATTGCCCGGATTGCCATTCGATGATAGAGTATAGATAGATACGTCACCCGGTATTGCCCGGGAAATATACGGACCGGCTCAGGCGCACCTGCAGTCCGAGTCTGACAGCGGAGGTCAGCACTATGGTACATTCTCTTGAAATTTCCGAATCGCACGCTTCAACCTGCCTGAACAAAGCAAGACAGGCCTTTCGTCTGCATCAGCGCGAAACCGCCTGCCATTGGTATACGGAAGCAGACCTGCACCGTCGGCCCGATGCCACATTGCAGGATTTGGCCGATTTTCTCGTTGTAGCCACCGAGTACCGGCCCGATTTGGCCCGTAAAATAGCGCGCCTGCTTCTGACGCAAGACCAACCCCTGCCCGCCGTTTATGTCCAGGATATTTTTTGCTGCGCTTTGTTCCTGCCCGACCCAGAGCTCGAGGAGCTGGCCATCGAACACGTCTTGGCCGGCCCTTTAACGCCGCACCTTTGTCTGCGCGTTGCCGATATGTACTTCGACTATTCCTCCAACCGGCGCGAACAGGCCAAAGCGCTCCTTTGGGTCAACCGGGCCGCGACGGCCGAACCGCTCGACTTCAACGACTGGGCAGCTAAGACGCATGCTCTCTACGTATTGGTCGAAGACAATGAGCGTGCCGCGCAGGTCATTCTTTCCTGTGCAGAAAAGACCATCGCTTTGGCCAGTCAGGCTCCCGCCATCGACCCGACCGCGCTCGACGATTTGCTGGAAGCCTTCGACTACATCACCGCCGGACCGGCACTCGCCAAAAAATTATACGAACAAGTCCTGCTCAACGAGAAACTTCCTTTGCCGGACAAGCATCGCATCCGCCAGGATCAAAAAGAAATCATTCAGGAGTTCGATTTATGACGCACCTTTCATACTGTCGACAAAACGAAATCAAGTGGGATGTTTTTTACACGAAGAGTTGAAGAAGCGAAGCGGGCCGATAGTATCGGCCCGCTTCGCTTCTTCGTGTTATCGTTTCCTTTAATCCTTCTATTCACTCCTGTTATCGTATGCTGTTTTTTCAATTGTCAGCACGCTGAAAAAAAAGACGTTTGCATATTTTGCAAACGTCGCTTATTTTTAATTGCACTCTTCCAGTTTCATTTCGATTTCGCCGCGTAAATTGCGGCAGATGACCAAGCGTTGGTCTTTGGCGATCGTTTCCGGTTTAATGTCAAAATGAATGCGATTTGTGGCCGTATCCCAAATCATGGGGCGTCCTGCCATCATCGTCTCTATATTGTTCATCGTCTCGCCCCCTGTTATAAAGAATGTATTGTCATTTTCCCATATTTTAGCGGCGCATTCAATTGCCCTAAGTCCTGTTGCTCTAGTCCGCCAGTCCTATTTCTTACAAAGAAAAAGTTTGAAAACCTTTTGGGGCGTCGTGGCCTTGTCGCCTCTGGCTCTCTTTCCTTCAAGACAGTCGCCTTCGGATATGATATAGTAAAAATAACCCCTTCTGCCGTAAGTGAATGGCGAAGGACATTACAACTAAGAGGTGATACCATGAAAGCAGCCTTGTTGGTTATCGATCTGCAAAAAGCTTTTTTCCTGCACAGTCCCGAAACCGCGCACTCCTTGAATCAGGCGATCGTGGTGACCAATGCCGCAATTGAGTTGTTCCGGCAAAAGAATCTCCCTGTCATCTGCATTCAGCATATCAATCCGGCCAGCGGCGTGACGCCGGACAGCGAAGGCTTCGCTTTGCCGGAACATTTAAATGTGCAGCCCGAAGATCTTCACATCCACAAAACCTACGGCAACGCCTTCAATAAGACTACGCTGCTTGAAGAACTGCGCCGGCAAAATATCGACACCCTGATCCTGACCGGCTACTGCGCGGAATATTGCGTCCTTTCGACGTACCGCGGCGCGCTTGATCTGGACTTGGCGCCGATCTTACTGCGCGGCGCGATCGCCAGCCGTGCACCGCAAAACATTCCGTTCGTGGAAAACGTCAACGACATCATTTCGCTCGGCGCATTGAAGCACCTGCTGCGCTAAACGGAATAAAATGAAGAGCTGTCTCAATAACGGCGTTTTAATCGCCTGCTTGAGACAGCTTTTTTATTGATCTAAGGCCAGATAAAGTTTTCCGTGCAAATACGTCACAGCTTCGCCCTCAAGCGCCACTTGTCCGTTTAGCATTTCGCAAGATAGCTCGCCGCCCCGTTCGGAGAGCTGGCGGGCACGCAGTTTCCTCAACCCCAATCGCTTCGCCCAGTACGGTGCCAGGCTGCAATGCGCAGAGCCGGTCACCGGATCTTCCGGCACGCTACAATTCGTCGCGAAGTAACGCGACACGAAATCCACGTCGTTTCCCTCTCCCGCTGCGGTCACGATGATGCCCGGCGCATCAATCCGGTTGAGGCGCTGAAAGTCGGGCTGCAGAGCGCGCACGGCCGCTTCGTTTTCCAAAACCAAGAGGTATTCTTTCGCCTTATACACCGCAAACGGCAGCGCAATACCCAGCGCCTCCGCGAGCCCCGCCGGCAGCGCGCATACGTCCGGCTCGCGCAAAGGAAGAAGCATGCGCAATCGCTCGCCGGATCTTGTCACGCTCAGCACGCCGCTTAACGTCTTGAAACGAAGCGTCGTTTCCTGCACCTTTTTGTGGCGAAACAGGACATGGGCAGCTGCCAGCGTCGCATGGCCGCATAGGTCGATTTCCTCTTCCGGCGTGAACCAGCGCAGGCGGTAACCGTCTCGCTCCGTTAGCACAAACGCAGTTTCGGCCAGATTGTTTTCGCTTGCGATTTTCTGCATGATTCGCTCCGGCAATGCTTCTTCCAACAGACATATCGCCGCCGGATTCCCCTGAAAGAGGCGGCTGGCAAAGGCATCCACCTGAAAGATCTCCACTTCCATTCTTCTCGCTCCCTTTACTCCTCGCCTTCGCCGGAAAACTTCAGATACTCGATTTTGAAATTGGCGTTGGCCAGCATTTCCGGCCAGCTTTTCACCATCTTATAAACATTATATTTCTTGTCCGGTGACAGGCTCTCCCAGCGGACCAGGTCGGGATCGGTCTTCTTCTCCCAATCCATCGCCTCTCCCTTTTTCCAACCGTTGGCCTTCTTATAGCGCAGCCAGTAAGAGTGTTCATACGCGGCGAGAATATCCATCTCGCTTTCGGTGAACTCGATGGCAGGCGGCTTCTCTTTCACCGAGACGACATCATAATTAATGCGCAATAGCGCGTCGGGAATATGTTTGGCCTGCTCGCGCGCGAACAGCTTCGGTTCTTCATCCAGTTCATCCCACACTTTGGTCAGCGCGCTTGAAACGTAAGGATTGCGTTCGTTCAGGCTGCGATACAGTTCATGGATCGCCATCGAGAGGCTCTCTATTTTCTCACTGTAGAACGTGTCATGCATCAGATGGCGCAAGAACGCCTCTTCATCGACATGAAGCTTCAACTGTTCTTTCGAAGGCAGGAACGATTGTTCCCATTTCTTCGCACCCACTAAGAGGCTCATATCGAGAATCGCTTCCATCGACCGCGATTCATGCTTGTAACGCGGAATCTTGAGCAGCGCACGCAGGACGCCGGTGTCGATCTGCGCCTCACCGTTGAAGATCAGATGCGGTACTTTTTTCTCAAGCAGAGAACGCAGCAGCATCGCGCGGCGGATGATGAACAGCTGGTCATAGCGCGGCTCGGTCTGGTTCGGTCCGAGGATATTGACGTAACCGCGCAGACGACTGAGAAAATCCGGCCCCTTGGCGCTTTTGAACTCAGCGGCAAAACTCTTCTTTTCTTCCGCTTCGCTGATTTCCTCGCCGCAAAAATTCTTGATCGTATTACTGGTTCCGCCGGCAAAGACAAAGATAGCCTTGCCGATCGAATGCAGCGAATCGCCTTCGCGAAATACGCCATCTTGCATCGGCGCTAGAAAATATTTCAGCCAGCCGAGCGTTCCTTCGAATGCGGAATCAAACTCATCAAAGAAGACCAGCGGGATTTTTCCCTCTAGCGAAAGATCGCGCACCTTGTGAAACGCATTGATCAGTTCGAGCGGACTGCGAAACTGCGACAGATTAAAATTCAAGCGTTCGATCAGCATCGGCGCAATGCTGCCGGCGACCTGCGTCACACCGAAGGATTTTCCCGACCCCGGCGTGCCGAAGACCGCAATTGAGAGCGGCCGCGTCGTATTGGCGGTGGAAATGTATTCGCACAGCAAATTTTTAATGCTCCGATAGCTTTCGATTTCGGTCCGGTCGACCGTCTGCAATTTGCCGAACTGCGCAATCGGAATATAGCGCAGCGACTGCTGCACGCCTTTCTTGACGATATTGTAGGCGATTTCCGCCAGATTGGTCGAACTCTTTTCTTTCAAGATATACCAGTAATGATCCGTGTTGTCCGCTTGCCGGATCGCGACGTCCTGTACATGCTCCTTGCAGATGAAATCGTCAGCCGCCTCGCTAAAGATTTCACTCTTAGGAAATGACGCCGGTTCCATCCCGTCGCCAAACCCTGCCACGAAATATTTTTGCGCCGCAACGATGCCTTCACGGATGCCTTCGCCGATCGAAAGGGAAAGTTCCTCCACGTTCGACCCCGCCGTGATGCAGCGGGCAATCCCGGCCACAAAGCAGGACGTATACCCCGACATCATGCCCTGGTCATCGGCAAAAGAGCCGCCCTCAAACTCGTAGGGCAGAAAGTAAAGGTGCGATTCCACGCTGCCGGCTTCATTCTTATAGTAAATCGCACCTTCCATGCCGAACAGGACGATCAAATGGCGGCAATTCGCCAAAAAAGTAAGATTGGGGCTGTTGTTGATCTGCCAGACAAAATCCTGCGCCGTACGTTCCCAGGACAAACCCTTGCTGATATTCACGCCCTTCGAACGCAAATCCTCGCTGTTGATGATCACGATCGTATTGTTGATATGCTTGCCTTCGATCCTTCTCCATAAGGCGTTGGCATTGTTCGGATTGCTCATCTTGTACAGGATGAGCGGCTCCCTGTCCGTCGTCTTTATCGCCAGCGGCCAGAACTCTTCCTTCGCGTTGAAGCCGTTATTCTCATCGTCGATGATCACCATATCGGCATCAGCGGTATCGTTTAAAATCGGCAGCAGCTTGATCGCGCCATTTGCCGGTCCGGCAAAGCCGAGCAACTGCTTGAGCCGGTATGTCTGGCCGCGCTTTTCCTGTCCGGCTGCGTTCGAAAAACGTTCGATCTCGCCGACCGCCTGAAGAAATTCTTTGGCCGACGCCGCATCCAATTCCGGTTCCTGCGGCCCGATCACTTTGCCGTTTGTCGCCGCCGCGACCAAACGCGCGAGCAGCAGCGCTTCGCCGGGCAGAAATACGCTGTGTATATTGACATGGGCCTGCCAGTTCAAGCCCTTGCTGTTTCGTTCATTCGTCCGCCAATATAAAGAATTGATGCAAATGTCGCCGGACACGACAATTTTGAATGCATTGCTTACCATGCCACCACTCCCTCTTCCATCGCCTGTAAACCTTTCTCACATGATATCATGCGCAAGAAAAGCAATCCAGTCGAATTGTGTTAAGTTTATCCGCAGGCGCAAAAAAACTGCCTCAAACAGGCCGATTTCGCTTCTGTTTGAGACAGTTCTATTCTATTATTCCGGCACCCGAACAAGAAAGCGCAGTGTCGGACCGATTTTTTCCGGCGCTTCCACCATTTCATAGCCGGCTCTGACCACTTCCTCCGGCACCGTGCCGAAACTTTGCGGACAGTCCGCCAGGATTTCCAGCACCGCTCCTTTAGGCAGCCCCTGCAGTGTTTCCAACGAAAACACGACCGGGTACGGTCAGGCCTCGCCCCGTAAATCTAAAAAAAACTTCTTATCGTTCACGCACAGCCCTCCCGACGGCTAAATTGCTTTTCTTTTGTGCTCTGACGCCAATCCGCCCAGACATATAGCGCCGCAAGGAGCAGTGCGGTGATGCCCAGCGCAAGCGGCATGCCCCATTGTTTCACCATGTCGATGCGCGAAAACGGCTCGACCAGGCTCGGATATACGATCGGATCCCACGCCAGCGTGAGCAGCGTCGCCCCGATGACATTGCCAAGGCCGACGATCCAAAATTGCAGTTGTCCCTCTACGGAACGGTACATCCAACCGGTTTCGCAGCCGCCGGCAATGACGATGCCGACGCCGAACATGACGCCGCCCAATAGGGCGTTAGGTCCGGCCCACCAAATGACATTCGGCGCCATCCCCTTGCTGAGAAAGACAGCCGTGATCAGTGTCTGCACCGCGATCCCCAAGACCAAAGCCTTAGCAACATTCGGCCGTCCAAGCAGCCAGAGATCACGGAACGCGGAGGTAAAGCAGACCTGGCCTTTTTGGATCAAAAAGCCGAAAGCAAAGCCGAACAGCGTGGCCAACGACAGATTGACCGGATAGCTGCCGCCCATATGCTGCAGCATGTAATACGCAAACAGTCCGATTCCCAGCATGCCAAAATAAGGCTGCCAGCGATAATATTCCGACTTGGCACGATCGCCGATCTGCGATACGTTCGACAGTTTCGGCTTACCTTTTACCCATGGCTGCATGCTGATCTTCAAACCCAAATACGTTCCGCCGATCGTCCCAAGCGTGAACATCCAGGCATGGACGGAAAATTGCGGAATTCCCGTAAACAGCGCCGCCAAGTTGCAGCCCATCGCCATCCGCGTACCGAAGCCCGCGATCACGCCGCCGACCAACGCCTGCACGGCCCGCCTCATTGTCGGTACCCTCAGTTTAAAATGCTGCCCTAAGAGCGCACTGCTGAACGCGCCGCCGAACATCGCGATCACCATCACGCCGTCAGGACGCGTCAGGGGACTTCCGGCAAATTTGATAAGTTTCAAATAGCCCAATTGTTCGACATTTACGCCGATCGCCTGCAGAAAATGTCCGCCCCAGCGAGTAAATTCGCCCGTCACAGCCCAGGCCACGCCGAGTGTGCCGAAATAGAGCGCACTGAGCACGCCGAGCGCCAATATCGCAAAACGCTGGCTCCAAAAACCAGTGATGATTTGCGTATAATATCGCTTTGCCAATAAGTTCATCCTGTCACCTCATCCATTATCGATTTATTCTTTTCATGCCAATAAGCTTTTCTATTATAGTACGCCGAGAAAAAACTTTCCAACAAAATAATTACTTCGCCGCCATTTCAACAGCTTCCATTTTTGTCGGCTTTTCTACGCAAAAAAAAACCGGGCCTTAGCCACGGTTTCTTTTTCTCTTCTCTTATCGCTTCGCTTTGCTGCAGCGATCCGCCAAATAGGCGATTGATTGATAGCTGAAGCCGCTTCGCTCCGCCAGACCTATTTCGCAAGTCCGGCTGTTCGAATAGCCGCTCGCGCAATCGGGCGGTAAAGCCTCCGCCAGATGCTCGAGCGCCGATTCGTTCAATTCCGGCACCTCGAAGCCCTTATCGCCGGCAAAACCGCAACAGCGAACCTTCGGCGGCACGATGACCTTAGTTGCGCAGGCATTGGCGACCGCCTTGAACTTGTCCGTCAAACCAAGCTTCGTCGCGCTACATGTCACATGCAGCGCAACCGTCTTGTCAAGCGGCGTCACGGCGAGACGCGGCAGAAGCAAGTCATGCAGCGCTTCCACCGTATCGAGAATCTTTAAGCGTTTGTCCATCACCCGCTTCATCCGGTAGACGCAGGGACTGGTATCGCAGACGACCGGAATTTTCCCGTCTTCGCTCAACGCGAGCAGCACCGTTTCCAAGCGATCGCTCAGCTGGTTCGCCGCTTCAAAATATCCTTTGCTCTCGAACGGCATGCCGCAACACAGGTCTTCAAGCTCTTTCGGCAGCAAAACCTGATAGTCGGCCTTCGCAAAGAGCGACAGCATCACCTCATGCAGCTGGCGCTGATCCAGATCCTCTTTCGCCGGCCCCATCATACGCGTCACGCAACTGGGAAAATAAATGACGCGTTCCCGCTCGTTTGCGACTTCTTGGCGCGGCGCAGGGCTCGAGCCTGCCTTAGGCATCCAGGGCGTCCATTTCGGCAGGTGACCGCCGCTCAGATTGCGCATGCCGCCAGCCAAACCGCCCAGCATCACGCCGCCGAGCAGGCTATGCGCCAGATTCGCGCCGCCCAACCCCAGCTTCGCCATACTGCTGACGCGGGAAAAATTGCCGGCGATAAATTTGGCGATCTTGCGCCCTCGCACCGTTGTCTGATCGGCGCGCAACTGTTTGGTGAAGCTGCCGGTGTTGATGCCGACCGGACAAGTCGTCTCACAGAGTCCATCCGCCGCGCAGGTAATCTCGCCAAAATACTCATAATCACTTTCCAGGCGACGACGCCTCGCTTCATCCGCACCGCTTTGCTGCAGACTGACGATTTCCCTTTGAATCGCGATGCGCTGCCGCGGCGTACTGGTCAGATTCTTCGAAGGGCAGTTCACTTCACAATAACCGCATTCGATGCACTTGTCGACGATTTCGTGCGTGCGCGGCGCCGCTTTGATATCGGCCAAATGCAGCAGCGGATTGTCTGTCAGGATGACATCCGGATTCAAAAGACGCTGCGGATCGAAAAGGTCCTTGATCCGTTTCATCAGCGCATACGCCCTAGGCCCCCACTCTAGTTCCACGAACGGCGCGACATTGCGTCCGGTTCCATGCTCCGCCTTCAGCGACCCCTGATGATCTTCCACCACCATCCGGCAGATCGCCGCCATGAATTCCTCGTAGCGTTTCAATTCTTCCTGCGTGCTGAAATCCTGGCTGAAGACGAAATGGACGTTCCCATCCAGCGCATGACCATAAATGATGCCGTCCTGATAGCCGTGCTCGTTCATCAGGCGGCGTAGCGCGAGAACCGCATCGCCGAGTCCGGCTTTGGGAAAAGCCACATCCTCGATGATCACCGTGGTTCCCGGCTTACGCATGCCGCCGACCGCCGGGAAGATGCCGGAGCGAATCTTCCAGAGCATTTCATATTCCGCCTTTTTATCGGTAAAGGAAATTGGCATCAATTTAGGGATATCGGCCAGCACCGTTTCCACCTCGCCGATCCGGCTCTGCAGCTGCTCGCGCTCTTCCGCTCGAATTTCCACCAACAGTGCGGCCGCTTCTTCAGGCAAGGTCTTCAGATGTTCCGGCATGCCCGGACGGTCTTCGACCGAACGCAAGGATACGCGGTCGATCAATTCGGCAGCGGCAACGAGCGGACGCGAAAGCTGCATCACCGCTTGGCAGGCGCTGCCAATATCAGGAAACAGCATCAGCGCCGAAGCCTTGTGCGCATGGTCGACCACGGTACGATACGTGATACGGGCAATGAACCCTAAAGTGCCTTCCGAACCGATCAGGATATGGTTGATGATATCGAACGGATCCTGATAATCGACAAAAGAATTCAAGCCGTAACCGGTCGTATTCTTGATTTTAAATTTCCGGCTGATGAATTCGCGCAGTTCCTCTTCTCTTTCGATTTCATCGCGCAAGGCGCTCAATCCTGCCAACAGTTCCGGCTTCGCCTTGCAAAACGCTTCGCGCGACGCAGGATCGCCGGTATCGAGAAAGGTCCCGTCGGCAAAGACCACCTGCAGCGATTCTATTGTCTTGTAACTGTTATCCGCCGTGCCGCAGCACATGCCGCTGGCGTTATTGGCGGCAATGCCGCCGATGACCGCATGGTTGATCGAAGCCGGGTCCGGTCCGATTTTACGGCCATAGTCTTTCAGATATTGATTCGCCTCGACGCCTAAAATTCCCGGCGCCAGCGTAATGCTTTCCCCGCCGGGCGCAATGCTGTATCCGTCCCAACCTGCCGCAGCCACCACCAGTACGGAATTGCTAAGCGCCTGTCCCGACAAACTGGTTCCCGAACCGCGAAACGTGACCGGTACGGCGCAGGCATGCGCCTGCTTCAGAACTTCAACCACTTCACTTACGTTGCGCACCTGCACCACCAGTTTCGGATTGATGCGATACAGACTGGCATCTACGCCGTACGCCAAGGTTCGGATCGGATCGGCAAAGATTCTCCCTCTGCCGACAAGCGGCTGGATCGCACTGTAAAATCTGCGATACGCTTCCGGTAAACGCGCAACATCTCTGGCATTCCATTGTAATCCCATTCGACACGCCTCCTACTCTCATTCTGCGTGGCTGCCATAACGCCTCCGCTAACCTCAGCTGCTACTTGATCGTCTTTTTCATGAAGATATGCTCCACATCCGCTTCCTGAAAGGTCTCGCCTTCCGCCTGGTAACCAAGCACTTCATAAAAGCGACGGGCGTACGTTTGCACCGCGACGCACAAGATATGAAACCCTGCCGCCCGCGCAGCCATTTCCACATAGAGCATCAGTTCGCGCCCGGCTCCGACCTTGCGATACGGCGCCAAGACTGCCAAGCGTTCGACCTTCGCGATCCGTTCACTATCATAGGGGCGAAAACGCAAGGTTCCCACAACATCGCCCGTCTGCGTCAAGATCAGCAGATGACGCGTGCCCTCCAAATAGTCGAGTTCATCCACATCCAAAGCAGCCAGAATCCGCTGTTCTTCCATGAACACCTTGCGCCGCACTAAAAACGCCAATTCCCTTTCTTCTGGGGTTCGGGCAAAGCGAATGACATGCATGAAACCACCCCGCTATTTCCTTTTATTTCAGAATCTTTCGCCACTAGTTACTCTTTCACCTGCTGCGCCAGAAAATACTCTTGTTTTGACAAATTCCTGGTATTTTGTTATATTTAATGATAGCAAAGGGGAGTAGTTAGCTAGGTACTATCAACATATTGGCGCAAGCCTGGTAGTGCCCGCATGTTTGATGCGTAATGAGACCTTTGGTGTTTTGGCACCAGAGGTCTCTTTTTATTTCCCTCTCTATATTTTATGCAGGAGGTTTTTGAAATGTTGCTTAGCTACGCGATTTTGCTCATTTCCGTCATCGTCATTTATTATAGCTGTGAATTATTCGTCAATGCCATCGAATGGGTCGGCAAGAAGATCAATGTTTCCCAGTGCGCGATTGGTACAATTCTCGCCGCGTTCGGCACCGCACTGCCGGAAAGCGTCGTCACCTTCATGGCCGTGACGTTCAACGCGACGCCGCAGCAACAGGATATCGGCGTCGGCGCTGCGCTCGGCGGGCCATTGGTGCTCGGCACGCTGGCGTATGCGGTGACCGGCTTTTGCATCCTTTTATTTCGCAAACAGCGTGATCAAGGCCTTAGTATTCAAGTGGACGGAAGAAAATTGCGCCACGATCAGCTTTGGTTCGCATTCATCTTTATCTTCAAGCTGCTGCTCGGCATAACCGTCTTTGCCTTTAAACCGCTGACCGGTTTCTTATTCCTTGCCGCTTATGCGCTTTATTTCTACAAGGAGATGCGTGCCGAATGCGACCTCAAACTGGCCGATATGACGCCGCTTACCTTTCAACCGAACCAACTCGAACCGGATACGTTCCGCGTCCTGCTGCAAACCACGCTCTCGCTGACGCTTATTTTCATCAGTTCGCATTTTTTCGTTAAAAAC
Organism: Azotosporobacter soli; assembly: GCF_030542965.1. Taxonomy (NCBI): domain Bacteria; kingdom Bacillati; phylum Bacillota; class Negativicutes; order Selenomonadales; family Sporomusaceae; genus Azotosporobacter; species Azotosporobacter soli. Next base: position 203,407 of record NZ_JAUAOA010000003.1, read on the forward strand.
CTCGAGCTCTTGAGCGTCGTCTGGAACGTTTCGCCGCTTGTCGTTTCGCTGCTCCTCAGCCCGGTCGCCACCGAACTGCCGGAAATACTCAATGCAGTGATCTGGGTCCGCCAGGGTAAAGAATCTCTGGCTCTGAGCAATATCAGCGGCGCCATGATGATTCAGGCGACGGTGCCCAGCGCATTGGGTCTCTTCTTCACTCCGTGGCTGTTCGATCGCCATCTCTGGGCGGCGGGGATCATGACACTCGTCTCGATCTCCTATCTGCTCTTCACGCTAAAGCGCAACCAACTTTCACCGAAGCGTCTCTTGGTCGCCGCTTTGTTTTATCTGCTTTTCTCTCTGATCTTCTTCATCTGATCTTGCGGCGCATCCCATTGCCGCTTAAAAAGAAGAAGTGCGGTCTCAACTTGAGACCGCACTTCTTCTTTTTGCCATCTATAGCAGAACACCTTATTTCAACTTGCCAAGCACTTCTTTTACCCAGCGGCACAAATCTTCGGACGCTTTTTGCGCCGTCTCTACGACGTTGGCGTGCGAATGCTTGCCTTTTTGGATACCGGTCGCCATATTCGTGACGCAGGCAATGCCGAGCACTTGCATGCCCAGATAATTGGCCACAATCGTCTCCGGCACCGTCGACATGCCAATCGCATCGGCACCCATACCGGCATACGCTCTGATTTCGGCCGCCGTTTCATAGTAAGGCCCCGTGCAGCCGGCATAAACGCCCTCACGCCAGGCAACGCCGATTTCATCGGCCGTGGTTTTGGCCAGTGCGATCAACTCTTTCTTGTACGGCTCCGACATATCGGGGAAGCGCGGGCCGAAGCGCTCATCGTTGCGACCGATCAAAGGATTGGTTCCGAACAGATTGATGAAGTCATTGATCAGCATCAGCGTGCCCGGTGCGAAGGAAGGATTGATGCCGCCGCAGGCATTGGTGATGACGATCTGCTGTGCGCCGAGCTGCTGCATCACATAGACGGGGTAGGTAACTTCCTGCATGCTGTAACCCTCATAATAGTGAAAACGGCCCTGCATCAACACCACGTCTACGCCGTTGATCGTGCCAAACACCAACCGTCCCGCATGTCCGACCACTGTAGACTGCGGAAAATATGGGATATCCTTGTAATCGATGCCGACTTGATTCTCCACCGCGTCAACCAGGTCACCCAAACCGGAACCTAAGATGATTGCCACTTGCGGCTTATTCGCCACACGGCTCTTAATATATTCCACCGAATGCATCACTTTTTCGTACATGCCATAGCCTCCCGAAATTTTATTTTTTCACTGCACAGGTACTGCCCCGCTCTTTGCGCTGATAACCGATCATGATATTCTCCAGCCGCTCCTGCGGCCGCCGCATCCTTAGCAGCAGCAGTTCCGCAGCTTGAACGCCGGAATTGTAATAATCATAGTGAACCGTCGTCAGCGACGGGTGCACGGTCGCCGCAATATCCATGTCGTCAAGGCCTGCCACCGAAACATCCTCCGGCACCGAGCAACCCTGCTCGCGCAGATATTGAATCGCAGCCAGCGCCAAGCGGTCGGTCGCGGCAAAGACAGCCGTCGGTTTTTCACCCTCGCTTTGCCAAACCGTTTGCATCGCGCGGTAGCCGTATTGCAACGAAAAGTCACCCTGCGTCATCAAACGTTCCTCCGGCGCAACCCCATGGCGGCTCAAAGCCGCGAGATAGCCTTCACGCCGTGCCTGGTCGATGACCTTGTTATGTTGACCGACGCCCAGATAGGCGATTCGACGATGTCCGAGCGCTAATAAATATTCTACCATATCGCGCGTCCCATTAAAATCATCATATAATACCGACGGCACAGTCCCGCCCGGATCAAGTTGACTGACCAGCACCAGCGGCAAACCGCTGCGAGCAAAAAAAGTCTGATGGCGTTCTAACAAGAGCGTCGGAAAGGAGATGATGCCGTCGACCTGTTTCTTGCGAAAAACGTCAAAATAACGCAACTCTTCCTCCGGTTGGTCACGCGACGTCGCCAAGAGCAGATTGTAGCCGTTTTGATTCAGGACATGCGTGATGCCTTCAATCATTTCGGCAAAGGTATCGATGCCGATCTGCGGCACGACAACGCCGATCAGATGCGTTTGCTTCGTCACCAACTCACGCGCCAATAAGTTCGGCGCATAGCCCGTCTCTTTCAGAACTTGCTCCACCCGGGAAACCAACTGCGGACTGACCTGTTCCGGGCTGTTGATGACCCTGGAGACGGTCGCTTTGGATACGCCAGCCAGCCGTGCAATATCTTCCATTTTCATAATAAACCCTCACCTTATGTAACCGGTTTCAGAATAATCATACACTATTCCATAGGAAAATGTAAAGGCGGAGCTAAAAAAAGGGCGGACGCAAAAAGAAGAGTATTTTTGCAGCCGCCCTCGTGGTTATTCTTTTGTAGAAGTCAGTTCCAGTTCTTCAATCGGCAATGTAACGCTAAACGAAGTTCCTTTGCCCGGCAGACTGTCGACTGTAATATCGCCGCCATGCAGAAGCGCATATTCTTTGGCGATCGCAAGACCAAGGCCTGAACCGCCGGTATGGCGCGTCCGGCTTTCGTCGCCGCGGAAAAAGCGATCGAAGACATGCGGCAGGACATCGGCCGCGATGCCGCAGCCGCTGTCCGCCACCGTCACCGCAAGCGTCGCACCAGCGGCGAGACGCGCCGTCACGTCAATTGAGCCGCCGGCTGGCGTATAACGGGCCGCATTATGCAGCAGGTTCGTGAAGATTTGCATCAGTCGGTCCATATCCGCATAGAGCAGCGCTTCCTTTGCATCCTGCGGCGCTTCCACCGCAAAATGAATCTCCTTTTGCCGCGCAACTTCCGCGAACGATTCCGTCAAACGCTCCAACAAATCTCCGAGAGCGAAGATTTCCTTATGGATCGAAAGCTGCCTGTTCTCCGCCCGGCTCAGTTCATGCAAGTCCGTCACCAGACGACTCATCCGTCCGGTTTCTTCCTGCAGCGAGGCCAGCGTCTTGCTGTCCCAGGCTACAACGCCGTTTTCCAACGAATCCAGCACCGCCTGGCATACCGCCAGAGGTGTTCTGAGTTCATGCACCACGTCGGCCTGCAACTGCTGCCTAAGTTGTTTGTCCTCCTGCAGATGAGCCGCCATCCGGTTAAAGTCGGACGCCAAGTCCGCCAATTCATCGTTATTTTTCATATAGACCCGATGTTCCAGCTCGCCTCCGGCAATGCGCCGCGCCGCATCAGCCAGAACCTGGATGCGCGTCAGCAGGGAGTTGGAAAAGAGAAAGGCAATCAAAAATGCCGCCAAGGTAGCCGCCAGGACAGACCACAGATTGCGTAAAATCAGCGGCATCAAAAGATGACGCGCCAATTCGAGTACGCTGTTCTCGCGCGATACGAGACCGACTCTGCCGACTGTCTGCCCCTGGACCAGCAAAGGTTCCAAGTCCTGCGGCCGCTCATATTTTTCCGGTTTGCCGATCAAGATTTTTCCTTGCGCATCTTCCAGCCAGATCAGCCAAGAACTGTCGCCCTGAATCGTCATGTAACTGGTCGCTTCCCGGGTAAGAGCGGTCGCTCCGCGGCGCGGCAATTCGACCGTCACTTCCTTGGGCCGGACATCACGGTCTTCGATGCCAACCAGCGAAAGATGCTGCCGGTAATAATCCAGCGTGTTTTCGACAACCGCCTTCAGATAGACTTCCTGAAATCCGCCTGCGAACCGTTCGACCGATTTCTCTCCCAGATAGTAATTGATGCCGACATTCAACGCAGCGGTAATTAAGACCAGCAGCAATAAATACTTTAAAATGTGGCGGCGCAGTTTCATGTCTGCTCACCAAAGCGGTAGCCGATGCCGAAAACAGTTTGGATATATTGCGGTTTGCCCGCTTGCAGTTCAATCTTCTTGCGCAAATTGAAAATATGCGTATCAACGGTTCGCTCGTAATTTTCATACGCTTCACCCACTGCGCCTTCGAGCAGCTGTAAGCGGGTAAAGGCGCGCCCCGGTTGCTGCGCAAGCATCGTCAGCAATTTAAACTCTGTCGGCGTCAGCGCGACTTCATTGCCGCGACACACGACCTGTATCGTATCCAAATTAATCGACAGTTCGCCTTGCACGACGACGCGGAGCGGAACCGCCGCTGCGCCGCGTCTTCGCAGGATCGCCTTCACGCGCGCGACCAGTTCGCGCATGCGAAACGGCTTGACGACGTAATCATCGGCCCCTTCTTCCAAGCCCTTCAGCACTTCTTCTTCGCCGCCCAGCGCACTGACGATCAGGATCGGCAGATCGCTTTCCTGTCTCAATAGCTGACAAACTTGAATGCCTGTCAAACCGGGCAGCATCACATCAAGGATCACCAGATCCGGCTTCATCTCACGGATGACTCTGACCGCAGCAAGCCCGTCCCCGACGCCGCGCACCTCAAACCCTTCCTTGCTTAAGAACTGTTCGACATTCTCACGTAATTTATCTTCATCTTCCACGACGACAATCTTATTCATATTCCGCCCCCTTTTCTCTAGGCTTCGCTTTTTGCGGCAAAAAAACCTTTCTGCTTCCTTTTCATCCTAGCATAATTTGATTGAGATTTGATGCAGAGCTTGTCAAGATTGTGTCAATTTCTTAAACAATGTTTAACATAAGCATAATCTTTTCCCGCCCGCCGCATGCTATCGTAATAGATAAGAACACTGCGAAAGGATGGATGCCTTCATGCACCTAGCCGTTAACGCCGGTCTTCTCGTGTACCGCTGTCATTTAGGAGAAACACAGGTTCTTCTCGCTTTGCCCGTCAGCTCTTTTGCCCTGAAAAAAGATGCCGGACAATGGACAATCCCGCATGCTCCGCTGGCTGCTCAAGACGATTTATACCAAGGCGCCGTCGGCGCATTTCGCCATGCGACAGCTTCTTCGCCAGTCTTATGCAATACTACACCGTTGGGCTGGATTTGCGATCCGTGGGATGAAATCTTTTACGCCTGGTCCTGCCGCACCGATTGCAACGTCGTACCCCCTCATCCCGTCACTCGTCTGCAGCTCGAAGCAGAGCGACGTCAAAACTTTCCGGCCTTCGCAGCTCTGACTTTCTTTTCGCTGGACACCGCCGCGCAAAAAATACAGCGCGCGCAGCGCCCTTTCCTTTCCCGTCTGCGCCAGGAACTAAATAAACAAGGCAGCCTTTTCTGTGCCGCCATTTGCTGATGATATGCCAACAAGCATGTCTTTTTTTATTAAAAAGGAGGATTCTTTGATGAACAAGCACTATGTCCTCGACACCAACGTATTGCTGCATTCGCCTGAATCATTGTATTCCTTTAACGAGCACACGGTGATCATCCCTGAAGTCGTCATTGAGGAATTGGATCGCTTTAAACGGGAAAGCGGCGAGCGCGGCGCCAACAGCCGCGAAGTCAGCCGCATCCTGGATGAACTGCGCGGCTGCGGCGACTTACTGTCCGGTCTGGTTATCAACAAGCAAGGCGGACAACTACGTTTAGAAGCCAATCACACCGCCACCGCAATGCCAAGTCACTGGGAACAGGAGAAAAGTGACAACCGAATTTTACAGATTTGCAAGGGATTGCAGGAAGAAGGCAAATCGACGATTCTGGTCAGCCAGGATACCAACATGCGCGTCAAAGCCTCGATCCTTTCCCTCGTAGCCGAAGACTTTCGCCGCGACAAAGTCGCCGACATTGCTCGTCAATACACGGGCCGCGCTTTGGTTTACGCATCCGGCAAAGATATTGACCGCTTTCACCGCGATGATGTCAACATCCTCTTGCCGGAAGCCTTAACAAGCTATGATGAAACATCGGGCCGCTTGCAGCCCGCCGCGCTTGTCACCAACCAATTTCTTTTGCTCCGTTCCACCGAAAACCAGCAGCATACCGCGCTCGGGCGTTTTGACGGCGAAAAAATTGTCCATCTGCGTTATAAGACCCACACGCCGTTCGGCGTCACGCCACGCAGCGTCGGTCAGATTTTTCTGCAGGAATGCCTGATGCTCAGCGCACAAGAAGCGCCGCTCGTCATCATCAAGGGCCCCGCCGGTACCGCGAAGACATTTTATTCGCTGGGAGTCGGCCTTCATAAACACATGGACGTGCGCCCGCGCGAATATCACCATTTACTGATTTGCCGTCCGAATACCATGCTCGATGAAGGCATCGGTTTTCTGCCCGGCAGTGAGGCTGAAAAAATCGAGCCCTATATGCGCTCGGTTAAAGACAATCTATTCACGTTGCTTTCCTCTTCCAGCTGCAACGACGAACGCGATGTCGCCCAAGCAGAAGACACGGTCAACATGTTGTTTGAAAAGCGCATCATTCAGAGCGAAGCGCTGGCCTACCAACGGGGACGCTCGCTGCAAAATTACTGGGTCATGTTTGATGAGATGCAAAATTCGACGCCGCGTCAGGCCAAAGCGGTTTTGACGCGACCAGGCCTGGGCACGAAGATGATCCTGTTGGGCGATCCGGCGCAAATTGACAATCCGTTACTGGACAGTCAATCGAACGGCCTGTCCTACGCCAGCGAAAAAATGCAGGGCTCGAAGCTCTGTTTTCAAATCACCTTGCTGCCTGAAGAATGCGAGCGTTCACCGCTTGCCGCCGAAGCGGCCTTGCGGCTATAAGCAACACGCCTGACCCGCGATCAAATTCGCGGGTCTTCTTTGTCGCGTCGCAGCGGCAAGTCGATTACAAATTTCACGCCGCAGCCCGGTTCACTATATCCCTCGACCGTACCGCCAAATTCCTGTACCACGATGTTATGTAAGACATACAAACCCAATCCCATATTCCCGGCCCCACGGCATGCCGTCACGAACGGATCGAAAATCCGCGGCATTAATTCCTCGTCGATGCCGCGTCCGTCATCGGTATACGTCAGCAATAACCTATCGATCAATTGAACCGCTTTAATCTTGATTTCGCCTGACTCGCCAGGAGCATAGCCGTGAACTAAACTATTCAAAATCAGATTGCTGATCATTTGCAGGAATGCACTCGGCGAGCCATCGAGGCATAGATTCCGGTCGCACTCCAGCACGACATGCAATCTTGCTGCGGCAATGCGCTCCCGCAGGCTGATCAACGCGTCGTCGAGACATTCCTGCACCAAGAAGAGACGTCGATCCTGCGCAAACTCCTCCAGTGAAACCTGTTTAAAACTTTTCACCAGTTGACCTGCCCGTTGCAAATTATACAACAGCATACGCGCGGCTTCAGCGCTGTCATTAAGATCCTCGAACAGTTCATTGCGCTTCATTTTTCCGTTTTCTAAACGCTTTAAAAGGTTGCCGATGATTTCCTCCATATGGGAAGCCAACGTCACGCCCAGCCCAATCGGCGTGTTTAGTTCGTGCGCCACGCCAACCACAACCATTCCCAAGCCGGCCATCTTTTCCGCCTGAACCAGTTGCCCTTGCGTCTGCCGCAATTTATCCAAGGTGCCCAGTAACGCTTGATTCATCGCTTGCAGGTCTTCATTCAGCACCGTCAACTCCTGCGTGCGTTGCGCAACCTTCGTTTCCAGCCTTTCATTCGCCTCCGCCAACGCCTGTTCCGCCGCTTTTCGCGTGCTGATATCGACGAACGCCGCCAAACTCTGCTCCGTTCCCGGCAAAACAGCCACCGTGACGATCATATTTTTGCGCACGCCAGCTCGATCGCGCAGTATGAATTCATAGCTTAGCGGCGCCTGTTTGTCATTTTTGCGCCGCAGTTGATGATACTCCGCCATGCGCGCCAATTCAAACGGATCATCGACAAAAATATCCCAGCGTACCCGCCCTTCAATCTCCGCTTTCCTATAGCCGCTCAGTTTTTCAAATTCCTTATTGATTAAACTGATCCGCCGATCCTCTTCAATAAACATCAACGCCGTTCCGCTATTTTCAAAGATCGCCCGGTAGCGCTCTTCGGAAACGGCAAGAGATCGCGTCTTTTCCAGCACGGCTTCACGCAGTTTTTTCTCACGCATCATGCTTTGATTTACAATAATCATCACGCCACTGAGCAATAACAAACCTACACTCCATATCAAGGCAAGAATAAAGTAACTAATTTGCGGCGCCGTTCGCCAATCCACTTTAGCTAACCAGACATTATCGCCTACCGCAATCGCCCGCTCGACAGACAGCGAACCGGTTTCCCCACTACGCCAGAACACAGCTCCAGACGTTGTCAATAACTCAATCGTGTATTGCTCTTGCATAACCGCCAGCGCCTGCTCGACGACAAGGTCGATATTGAACACTTCCTGCGCCAAACCGACAAATTCAGTTTCACGATACAAAGGCGCACGCACAACGATTCCCTGAAAGCCCTGCAACGTCATAAATGGGTCCGACACGACCATTCGTCGCTCACGCATCGCTTTTTCGACAAAGGGAACATTCACCGCGCGACTCAGTAACGCATGATTAAGCGCCGCCTCATTTCCCTCCAGCGGATACACATAGCGGATAATCAACCGCTCATCCGCATACTCTAACGCTCCGATGGACGGGTAATTCTCCAGGGAAATCTTAGCATACCTGTTGAAGCTTTCTTGATCCGGCACCGATTCTTGCGCCAACAGAAAACCGCGTAATGCATCGACGACATTCAGTCGATTGCTGATCGTCTTGTTCAGCCTCTCTTCCACCAACTTCGCCGCTTCCTGCAGCGCAACCTGGTTTTCTTGCGCGTCTTCCTGGCGGTAGCGATAATCGGTATAAAAAATTCCGCTTAAGCCAATAATGAGCATTACAAACAGCACGCTCCAGCGTTTCATGCCCATCACCGCCCTTCACTTTACTTATCCGCCAAAAACTTTGGCCTTAGCCGCGAAATTTTCCCGCAAAGTCGGGTACAGTCCCTTGTACAATTCATGCATCATTAAATAATTTTGCCCGCTTTCCTTGTCCGGTTCTACTCTCTCCACCACGCCGACTAACGCTTGACAAGCTTGCGTCACATCGTCAAACGCCTGCGCTCCGACAGCGGCCAACATCGCCGCTCCATAGGCCGGCCCTTCCCGCACCGTCGTCACATCAACCGGCAAAGAAAACACATCCGCCAAAATCCGCCGCCACAGCATGCTTCGCCCACTGCCGCCACTGACTCTGACTGCCGTTACCGGTATTTGCAGTTGCCGGATGATATCAAGCGAATCCTTTAAGCCGAAACAAACGCCTTCCATGATGGCCCGCGTCATATGGCCGCGATGATGCGTCATATCGAGGCCGACAAAACTTCCTCTCGCATGCGGATCGCTGTGCGGTGTACGCTCGCCTAACAGATAGGGTAAAAACAGCACGCCTCCGCTGCCCGGCGCAATAACTTCCGCCTCCCCCAATAAATCTTCATACTCATCAATCGACTTGCAGCGACAGATATTATCACTCCACCATTTAATACAGGATACGGCCGACAGCATTACTCCCATCACATGCCACTTGCCATTGGCAGCGCAAAATGAATGCAAGCGCAGTTCAGGATCCGCCGCATAACGATCCTGGCAGGCAAAGACAACGCCGGAATTCCCGAGCGCCACAGAAAGAATCCCCGGTACGACAGCACCGTTAGCAACCGCGCCGCACTCCTGATCACCAGCCCCTCCGACCACTGGCGTTCCGGCACGCAGACCTGTCACGGCAGCCGCCTTAAGCGATAACTTCCCCGTCACGGCCGTTGATTCATAGCAGCGCGGCAGCCACGCCTTATCGATGCCCAATTTTTCCAGCATATCCACTGACCATTCACGTTTTGCCACATCAAAGAGCAATGTTCCTGACGCATCCGACATATCGGTGGCATATTCGCCAGTCAATTGCAAACGGATATAATCTTTCGGCAGCAAAATATGGCGTATCTTTTCATAAATTTCCGGCTGCTCGGCTTTGACCCAAAGTAATTTTGATGCCGTAAAGCCTGTGAAGGATTTATTGCCGGTCCATTCCTTTAAATGCTCAAAGCCAACCGTCTCATTAATCCAATCGCTTTCTGCCCGAGTACGCTGATCACACCATAAAAGCGCCGGCATCAGAACCTTATTGTGTTCATCAAGCAACACCAAGCCATGCATCTGTCCACTAAGCCCGATTGCACGCACGCTTTCCGGCGACAGTCCGGCTTTCATAAACAATTCGCGGATTCCCGCTCCAGCAGCCTCCCACCATTCACGCGGATTTTGTTCCGCCCAACCTGAACGCGGATAGTAAATCGGATATTCTCTCGTCAAGGTGTAGAGCACCTTGCCCTCTTCATCCATCAACAAAAGCTTCAACATCGTTGTACCTAAATCAATCCCGAGAAATGCCATATTAACACCGCCTTTTCGCAGCATGAACATTTGCTTTAGACGCAACACCATCTGTTATTATTTGTAAATTAGTCGTACGGCAGCAAATTCCTGCAACGCTTTTGTCTTATCTTGCGAGCAGTCCGCACTATTTTCTCGACAAAAATTGACAATATCCTCTCCAGTATGCTATTTTATATGTACTTTGCATATTAGGAGGTTCTTGATGAGTATGAGTACCCATGACAGCCAAAAAGTAAGCATTTCCGTTGCCGATCCTTCCGCCTTAGGCTTGCTCGGCCTAGCGATGGTAACCTTCGTGGCATCCTCGCAAAAATTGGGCTGGACGGTAGGGCTGTCCTTCGTGATTCCCTGGGCCATTTTTCTCGGCGCATTCGCACAACTGATCGCCTGCCTCTATGACTTCAAACACAACAATATTTTCGGCGCCACCGCTTTTGGCGGCTATGCCTTCTTCTGGTTCGGCGTCGCGTCATCCTGGCTGATCAAACTCGGCGCTTTTGGTCCGGCTCTCGCCGCGGCCACCGATGTCCGTCAGCTCGGCTTCGCTTTTTTAGGCTATCTTATTTTTTCTTTATTCATGACGATCGGCGCCATTGAAACTAATAAGGTTTTGCTCAGCATCTTCCTCCTCATTGATGTCCTGCTGGCAGCCTTAGCCGCTGACGCTTTCGGACTTTCGCATTCGGCGCACACCATTGCAGCCTGGACGGAACTGGCGATCGCCCTTTTCTCTTTCTATGGTTCCGGCGCCGTCGTGCTGAACACGCATTTCGGCCGTACATTTTTGCCGACCGGCAAACCGCTCGGCATCTTCAAATAATCTCGACACTAAAAAGCACCGTCCGGCTGGACGGTGCTTTTTAGTGTCGACAATTGAAAAAACAGAATACGATAACAGGAACGAATAGAAGGATTAACGGAAACGATAACACGAAGAAGCGAAGCGGGCCGCTACTATCAGCCCGGAGAGAAGAAAGGAAGAATTTAAAATCTCTTCCAACCTTTCCTTCTTCGACTCTTCGTGTAAAAAACGTCTCACTTAATTTCGTTTTGTCAACAGTCCCCACCGTCCGGCTTGCCGGACGGTGCTTTTTTAATTATAAAGGGATATTACCGTGTTTTTTTTGCGGACGCTGTTCGCGTTTTGTCTTCAGCATGTCAAGCGCCTGCAGAATGCGCTTTCGGGTTTCCTGCGGTTCGATCACCTGATCGACGTAGCCGCGTTCAGCTGCTTTATACGGCGTAGCAAACTCATCGACATACTCCTGTGATTTTTGCGCCACATCCGGATCACCGCGGAAGATGATGTTCGCCGCACCGGCCGGTCCCATGACCGCGATTTCCGCCATCGGCCAGGCGAAGACCATGTCCGCGCCAAGATGGCGCGAGCACATGCCGATATATGCGCCGCCGTATGATTTTCGCGTGATCAGAGTAATTTTCGGCACGGTGGCTTCCGAATAAGCATAGAGTACCTTTGCGCCATGGCGGATGATGCCGCCGTATTCCTGATTCATGCCCGGCAAAAAGCCCGGCACATCGACCAAATTCACCAGTGGAATGTTAAAGCAATCGCAAAAGCGGATGAAACGGGCGCATTTGTCGGAGGTGTCAATATCGAGACAACCGGCCATTACTTTTGGCTGGCTGGCAACAATACCAATCGTCTTGCCTTCCATCCGGGCAAAGCAGGTTATGATATTGGGCGCAAAATAAGGCTGCACCTCGAAGAATTCACCACGATCTACGATCAGGCGGATGATCTCTTTCATGTCATAGGGAATGGACGGATCATCATGGATGACCGTATTGAGAGCCGGGATCAATTCACGCGAACCTTCTTCCAGCGCATATTCCGGCGCCGCTTCCAAATTGTTGCTCGGCAAAAAGCTCAGCAGGTAACGGATTTGCTCCAGACAATGTTCATCATCATTCGCGATGAAGTGAGCCACGCCGGAAACCGAGTTATGCGTCATGGCGCCGCCTAATTTTTCCGCGCCGACTTCTTCGCCGGTCACCGTCTTGATCACCTGCGGACCGGTAATAAACATCTGGCTCGTCTTTTGCACCATAAAGATAAAATCGGTAATCGCCGGCGAATAAACCGCTCCCCCAGCACAAGGTCCCATGATCACCGAAATTTGCGGAATCACGCCCGATGCCATCGTGTTATTAAAGAATATTTCGCCGTAACCGGCCAACGCATCGACGCCTTCTTGAATGCGCGCACCGCCCGAATCGTTGATGCCGATGATGGGTGCGCCCATCTTGAGCGCCATCTTCTGCACCTTGACGATCTTAGCCGCATGCATTTCGCCAAGCGAACCGCCGACTACCGTAAAATCCTGTGCAAATACGAAGACCAGCCGTCCGTCGACCGTGCCGTAGCCGGTTACGACGCCTTCTCCCGGCGTATCGAGCTTTTCCATGCCGAAATTCACGCAGCGATGTTTGACAAATTGATCCACTTCTATGAAACTGTCGCGGTCCAACAAAAGCTCGATACGCTCGCGCGCAGTCAGTTTACCGCTGGCATGCTGTTTCTCCACCCGTTTCGCGCCGCCGCCCTGTTTAAGCTGTTCCTGTTTGTTTTTCAGCTCTTCAATGCATTCTGCCACTGTTGCCATGAGATCCTCCTGTATCTGCACTGCCTTTACCTATTCTTACGCCGCGCAGATTTTATTATCTATTATTAGCACTCGATATTATTACTTGGTACTAAAACTTTTATCAGTATAGCAGACGCGGGCAAAGATTGCAAGTCCACGCAAAAACGGGTTGACCGCCGCATGCAGTCAACCCGTTTTTCGCCTCTTATTTCGCTTCTTCTGCTTGTTCCGTCAGCCACTTTTTCACTTCGGTCGCATGTAACGGACGGCTGATCCAGTAGCCTTGCAACGCATCGCAGCCGTTAGCCGCCAAAATTTCGGCCTGCGCCTCCGTTTCAACGCCTTCCGCAACCACTTGCAAGCCAAGACGATGCGCCAGATCGATGACGGTTTCGACAATGTCGCCTTGATTTTTCCTGCCGTCAATATCATGAACAAAGGCTTGATCCACTTTTATGACGTCGAGCGGCAACTGTTGCAAATAGGTCAATGACGAGTATCCAGTGCCGAAGTCATCCAGCGCCACTTGGATGCCGAGTTGGCGCAGCGTCTTCAACTTGCCGATCGCCTTCGGCAAGTCGCCCATGACGACGGACTCCGTTATTTCCAGTTCCAGATTAGCCGGCGCTAGTCCTGTTGCATCCAGCACACCGCGCACCATCGCGATAAACTCATCTTCCATCAACTGACGCACCGATACATTGACCGCTACGACCGCCTGCGGCCAGCCTTCCTCCACCAGTTGACGGGCAAATATGGCCGCCTGCATCAACACCCATCTGCCGATCGGCACAATCAAACCGGTTGCTTCCGCGAGCGGTATGAACTGCGCCGGTGAAATCCTTCCCAGCTCAGGATGCTGCCAGCGCAGCAACGCTTCCAGGCGCAGCGGCTTCTTCGTCAGCGCGTCCACTAGCGGCTGATATTCGAGGAAAAGCTCCTGTGCGGCAATCGCATCGCGCAGCTGACTTCCAAGCCGCGTCTTTTCCTCGACCACATCTGCCATTTCCTGCAGGAAGAAACGGTATTTGTTGCGTCCGGCCGCCTTCGCCTGGAACAATGCCATGTCCGCTTTCTTAAACAGTTCATCCGCCACGATGCCGTCCTGCGGCCAGAGGGCAATGCCAATGCTGATGCCGACGTGGCAGCGGATATTTTCCACCTGAAAGTCGCCATGGAATTCGCGATACAGATCCGCCAGATATTGTTCGACTTCCTCTTTTCCTATCCCCATAAACATGACGGTGAATTCATCGCCGCCCAGGCGTGCCACGAAAGCCTGCGCCTGCGCCACGCCATACAATCGCTCGGCAACCTGCAACAAAACTTTATCGCCGAACGAATGGCCGAAGGTGTCATTGATATCTTTAAAATCATCAAGATCCAGATACAGTAAGGCTCCTTTGGCCTCGCTGCCCTCTGCGATCGCAGCGTCCAATTCCTTCAGGAACGATGTTCGATTCGGCAAACCCGTCAACATGTCCACATACGCCAGTTGTTCAATCCGCAAATCACGTTTCTTATTCTCGCTGATATCGGTATACGAGCCGGCCATCCGAATCGGCTTGCCTGTTTCGTCAAAGAGCACTTTGCCGCGGCTTAATATCCAGCGATATTCGCCTTTGCAACTGTCAACGCGAAATTCATCCGTGTAGAACTGATGTCTGCCGTTCAGATACTCCTGCAGCCGCTTCGCGACACCGTCCGCATCATCCGGATGGATCAGACGTTCCCAGTCTCTGCGATCCGTGCTTCCTTGCGGCAAAGGAACCAATTCCCACGCTTTTTCCGACCAGACGATGCAGTCCGCCTCAATATCCCAATCCCAAAGGATATCGTTTGCACCTTCCATCGCCAACCGATAGCGTTCTTCGCTTTGCATGAGGCGCTGATATTGTTGGTGCAGGAGTTCGTCGGTAGCCGCCATTTCTTCATATAACGCCATCAGTTCATTATGCTGTAGGAGCAGGCGCGCCTGCGCTTCCTTGTGTTGGCTGATGTCACGAAAGAAGCATTGGATCGTCCGGTCCGCAAGCTGACAGGCCCGTGTTTCAACGATGATCCGTCGCCCATCTTTATGCGCGAGTTCCCGCTCTTCGGTAACCGTCTCCCCCTGGGCAAGTAAATCAAAACGCAACGGTTTTTCCGCCAGTACGTCTTCCGCAAAAAGTTTTTCCAGGCCAAAGCCGATCAATTCCGCCTGACAATAGCCGCTGATCTCTTCAATCTGACGATTTGCCATCATGATCCGTTCATCGCGGCTGAGATAAATAATGCCGTCAACCGCTTCCTGAATCAGGCTGCGAAAGCGGGCTTCGCTCTTTTCCAACGCGCTGCGCTGTTTACGCAGGTTTACCGCCATCATATTAAAGCTCTCCGCAAGCAGTACGGTTTCAGCAGCGCCGCGCACTTCAATCGGCTCAACCTTCAGTTTCCCGCCGGACATCTCCCGCATTCGCGAGGCCATCTCCTGGATCGGCCCGGCAATGCGCCGTCCGAGCAGCCAGGCGGAAAGCCCCGTCAACAAAAAGCCCAGCAAAACAATGCCCGCCGAAACAGCCAGATCCTGACGCATCCCGTGCAGATAAGCCGCCTCTTGCCTGGCTGTCAGGCGTTCCACATCGTCCAGCCAGGTTCCGGTTCCAACCACCCATTGATACGGTTCAAAGAGCAGTGAATAGCTGCGCTTTGGCGACTCCGCAGTTTCTCCTGGCTTTGGAAACCAATAGTTTGTAAAGCCGCCGCCCGGTTTCTGTGCATTGGCAATCATATCGGCGATAATCTTCGTGCCGTGCGAATCGGTTAACGCATAACGCGACCGGCCTTCACTCTCCCGTCCAAGCAGGACGATATTGGTTCCGTCCACTGCATCAATCCAAAAATAATTGACGCCGCCGTCATAGCGCAGTTCGCGCAGCAAATCAGCGGACAAACGCTTCGCTTCGTTTTCCGTCAGTAAGCCGCGTTCCTGACGCTGCTTGACCGCTTTCAGCAGGCTCACCGCGGTTTCCACTTCCATCTTCACATTGCGGTCATACTGTTCCTGCATGATATTTCGCGTTTCCGCAATATAGGTTTGATGGGTTTGCTTTATCGTGCCCAAGCCGTAAAAACCAAGCCCCAGCGCCATTAAACCGCAGGCCCCTGTAACGGCTATGATGATTTGCTGCTGCAGACGCATCGCCAGACCTCCCCATTACACTCCTTACACACTCAGCCGATATTTTCAAGAATTCGTCTTACTTCCGGCCTTTTTTGCCAAACTTCCGGCAATAATTTCAACGTATCGTGAATCAGGGCAAAACAGTCCTGCACACTGGCTTCCGCATCCTGCAGACAAACGATGGTATTAATCCGTTCCGCCAGATGCGGCGGACAGCACTCCAGTTTTTCCACGATATGCGGTATCCATTTCCAATCTGGTTCCCACTGCCGGTTGAGCGAAAACAAGATGCGCAGCACGCGATGCACATCGGCAATCATTCGCTCCAAAAGAGGAATCCGGTCGTCGCGCGCAGCCAACGCGCGACGGACTTGAAGCCCAAGGTCCAACGTCCATGGGGCAATCGTACTGGAAATGATCGCCTCTTGCAATTCCGTCGGATATTGTTGCAGCGCCGCCTGCCAGATTGGCAGCAAGCCGCTGTCGCGTACGCCGATCGCATACTGCACGATCGAGGCGATGCGCAGTTTATCGTGGCTGTATACCTGAGCTGAGAGGATTTGTTCCAGCTGTGCTGTCAGCTGACTGCCTTTTTGCCAACCGGCTTCAAACCAAAAATCTTGCCAACGGAAAATCAGCCATGTGGAACGATCGCCGATCGGGCCGCTATACGACTGGATCTCACTTCCGCCAATCGATTTTATCCATTCTGTCCGTTTTACTTCGGACACGTCTTCTTCCGTCAGGAACAGGATTTCAATATCAGAATTATCATCGGCAAGACCGCGCGAGACTGAACCCGTCACCATAATATCGCTTGCCAAATGCGCCGGGCAATGCCGTTCCATTTCTCGTACCAAATCTAACCGTTTCAGACAAGCTTGATTCAAAAAGACTTCCATTGCAAGCCTCCCCTTCTCAGCCCAAGGCTGTCGGCCTTCTGTAATTATTATTTTTACTTTCGGTAAAACCGAAGCTAACTCCTTTATCTTTAAACAAACAAATTAAAATCAGACCTTTAGGCAAAAAGGTCTGATTTTTCTCGTCACCAAATTATTTTCACTTCAAACATCCGATCCCATGGGTGCTCCGCCTGAAATTCAGGCGTCTTCAAATCGGGGAAATGCTGCGCGGCAAAAAAGCGCAGCGCGGCTGTCGTTTGCGCTTCCACCTGCGCACGCCGCTCGCCCAAACGCACGCTGCTGAGCGAAGCGGGCGTCAGTACCTGTTTGATGATTTGCTGGCGCACATTGGCTTGATACGCCCAGTCATCCAAGAAACGCCCGAGCAACAGACGCCGCTGCGCAACACTCTCCATCCGCGCCGCCAACATCCCCTGGCTCAAGGCAAATCCGGCCGAATTGCTGGCCGTATTCCAACCGCCGTAAGCCGCCAAGCGTCCTAAAAGATGCCGCCGCTGCATTTCCGTCATGAAACCGTTGTCCGCACCATTGGCGTATGCGATATCGGCGACAGCCACCGTCCGCCCGGCAGCAAGCCAGTTTGCAATCCTTCCCGCCATAGCGGCCGCAGCCGGACTCGGCGTCGCGCTGTTCTCTTTGGATGACGCTTCCTTTGTCTTGCCGTCAGCCAGCGTATGTACGGCCAAAACGAGTTCCGCCCGCTCCGGCTCGGGAACCGGGAACGCGCCCGTCGCCCAGATTTGCGCCGCGACATTGGCGCCCGCCGTTTCATCCTGATAACTCGGCACCGTATTCTTGCCGCTTCCCTCGCCATAGACCGCCGCGACAAACGGAATTTGTCCGCTGAAATGATTGACCGCCCGCGCCATCAAGAGCATGCCGAGCTGGTCGGCTGCGGCCATCGTGGCAAAACGGCTCAGATCCGGTTTACCTTCGCGCTGCGCAAGCAACCAGCGCAAATCGCGCCGCGAATCAGAGTACATCCAGGCGTCATCACGTCCCAACAGCAGATAGTCAATTGCCCCCGCCTGCGTCATATCCCAAAGCGCCAAATTATTGCGAAGATTCTTTACACGCCGTTGCCGCCAATCTGCGAGATAAGCTGAAGGAATTTTTTCCGAAAGTCGGGTGATTTCGGCTCGCTCCGCTTGTGTTACGCCATCGCTTTCTTGTTTGTCGGTCAGCGCTCCCAAA
The DNA here is from genome assembly GCF_030542965.1 of Azotosporobacter soli. NCBI lineage: Bacteria > Bacillati > Bacillota > Negativicutes > Selenomonadales > Sporomusaceae > Azotosporobacter > Azotosporobacter soli. The sequence continues at coordinate 221,629 of NZ_JAUAOA010000003.1, forward strand.
CGAAAAAGGTCAGGCCCCCAGACTTCATAATAAGAAGCATCGACGCCGCCTGCACTCGCCTTTGGCGAACGCATCAGCGTCGAAAATGCATAAAGTCGCAGGCTAGGCTGCAATGTTTTCAACTCTTCGATCTGCTTACGCCGCAACGCCAAAACACTTTCATCCAGTTCATGCGTACGAGACGGAACCAAGCCACCGTAAATCAGGCTGTCGAGCGATACAACCGCCGCATCAGCGCGCGGCGCTTCTTCCTTCAGCCACTGCCAGATCTTATCCGGATCGCCGCGATGATCACGGCTTGAAAGCCATTCCTGCGGCGGCGTATGCACTTCAAGACCTGCCGCCCGAGCGGTCGCCAGCGTATCGGCCAGACAGACCGGGCGATCGTCGAGCGGAACGAACAAAACGAGCGGGGCAGCCTCAGCCAGCCTGAAGATGCCGCACACGCCGATTAAGAACCACACTAAACCGCATAGGATCTGCTTGTTTCTTCTCTTCTTCATTCCGCTCTTTCCTCCTTCGCTTAAACGCCGCTTTCTTGCAGCGCCGCCAAGAACGTTTCGCCATAACGAGCCAGTTTGCGATCGCCGACGCCTTTAATCTCGCGCAGCTCGTCCAGCGTTTGCGGTCGCACACGGCACATTTCCTGCAGGACGCTGTCGGCAAAGACAACATAGGGCGGCACATGATCGCGCATGGCAAGCGAATGGCGAAGTTTCCGCAACGTTTCAAACAGTTCGCCGCCAACGCTCTCCTTGCGCTTGACAGCCGCAACGCTGCGTTTCATGACGGTCTCTTCGCCGCGCAATACCGGGACGCCGCGTGGCGCCATCTTGACGACCGGAAAACGATCATCGCTTTGCAGCAGATAACCGTGGTCGATCAGCCAATGGATAAAGCGCCGGATTCCAGGCCCGGTCCAACTTTTAAGCAGCCCGTAGGTGGAAAGTTGGTCGAAGCCCATGTTCATCACTTTTTGCAGTTCACTGCCCTTTAGCACTTCGGCAATCATCTCCACGCCAAAGTTCTCTTTGAGCCGCAGTACGCAAGACATGACCTGGCGAGCCGGTAACGTCATATCTTCCATCGGGCTGTCGGATTGGCAGGAACTGCAATTGCCGCATTGATCGGCCGCTTCCCGTTCGCCGAAATAGCGCAGAATATAACCGCGCAGGCAGTCCGCCGTCCGACAATATTCAACCATGTCCCAGAGTTTGGCTGCATCCTGAGTCACTTTCTCCAGCGGCGCTCCGGCGTCGGCCGCTCCTTTTTCCAGGAGAAATTTTTGCAAACGAATGTCCTGCGCAGAAAAAAGTAGAATGCACTCGGCCGGATCGCCGTCGCGGCCCGCACGGCCCGCTTCCTGATAGTACGCTTCAATATTGCCGGGCATGTTGTAATGCAGCACATAGCGAACATCCGATTTATCAATTCCCATGCCGAAGGCACAGGTGGCCACGATGACCTTGCTGCGGTCATAGAGAAAATCGTCCTGCGCCGCCGTACGTTCCGCTTCACTGAGTCCGGCATGATAGCGCCCGACGGCGATGCCCTGGCGCTGCAGCACCTCCCACAAATGATCGGTTTCCTTGCGCGTTCCCGCATAAATGATGCCCGAGAGCTGCGTCCGCTCCGCGACATACTTCTTCACAAAACGCAAGCGATCCTCACCGCTGATTACCGAGAGCGACAAGTTCGGCCGGTCAAAACCACTGACAAAAAGCTGCGCCTCTTCGAGGCCCAATAGGCTTATGACATCTTCTTTGACCTTGGTCGTCGCGGTCGCCGTAAACGCCGCGACAATCGGACGGCGTGGCAGTTTGGCGAGCGCCGGGGCAATCAATCGATAACTGGGACGAAAATCGTGTCCCCACTGCGAAACGCAATGCGCCTCATCGACCACGACCATCGACACAGGCAACGTCTCGAAGACTCTCGCAAACGCTTCGGAATCGAGACGCTCCGGCGCGATATAAACCAGTTTCATTTCGCCGCTGCGCACCTGCTCCAAGCGCTTAGCCGCTTCCCCCGCACCGAGTGAGCTATTGATGAACGTAGCTGGAATGCCCATCGTATCCAGCGCATCCACCTGATCTTTCATCAGTGAGATCAGCGGTGAAAAAACAACGCTGACTCCATCGGCCAGTAACGCCGGAACTTGAAAGCAAATCGACTTTCCAGCTCCGGTCGGCATGATCGCAAACGTATCCTTGCCGGCTAACAAACTTTCGACTACCGGCTCTTGCGCCGGGCGAAACGCAGGATAGCCGTAATATTGCTGCAGCGCTTTTCTCGCTCTTTCTAACATCGATCAGCCATCCTTCCTTTTAAAAACATCTCAGACCAGTTTACCACAGATCGTCAAAGTCCTTCCAGCTGTCCGGCAATAAAAAAAAGAATCCCGCAGGATTCTTTTTTTAGCCGATCTCCTTCCGAATCATCTTGACGAACAGCGCCGTCAGTTCCGGATCAAACTGTCTCCCGGCCATACGTTCCAGTTCGGCAAGCGCTTTTTTCACCGGCAGCGCACTGCGGTAAGGACGATCGGTCGTCATTTCGTCATATGCATCGACCACTGCCAGTACACGTGCTTCAAACGGGATTTCCATGCCGCGTAAAGAAAGCGGATAGCCGTTTCCGTTCCACCATTCATGATGTTTCAGCACTAAGTCCGCCACCGCCGCCAAGTTAGGGATGGCCTGCGCGATCCGATAACCGATCTCCGCGTGTCGTTCCATTTCACTCCGCTCCGCTGCCGTAAGACGTCCGCTTTTAAAGACGATCTCGTCGGCGACGCCGACCTTACCGATATCATGTACCTTGCCAAGCAGTAAAAGGCGTTCCTTTTGCTCAGAGGAGGCGTCGGCCAGTTCGCCCAGACGATAGGCCAGCGCTCCGACCCTTTCGCCATGTCCTTCATTGAGATAATCCCGGCTGTCCAGCATTTTCAGAATCGACTCCAGCATGATGCGGCGATTCTCCGAACTCGCAGCCAATTTTCGCCGGTACATGGCATCATCCGCTTCACGGATCATCGTAGCCACATGATGCGCCCTGATCGGCGGTGTATCGGAAAACGCCCAGCCCACCGACATCCTCAGGATGAAGCCATCGCGCTTTAGTTTCACCAGTTCCAGCTGTTCTTGGATCCGGTGGCAAGCGTTCCGCACATGCTCTTCGCTTTCTCCGTAAAGCATGATCAAAAATTCGTCGCCGCCCATGCGGATTACCTTTGCCTTTTCGCCGAATACGGACAGCAGCAAGCGGACGGCTTGCTGGATCATTTCATCGCCGACGTCATGTCCCAACGTATCATTGACGATTTTCAGTCCATCCACATCGCAGACCACGATGTCGATTCGCTCAACGTCGCTTACTTCAAGCCGCTCCAGTTCCTGTTGGAAGAAGCTCCGGTTGTACAGACCGGTAAGGCCGTCTCTCAGGCTCATCTCCTTCAGCTTTTCGCGCGAACTTTGCAATTGGCTCAGCATCAGGTTCATCGTCTGCGCCGTACGCGACACCTCATCGTGACCGACCAAATCAAGCTGCAGCGAAATGCCGTCCTCTTGCGCCGCAACCTTGCGCATAAACTGATCGAGCTTTTCCAAGCGCCGCACCACCAAAGAACGAGAGAGCCAAAAGGTCAGCATGCTTGCCGCCGTGCCAAGCAGCAGCGTCATCAGAGAATAGCGAAAGATCATTTCTTCGACGCGCTGCATGATCGTACGCGGCAATGTCGTTTCAAGCAGGATGCTTTCTTCACCGAACAGATCGACGAGGCTACGGTAACCCCGCACTTCATTCGGCGTCACGATCCGTTGCCAATAGCCGGATGAAGCTTCCTTTTCTCCCTTTCTAAAATTCATCTGCACCTGGATGCGCCGCGTCATCTCTTTCATGTACCTTGCATCGACAATACGGCCAAAAACCAGTACGCCCTGGCTCGGTCCCCGGTAATCGGTACTTGATATGCGCTGCGCCGCAAGCAGCAATGGCACGTCATCGCTCAGCACCAAGCCTGCCAACGCATTTTCACGGGCAAGCTGCTGCGGCAGCGTTGCCGCGATCCGCCGCGCCTGACGTTCCAGTTCCGGCCGCAAGTTTTCGCGTTCCGCGCCTAAGCCTTGCAATATAATGACCTTGCCTTCCGGATCCAGCAAAAGAGCGATATCGATCTTCAAATTCAGCATCTGCGCCAAAGACAAATTGCTTTTGAAAAAGGCATCCGCCTTGCTTTCGGCAAGCGCGCGGTACATCCCGTTCCACGCCGCCCAGTCCCGCGTCACGCCCAGCAGCGTTTTCGCTTCCTCATCCCAGTTATCCGCCGCCCGGCTCGTTTCATTCAAAACACGTTCTTCTTCCAAACGCAGATACCCGTCTGTCGCGACATGATGCCCAACGCCAAACGTCACTCCTACCAGAACCAGCACCATAGCCAGGTTTAACAAAAGAATCTTACGCCCAATGCTCATCGCCCGACCTCCATCCGTTTTTCTGCAGGATTTACATTGCCCGAGCCGTTCAACCAAAAACGCAAGCACTCTTTTTTTATGGCGTTGAGAATGATTTTTTGTTCGTTTTCGCCTTCTTCGTTTTTTCTAATTATCGCTATAATTCTGCAAAACAAAATCAGTTCCTGCCGCTCTTATGATGCGCCCAAGCGGCAAAAAAAAATGTCTTTCCAGCGCAAAAGCCAATGCTCTTGAACGATAGAAAGACATTCTTACGCCTGCATTACAGGATTTTTTGCAAAAAAGCCTGCGTGCGCGGCTGCGCCGGGCAGGTAAAAATCTGTTCCGGCGAACCTTGTTCAACAATTTCGCCTTCATCCATAAAGATGACGCGATTCGCCACTTCTCTGGCAAATCCCATTTCATGCGTTACCACCAACATCGTCATATGCTCTTCGGCCAGCTGTCGCATCGCTTTCAGCACTTCGCCGGTCAGTTCCGGGTCGAGCGCAGAGGTCGGCTCGTCAAAAAGCATGATGTCCGGCTGCATCGCCAGCGCCCTTGCGATCGCAACCCGCTGCTTCTGTCCGCCGGACAGGCGCGACGGATAATTATCGCGTTTCTCAAAGAGGCCGACTTTTTTCAACAACTCCTCCGCTTGCGGAATGATCGTCTCACGGCTGACTTTTTGCACCGTCAGCGGCGCTTCGATCAGGTTTTCCAAGACCGTCAGATGCGGAAACAGGTTAAACTGTTGGAACACCATGCCCATCTTGCCGCAGATGCGTCGCCCCTCCGCTTCCGTAACATATTGCACACCGCCATCCGCTGCAGGCCTGACAAGCGTTTCGCCCTCGATCTCGATCGTCCCCTGATCGATCGTCTCCAAGCGATTCAGACAACGCAAGAACGTGCTCTTGCCCGAGCCGGACGGACCGATGATCGCCACAACTTCCCCTTTAGCCACTTCCAGCGTAATACCTTTTAAAACTTCTAATTTTTGAAAGCGTTTATGAATATCAAGTGCTCGAATCATCATGCTCGTTTCTCCTATTCATCATGCGCGGCATAACGCCGCTCCAGCTTTTGAAACATCCAGGTCAAAACCAGCGTCATCGCCAGATAAAACACCGCCGCCACCAAAAAAGGCATCGTCGAAAAATCACGCTGCACCAGGCTGCGCGCTGTGCGCAGCAGGTCGTTCATCGCCAGGACATAAATCAGCGACGTGTCCTTGACCAGCGTGATCGTCTCATTGCTGACCGGAGGCAGCACGCAGCGTATCACCTGCGGCAAGACAATGCGGCGCATCGTTTGGACATAATTCATGCCCAGCACCTTGGATGCTTCATATTGACCCCGGTCAATCGATTGAATGCCGGCACGGAAGATTTCAGCGAAATACGCCGCGTAGTTCAGGACAAATGCCAGCACGGCCGCCGGAAAATCGGGCAAGCGGATTCCGATAACCGGTATGAACGGCAAAGCAAAGTAAACAAACAACAATTGCAGCATCAACGGCGTTCCCCGCATCAGCCAAATATAGACGCCGACCGCTTCACGCAGGCTGCGATAGCGCGAAATTCGCGCCAACGCCAATAACAGGCCCAGCGGCAAGGAAAGTAATATTGTGACAAAGAACATTTCCAGCGTCACTACCGTACCTTCCAGCATCGGTCCGATTATATTCATTACATAGTCCATCTTTTTTCTCCATTCTGCCATTTCACCCGCTGTTACGCGCAGAAACGCCCATGGCAGCAACCACAGGCGAATCCGCGATCAGCTTATTTAACGATTTCAGCGCCGAACCATTCTTTGGAGATTTTTGCCGATGTTCCGTCCTTCTTCATCTCAGCAAGCGTCTTTTGCAGCTTCTCCAACAGCTCTTTATCATCTTTGCGTAAGCCCACACCATATTCTTCCGAACCAAAATTATCATTGAGCACGATGTACTCGCCCGGCTTCTTGGCGATGTAGTAACGTCCGACCACTTCATCAACCACAACGGCATCCAAACGTCCCACTTTCAGATCCATCAGCGCGGCCACATTGTCGCCGTATTTTTTCAGTTCCTTGAACGATTTCATGGTTTGCCCTTCGCCTTCAATCGCTTCGATGCTGCTGCTGCCATCCTGCGCACCAACAACCTTTCCGCTCAAATCCGCTTTGTTTTTAATGGTTGAGTTTGCATTCACCACGATGATCTGTCTGTTTTCCATGTAGGGACTGGTAAAAGAAATGTTTTCTTTGCGTTTTTCGGTAATCGTCAGGCCGTTCCAAAGCACATCGACCCGCTTGCCGTTAAGTTCCGCTTCTTTGCTGTTCCAATCGATCGGCTTGAATTCCAATTCCAGGCCCAATCGTTTGCCGGCTTCTTTAGCCATATCCACATCAAAGCCGACGATTTCATTTTTATCATTGCGAAACCCCATCGGCGGAAAATTATCATCCAAGCCGACCACAATTTTCTTCTTGGCCGTCGTTCCGCAACCGGCCACCAACAACATCGCCAGTAGCGTCACCATTACCAGACTCAGCATTTTTTTCATATCGTTATCCCCCGCTTTTGTAAAATCAACTGTCTCTATATTACTTTAACACACTAAAATAAGAAAGCATTAAAATGTATGCATAATTTAATTGACGCGCTTCGTTCGTTCATTTTCTGCTCCGTTCTTCGCCAATCTCATTTTTTTATTTTTCTTGCAGCAGTCATAAATCGAAAGGTATTTTTTACCATTTGGCGAATCTTTTTTATTAAGATCCAATTTAATGAAGAGGTGATAATTATGACGATCCAACGGATCCTGGTCGCGTATGACGGCTCTCCGCACAGTAAAAAAGCTCTGGATTGGGGCCTGAACATGGCGAAGCAGACAACAGCCTCCCTTCATTTGGTCATGGTCTTTGAGCGCAACATCTACCATACCGATCTGCCAACGCATCTTGACGATTTAGAGAAAACCTATATGGAACTGTTCCAGATGAAACTGGATTCTGCGCTTGAAGCTTGCCGCGACAGCGGCATCCCCGTCAGCGGCGAAGTCTGCAACGGACATATAACGGATTCGATCATCAAAAAAGCGTTGGCATGGCAAGCTGACATGATTGTTTGCGGCACGCGCGGTCACGGCGGTTTTGCCAATGTGCTGATTGGCAGCGTCGCTCACGCACTGGTCACATACTCCGACGTTCCTGTCGTAGTCATTAAATAGTTCGCCAAAGAGAGGGGCAGCCGCATTGCTGCCCCTCTCTTCTCTATCCCTGCGAAAAGACGGCATGATGGTTTTTGTTGTAATTACAATAAAAACCATCATGCCGTCTTTTCTTTAGCCTATTATCTCTTGTACGCGACCAATAATGCCGCTTTCCAGTCTTACCTTAATGCCGCGGTGATGCACCGGACTCTTGGTCAGCAGGTCTTTGACGATGCCTTCCGTCAGCGCACCCGTGCGCTGATCCTGTTTTTGCACCACTTTTACGCGTGTGCCCGGTTTGATGTTCTTTCGTTCGGTTCCATTCATCGTAGTTGCCTCTTTCTTTTTCTTCAGTATAGATGATTGACGGCAAAAAGCAATGCCTATCCCTTATCCATTTTCGCCTTGACGCGATGCGTCGCCTGCGCCAAAAGTGGATTTTCGGGCCAGTAATGTTTGGGATAACGTCCCTGCAGGTCTTTTTTCACTTCGAAATACGTATCGCGCCAAAAATTCGCCAGATCACGCGTCACTTGCACTGGCCGTCGCGCAGGCGACAGAAGATGCAAGAGCAGCGGTACGCGCCCATCGCAGATACGCGGCGTTTCACTGAGGCCGAACATTTCCTGCAAGCGCACGGCCAGCACCGGTTCCTCGGGATTCGCATAATCGATTGCCACGCGCTGACCGCTTGGCACCACGACATGTGTCGGCGCCGCTTTCTCGAGCGCATTGCGCTGTTGCCAGCTTAGACGGCTGCACAACACGTCAAGCCAATCCACCTTTTTCAATCCATCCCAGTTCGTGATCTCATAAAGATACGGTCCCAGCCATTCGGCAAGATTTTCCCGCAGTGCCCTATCGGAAGCATCCGGCCAGACATCGTCCTGGCAATGCAGAAACTGCAGGCGTTGGCGCAAAGAGTGCGCCTGGCTGCTCCAGGGCAGGCATTCGACGCCTTCGTGGAGAATGCCCGCCAGCATCGCCGCTTTGACCGCTGCTGCATCCGGCTCTGCCAGCGGCGTTTCCTGCAAAACCAGTTCGCCGAGCAGTTCGCGCTGCCAGCTTTGCACCGCTCTTGTCTCTTTCTTCCAAGCCACGCACCGTTCTGTGCGCAGCAAAGCTGCGCATTCACGGCGCAGCTCCTCCAACTTCAGCGGCGCCGCCAGATAGATGCGCGAATCGCTGCCCTGATCATCGAGTTCTGCCGCAACCAGATACGGTTCCTCTGCCAGTGCCTGAACGCCGCGCAAATAAGCGCCGCGTCCATTGCTGAGCAAAAAACGCCCATTGCCCCTGTTTTGCGCGATCCGATCCGGGTAGGCCAAGGCCAGCAAACTGCCGCAACAATCCGCCGTGACGTCCGCTTCTTTTTTTAGCCGCAAACGTCGCTGCCACACATGGCTCTCCGCACGGCTGCGCGCGAGCGAGCCTTCTTCACGCTGCCCGCCTAAAGAAGCGGCTACGCCTTGCAGCGCATCGAGACGCAGTCTAAGATCTGCGCCTTGCTCTACCGGCATCGCATCGCGATTGCTGAGCAGTGCCGCGAGATCGCAGGCCATACGGCCGAGTCCCCGTTCAGCCGCCGTCAAAATCATGTGCGACAGGCGCGGATGCAGACCGATTTCCGCCATCCGGCGGCCATGTTCGCTGAGCCGTCCTTCTGCATCAAACGCACCGAGCAGTCTAAGCAGGCGAACAGCCTGTTCATAAGACGCCTGCGGCGGCAAATCAAGCCAATCGAGTTCCTCCGGCTGTCGAATCCCCCAGACCGCCAGTTCCAGTGCCAAAGAGGCCAAATCCGTCGCCAAAATTTCCGGCTTGCTTTGCTCCGGCAAACCTTTTTCCTCGCGTTTCGTCCAAAGGCGATAGCATACGCCCGGCCCCTGCCGTCCCGCACGGCCACGCCGCTGATCGGCAGCCGCACGCGAAACCGGCAGCGTTTCCAAGCGAGACATTCCGGTACGCGGCGAGAAACGCGAGAGACGCATCAACCCGCTGTCAACGACGATACGCACCCCTTCTACGGTCAAACTGGTTTCTGCAATTGAGGTCGTCAACACGATTTTACGCCGTCCCGGCGGTGTTTGGCTCAACGCCTGTTCCTGCTGCTTTTGCGGCAAATTTCCGTGCAGCGGCAATACCGATAATGACTCCGGCAATCCAGCCTGCGCCAGCAGTTGCTGCACACGCCGAATTTCTCCTACGCCCGGCAAGAAGACCAAGACATCGCCTTCAGCTTCGCGCAGCGCCCGTTTGATGACGCCGACAAGCGCCGCTTCTTTGCGTCCGACAAGCTCTTTTTCAAGATAATACGTCTCAACCGGATAACTTCTCCCCTCCGAGACTAAAACGGGCGCCGCATCGAGCAATGCGGCGACCGGCTTGGCCTCAAGCGTCGCCGACATGACGAGGATGCGCAGTTCCGGGCGCAACAGCGTTTGCGTCTGGCGTGAAAGCGCCAGGCCCAGATCGGCATGCAGGTTCCGTTCATGGAACTCGTCAAAGATAAGCAGGCCTACGCCGCTAAGCGCCGGGTCGTTTTGCAGCATGCGCGTTAAGATGCCTTCGGTCACGACTTGAATGCGTGTGGCATCGCCCACCCGGCTGTCAAAACGGATACGGTAGCCGACTCGTCCTCCAACCTCTTCCTGCAGCGAGCGTGCCATAAAACGAGCCGCCGCTTTGGCCGCGAGGCGGCGCGGTTCCAGCATGATGATTGTCTGTCCGGCCAGCCAGGACTCATGCATCAGTTCTAAAGGCACGCGCGTCGTCTTTCCCGCGCCAGGCGGCGCAATCAAGACGGCGCAGGCGTGGCTTTGCAAAGCCGCTTTCAGTTGCGGCAAAACATCGGTAATCGGCAAATCGGCCATTTCAGCTCCCCTTCTTCTCTATCGATCCAGTAAGAATGTTTTCAGTACGGCGAAATATTCGCGCAGCGCATAATTCAAATAAAGCAGCGGCCGCGAGCGAACCGCTTCTCCGCTTGCCTCGATGCCGAGCCGCGCCGCAAGATATTGCGCCCGGAATTGATGATAATCGCTAGTGATGATGACCAGACTTCCGTCCCAATCCGCCCGCTCCTGCAAAAGGATTTTGCTGTAACGCAGATTTTCCCAAGTCGTCGTCGAACGGTTTTCCATGATGATCCGTTCGGCTGCAACGCCGCGTTCGATCAGATAGCGCCGCATCACTTCCGCTTCCGTATATTGCTTGCCGCGCCCCAAGCCACCGGATACGACTGTTGTCGCCTCCGGATGCGCGTGCAGGTATTGAACCGCTTTTTCCAGCCGTCCTCTCAGCGTCACGCTTGGCTGGTCGCCGAGTACCGCAGCGCCGAGCACGATTAAAAACGGCCCCTTCGCTTTTGCATCATCGCTTCCGGCTCGATAGATGAACCCCTCTACGATTAACAGCGACGCCAGAAAAAGAATCACGCCGCTGAAAACTACGCATTGCAAACGATAGAGCAAACGTAAATGCCTCGGATTCTGCTCTGCAAGCGGCGCAAAGAGGCGACTTGCACCGAGTAACGCCAATCCCAGGCAACCGGTCGCCACTGTGCCGAAGGTAATTCCATATAGCGCCAGCATCAGCAGCAGAGCCAGCAAGATCAGAAAGATTCCAGCGCCAGCAAAGATCTTTTTCGTTCTGTGACCTACACTTCTAATTCGGTATTTCATCTTTCATGTTCAGTATGTGGCAAGCGATTAAGCTCCAAATACACTGAACATACACTTCCCTTCGCTTATAAGATTGTTAATTTCAAAAAAGAAAAAGCTGCAGGACCCTACTGTCCTGCAGCTCCATTTTACTCTTTTTTCTTACGATGGACAACTCCGCCTGTGGCCTGGTGCGTCGGCGTAACGGTGACTTCACAGATTTGCACATGCGGCGGAACCATGGCCGTGTAAAGCACCACATCGGCAATATCTTCAGCCACCAACGGCTGAAGCCCTTCATAGACGCTATCCGCTTTCGCCTGATCGCCCTGGAAACGGATCACGCTGAAATTCGTCTCGACCATGCCCGGTTGAATGTTCGTGACCCGGATCGGCTGATCCACGACATCCATGCGCAGCCCGTCGCTGATGAACTTTACGGCGGCTTTTGTCGCGCAGTATACGCCCCCTCCGGCATAGGCATGAATCCCCGCAGTCGAACCGATATTGATAACCTGGCCATTCGTCTGATTTTCAATCATGATCGGCACGACTTTACGCGTCAGGTACAACAGGCCTTTGACGTTGGTATCGAGCATCACATCCCAGTCCTCGGCATCGCCTTCGTGCAACTTTTCCAGTCCCAAAGCAAGGCCGGCATTGTTGACTAAGATATCGATCTTTCGCCATTCCGCAGGCAGGTTGTCGACTAGCGCGCCGACCGCAACACGATCGCGCACATCGAGTTTATCGACCATGACCTTTACGCCATGCTCGCTGCGCAGCGCCGCCGCGATTTCATTCAGCTTGGTCAGATTGCGTGCGAGCAGGATCAGATTCGCTCCGGCTGCGGCGAAGCGCTCTGCGCAGGCCCGCCCGATCCCGCTGCTCGCGCCGCTGATCAAAACGATTTTATTCTTCAATGCTACCATAGAAGTGACCTCCTTCATTTGCAAAACTCAATTACGCTTGTTCCCTCTTTTCAATTCTCCGCGCAAAAGCCAAACCCTGCTGCGCTTTTTTTATTTCGCCGCGTCTCTTTCAGCTTCATTCAGCAAACAGAGTCCGCCATAAGTAAAGCGTCGCATACGCTTCCCAGCCCTGCCAGGAAAGCGCCCATTCACGCAGTTCTTTCTCGCTCGGTTTTTCGCTGCGCCCCAGAATCGTCTTCACGGCGTTCTGCACGCCGGCGTCGCCGACCGGAAATGCATCCGGCTGCAGCAGCGCTTTCATGAGCACATAATCCGCGGTCCATTGCCCAACGCCCTTAAACTGCATCAAACGTTTTGCCATAGCGCTTGTATCTGCTTCGTGCAGCAACGCTTCTTTGTTCAGCTCGCCCTGCGTGATCGCCTGCGCAATGCCGATCAGATATCCCGCCTTCGCGCGCGATAATTTAAGCGGCGTTAAATCATCCAGCGATAATTTGGCAATCAACGCCGGCAACGGAAAGAGCCAGTGCTTTTCTTCCTGCCAGAGAATAAAGCTGCCAAACGTCTCGACAAAGCGGTTTTTCAACGTATAGGCAAAGGAAATATTGACTTGCTGGCCGATGATGCTCCAACAAAGCGCCTCGAATAGGTCCGGCAACGCGAAAATTCGCAAGCCGCGATACTTTTTTACGCTTGCGCCGAGCAGAGGATCCTTCTCCGCAATCCGGTAAAACGGCGTTATATCGCGCTTCAGATCCAGCCAGTCGCTGACGAACGCCGCAAGCTGTCGTCGTTCCGTCTGCGTCGGTTCCCCGTTCAGACAGCGCACGACAAGCTCGCCCTGCCGCGCAGGCCGAACCGTAATCAGCCAGCTGAAATTGCCGAAATCGACAGCCCTCTCCAACTGTCCCTCCCTGTATCGGTACAGGCAGTCAGGCGGATAATGACGCAAAAAATCCATCTGTTGACGCCACTCGTAACTCGGCGCCGTTTTGATGCAAAACTCACGCTGCGCCGCATTCCAGCTTAACTCCTTCATTCGCCCTGCTCCAGACGCAGCAAATATTCTTTAAACGTTACGCCAAACTCTTTATAGCCGACCATCTTCCCATTTTTCCCGATGACGCGATGACAGGGAATCAGGATCGGCAACGGATTTTTATTATTGGCCATGCCGACAGCGCGGCAAGCCTTGGGTCGATCAAGTTGAGCGGCGATCTCGCTATAGGAGCGTACCTCTCCATAGGGAATGGCAGCGACCGCAGCCCAGACGCGGCAGAAAAAATCTGTGCCGTCTGCCTTCAGCGCAACAGAAAACTCCCTGCGTTGTCCTTGAAAATATTCCTTTAACTGCTCAATGACTTCGCGGCAGGCTTCTTTGTCATGCGGACAATTCTTCTCCGTCTGATAGACCTGCCACTCCCGCTCGCCCAAAAGAATTTTTTCCACCACACCTTCATTGACGATTGTATAAATACGCCCACCCGCTGATTCCAGAAAATCATATGCAATCATTTATTCCATCCCTTCTTCCGTCTCGCGGCATAATTGGCGATAAGCACGGGGCGAACAGGCCATTTGGCGTCGAAAAGCCGCATAAAATCCGGAAAGACTACGAAAGCCGACCGCAAAGGCGATTCGCGTATTGTCGAGCATGCTTTCCGCTAACAGCACCGTCGCCTGCGTAATCCTGACGCGGCGCAAATATTCCGCCGGCGTTTCTCCTTTTGCCTTCTTGAACAGACGCTGAAAATGAAACGCGCTGCTGCCGAGCCGCCCCGGCAATGTTTCCGCCAAGCCTTCCCGGTCAAATTCGAGGCTGATAATCCGGCAGGCCGCCTCGATCAGCTCCTCTTCCGGCGAGTAAACGCCGTTCACTTCCGGTCGGCAACGCTTGCAGGGCCGGTAACCGGCTTTTTCCGCTTCGACAGCACTGAGAAAATAAACCGCATTCTCCCTCTTCGGCAACTTGGAATGACAGGAAGGCCGGCAATATATTTTCGTCGTTGTCACGCCGTAATAAAATCGTCCGTCATAATGTTCGTCGCCTGCGACAACCGCCTGCCACATGACACCGCTCGAAAAATTTTCCATCTCCCGTCTCACTCCCCACAAGCTTCTATACCGCTATCCTATCACATTCTACGCGCAATTTCGTCCGAAAATTTGCGTTTCAATTTTTCGCTAAAAAGAGCAGCGCAGGACAGGTCAAAAACCTGTCTTGCACTGCTCTCTTTAGCGTAGGATTTTTTTCTTACCCTCTTCCGTCAGGTAAGATTTCCAGCCAGTAGCCGTCCGGATCGGCAATGAAATAAATCCCCATCGCCTTATTTTCATAGCAAATGCAGCCCATCTTTTTGTGCAGTGCATAAGCCGCGTCAAAATCATCTACCGTAAAAGCGATGTGAAATTCATTTTCGCCCAGATTATACGCTTCGCTTCGCGCATGCAAGTGCGTCAGTTCGAGTTTGTGCGGCGTTTGTCCATCGCCAAGAAAGACCAGCGTAAAATCCTCCTTTTCCATGCGGCGGACTTCCTTTAGTCCTAAGGCTTCCTGATAAAACACCAGGCTTTTTGCCAGATTCAAGACATTCAAGTTATTGTGCACAAATTTGAAATTCATTCTTGCGCCCCCTTTATTTTCCGTCATTTGTCTTCTGGATAAATAATATCATTAATTTTGTCAACGCTCAATTGACATTAACTATTTTTAGTTTTACAATTGTAGTTAATTTTGCATCTTTTTTACAAGGAGTTGTAAGCATGGAAATGAAAATCCGACCTGTTTGTCTGGCTGACGCTGCTGCCATTCACGAATTGCGGCACCAGCCAGGCGTATTGGAAACCGTACTCAGCATTCCCGGCGAGCGAATCACGGACACAGAAGCCTTTTTAGCCGGTTTGAGCGAGCACGACTATCTGCTTGTCGCGGTACTGCAAAACGGCGCGCAAGAAAAAGTCATCGGCCTATGCGGCCTGCAGCGCAACCGGCGAGCACGTCAACTGCACAGCGCCGTACTCGGCATCATGGTCGATGCCGAGCAGCAGGGAAAAGGCGTCGGACGTGCCTTGCTGCGCGAAATCCTGACTCTGGCCGACCAATGGCTGATGCTGTTGCGCGTAGAGCTAAACGTCTTTACCGACAACAAACGCGCCATCGCCTTATATGAATCGATGGGCTTTTCCATCGAAGGTACGCGCAAATATGCCGCGATCAAGAACGGGGCTTACGCCGATGAACATCTGATGGCCCGCTACTGCCTCTCTTAGACTGTAAAAGCACCCTGCGCCTCACGGCAAAGGGTGCTTTTCGTATGAAGTTCATCACCCCGCGTCCTGCAAACGCACAAGCCCCATCGAGGCAAATAGTCGTTCCACATCGAGCAGAATGATTAACCGCTCCCCATCCTTGCCAATGCCTAGGATGACGTCATTCAGCATTTCCACTTCACTCGTCACGCTTTCAATATTCGCCTCTTCCAACCAACGCACTTCGGAAACAGCATCCACGATCACCGCTAAATCCTTGCCGGATGCCTCCAGCAGCAACGCCCGGCGATTCTCACTCTGCTCGGCACAGGCCAGTCCCATTTTTTTTGCCAGATCCACAACGGTAATGATCTTGCCGCGCAGATTGACAATCCCTTCCACGTACTCCGGAACATTCGGAATTCGGGTCGCCCCCTGGTAACGAATGATCTCTCGAACCTGGGAAATGTCCACCGCATATTCTTCTTTGCCCAGACTGAATACAACCACTTGCTCTTGGCTCATCGCGGACAACTCCTTTCTAGAAGTTCCCCCTTCTGCCTGGTTGAGCCCGGTTCAGTCTCGAATTGTCCAATCCCTTTTGCTTTTCCCCGCTTCCATTATATCATATTTTACATTTTTTAACATTCATTATTGAACCTTCGTTTCAAACATAGCCTTGGTAATCCATTTCCAAAAAACGGAGCCGCATCGGTTACAGCAATACAAATTCCAACCCAAATGTACCGTTCCTTCCACTACATGAGCTCGTCCGCCGCATTCGTGTCTGATGATTGAAAACATTGCAACCAACTCCAAATATGGATTTTTTCCGATGCTGCAACGCAGGAAGTTACTTATTTCATAGTATTCTAAGCCGATTTCAATATTCCTTTAAAAATCGGCCAAGATCGTACTAAATTTAAAGGGACCGTCAGTAGCGACAGTCCCTTTACCCTGTTCCCGCTTATTTTTTCGCTGCGCGGATCATCGTTACGCCGGTATAGATAATGACGCAAACCACGACCCACTTCAAAACCAGCAACGGCAAACTCTTGACGATATAAGCCGCGACTAAGACTCCAAACGAACCGGCCAGCGCAATCCAAAGGCTTGCTTTGCGATCGTACGCCCCGGTCTGGATGAACTTGATGCTTGCAGCCGGCTGCAAGAACGCACAGGACGCCATCATGATCGGGAATGCGACCCGCGGGCTAAGCCCAAGCGCATAAACCAGCGCCATACAGGGCGCAAACAAACCGATGCCGATCGTCATCAACGCGCCCAAGAAGAAATTGCCCACGGCGCCGATGACCATGCTGCTGCCCGTCAGTGCGATCGCATCGCCGCCAACCGGCATCACGCCAAGTAAGCCCGCTAAGATGATCGCCGCAACCGTCAGCAAGGCAATGCCCATGTAGAGGCGCACCTTATCAACCGGCAGGCGGGCAACAAGCCCGGCGCCAATCACAGCGCCCAGCATAGCCGCAATGATCATCACGACGAGTGTGATGGGTTCCACTTCGATGATCGTGGTAAAAATAAGCGCTTCCAAAACAACCGGTATACAGCAACTGACGTTTAACGTTCCTGGAATAATTCGATCCGGCACTAACTTGAAAAATTTGAAGAAAGCAGTTAACTGCGCAAAACTTCCAATCCCTAGCGTGTCGAAAAAATTAGTGATGAAGCCGATTGCGCTCAAGGTCATCGGGCTGGCTGAAGAAAACTGGCTGCGATATTTGTAGAGATCACGAAAAAAGATAAAGGAAAAACCTCCGGTCATAGCCACTAGCAGTCCGATAATAATTGATAACACCTGCGTTCCCCTTTCTTTATACTAATGTACGTCGAATTATAGCATAATCCAGTAAATATTTGTATGTTTTTTCTACGCCATCCGTCATTTTATTTTCTTTTTTCTTGCAACTATGTAAATAAAAAGCACCGTCTGTCGCGCAAGCGGAAAACAGACGGCGCTTTCTTTACTTGTCCCTCTTAGCGTTGTAAGAGATAGGCGCAAACCGTGTTGCCGGTCTTCTCATCATAAATGAGCTGTAAGGTGCAAGCCTTATAGTTGAACTCAAGCATTCCGGGTTTCTCTTTCACTACCGGACCAAAGACTTTTTTGAAACTGTCAACGCCGTCGCCCAGACGCAAACCGTTGAAACTGATTTCCTTGCCGCTGATAAAGACTTGGTTCACTTTCGCATCGCTGAACCAAATCCGGATGCCTTCTTTGACAAAATCCAAACCGCCTTCATCCGCCGCAATCGGAGATTCGGCGATGCGCGCGACGGCCGCTTCACGTGCCAGCCCCAGCAATGCATAGTAACGCGACAAGTTATGGCGAACCGTCATTGCCTTGACCTGCGCCCGTTCTTCAGCACCGCGTTCGACCAGAACCCGCTGCTTTATGACGTATTCCTTGCTGAGCGGCAACGGCGCCTGACCTGCGGCGCTATTTTTATTTTGCGTCAGATAATCGACCCGGATCACGCCATTTTCCAGCGCAAGGCGCTGCGGCACAATGCTCTCGCCTAAGAGCAGCGCATTACTGCCGCTGCGGCTTCCATCCGCCTGGCTTAGCGTAGCCGCAAGATAATAATAGACCGCTTTGCTGCCGCTGCTTTCCTGTTTCAAAAGCAACGCCGCATCGAGCGTACCGTCGCCATTCAAGTCGCCGCTCACGGGCTGAGGCTCTTCGAGCGCCGTAGTCAGCAGCCAGGACACGCCATGCGCGACCATATCCATTTCCGCTTTACCGTCAAGCAACGTGATCGACTTGCCATAAAAATCATACGTCGCATTGCGCGCGGCAACGCTTGCCTCGTTTGGCGTCAACGTCGCCTCTTCCGCCCACGCAGGACTCGCTGTGCAGCTCAAACCGATCAGCGCTGCGATCACCGCTTTCTTCATCGCCTTCATCGTAACACGCCCCTTTTCTAGCCTCGTCATCTCAAACCGTATTATTATATTTCTGTACGCGTCGCAAAAGCCCTGCAAAAAGGCAGTTCAGCCTTGCGCGCCCCGTTCTTCCTCTTTTAGCAAACGCTGACGTTGCTGCACCAACAGTAAACGCCCCAAGAGGCATAACGCGCCGAGCGCTAAGCCGATGATAACGCCCAGCCAATAGCCGTACGCGCCGTAAGCCGGTTGAAGCGCCAAGTAATGTCCGAGCGGCAGCCCGACAAACCAGTACGCCGCAATAGTCACCAGAAACGTAACATTCACATCCTTATAGCCGCGCAAAATTCCCTGCACCGGCGTTGCAACCGCATCCGAGAGTTGAAAAAACGCGGCATAAAGGAGAAAGCGCCCTGTCAATTCGATCACCGCCGGATCTTCGCTGTAAATCCGGGCGATGTGGTTGCCGTAAAACACCAACAGCACGGCGCAAATTCCGCCGACAAACACGGAAAGTCCTAAGCCCAGATAAGCATACTGCTTTGCGTCGCGAAACCGCCCCGCGCCGGTTTCGAAGCCGACCGCAATCGTCAGCGCCATCGCGACGCTAAGCGGCAACATATAGATCAGCGAAGCAAAATTGATCGCCGCCTGATGCGCCGCGATCGTCAACGTGTTAAAGCGGCTCATCAAGAGTGCGATCGCGGCAAAAATGCTCGTCTCGCAAAAAATGGCAATGCCGATCGGTATGCCGATCCGCGTGATCTCCCGCCAGATCTTCGCATCAAGGCGATAAAAGCGCTGCAGCACGCCATACGAACGAAACGGTTCTAGGCGCTGCACCACCCAGACGAACATCAGCAAGATGAACCAGTACGTAATGACCGACGCATAGCCCGCGCCTACGCCGCCCAAACGCGGCATGCCGCATTTGCCGAAAACCAGAAGATAGTTCAGCAGCAGGTTGAGCGGCAGCGCCGCCAGACTGATCCGCATCGTGATTTTCGTGTAGCCGAGTGTATCAACGAAGCTGCGAAAAATAGTCGAGAGAAATAACGGCGCGACGCCATAGGCGATGGCGCCGAGAAACGCCTGCGCAATCCGCCGGACTTCCGGCTGCAGCGCCATCCGATCGAGCAGCGCCGGTACGGCAAAATAGCCAACGAGCAGAACCAGCGCCGAAACAGCCAGCGCCAGATACACGCCCTGAATGATCTTGAACGAAATACTGCCTTTTTCCCGCGCACCGAGCAGCTGCGCAATGATCGGCACCAACGCAATCAGGATTCCGTTCAGGCCGGTAAATACAGCCATCCATATGTTCGCGCCAATCGCGACGCCTGCAAGATCGTCCGCTCCGGCATGGCCGGACATGATTGCCGCAAACAGGGCGATGGCAAAGAGCGCAACCTGGGTTACAAAGATCGGCAGCATCACGTCGCGCAACTGCCGGTATTTTTCTTTTAAAGACCACGTCTGTTTCATTCTTTTTCCTCTTTCTCCATCACTCAGACAGTTTGCTGGTCAAGCGGGTGATTTTCTTTTCCAGCCAAATTCCGTATACAGTTCCATAAAGCAGCGTATAGACGCCCGCCAGGAAAAACACGCCCGGATAACCGGTAAAAACAGCGGCAAAGCCAAAACCTGCCGAGCCTAAGATAAAACCCAGGTCCGCCGCCGTGGCAAAAAAGCCGAACGCGGTTCCGCGATTCACAGGATCGGTGCTCGCGGTCACGATCGTCCCCATCACCGGAAATGCCATGCCAAGCGCGCCGCCCATCAGCACGCCGCAAAAGCTGAGCAGAGGCCAGGAATTCGTCACACTCGTCAGACACATCATCAGTCCCATCAAAATCACCGCGACTAGCGTCAAGCGTTCCGGCGACGCCAAGCGCGTTATTTGGCGCAAAAAGAGACGCGTTATGATCACGCTCAGCGCATAGGCAGCAAAAAACGGCGTCGCATCCGCAATGCCCCGTCCCAGCATCATGAGCGGCAGAAACGTTAGTGCGCCGCCAAAGCAAAGACTGGTCGACAGGAGACTGAGCGTCGGCAGATAGACGCCGGGGTGAACGATAATCTCCCGAATCGGTCGTGTTTCTGAAGCCGTCATCTTCACCCGGATCGCCGGTCGCTTCGGAAATAAGAAAAGCGCAGCCAGGGCCAAAGCGCCGCCGACCTTAATGACTAACGACATGCCGCCCAAGAGATAAATCGGACTGGCCGCAGCCATCGCCAGACTGGCACCGAGCATGCCGAGCAGGCTATACCAGGCAAAGACCTCCGTCGTATGAATTTCCTCGAACATCAGGGTCGCCATCGTCAGCGCCGCGCCGCTGTAGCAGGCCAAGCCAATCCCTTGCACCAACGCACAGAACATGGCCAGCGGCAGTGTCTTCGCGAGCGAATAACCGCCCACCGCAAGCAGCGTCAGGCATAAGCCGATAGCAACCAGCGGCGACGTGCCAAAGCGGTCGACCGCCTTGCCCGCCACGACGCGCAGCAACAGGCCGCCGCTTGAAACCGAACCGACGACTAGCCCCACTTCAAAGCCGCTGAACGCAAGGCTGTCATAATAACGCGGCAAAACCGGCATAAAGATATCCAGACTGGCCCAATAACAAAAATTGGTCAGAATCAGCCGGATGAATTGGCGATTCATGATTTCACTTTTCACTGTCTTATCCACTCCATCTTTTCGTTGCAGCCTTCTGCCGCAACAACGACAAAACGGGCTTATGCACCGCCGGTAAGGCTACGCATAAGCCATCCATGCAACATCATAACTCCACTTACGCTTTCTTTCAGCGGTTCTCGGCCAGCAGCTGTTTCATCCGTTCCACTACATTCTTCACGTTGAAGCCATAGCGGCGGATCAATTCTTCGCCCGGCGCGGATGCGCCGAACGCATCGATCGCCAAGACCCGGCCACGTTCGCCGACGTAGCGTTCCCAGCCCATGCTCGCCCCCATCTCCAGTGCGAGGCGCGCGGAAATTTGCGGCAGCAATACGCTGTCCTTGTATTCGCGCCCCTGCTTTTCAAAAAGACTCCAGCAAGGAAAACTGATTACCGAGACATAGATATGTTCCTCCGCCAGCTTGGCCTGCGCCTCGAGCGCCAGAGCGACTTCCGAGCCGCTGGCCAGAATGAGGCCGCGCAGCGAACCGCCTTTGCCCGGCGAAAGGACATAAGCGCCGCGCACCACGCCTTCTTTGGCCAATTTATCGGTCGCAGGCAAGACCGGCAAATCCTGACGCGACAAGACCAAAGCCGTCGGCGTCGCACTCGCTTGCAGCGCAATCCGCCAGGCTGCCGCGGTCTCATTCGCATCCGCCGGACGGATCACATGCAGATTCGGCATCGCCCTAAGCGAAGCCAACTGCTCGATCGGCTCATGCGTCGGACCGTCCTCGCCTACCGCGATGCTGTCATGCGTAAAAACGTACGTCACCGGCAACTTCATCAGTGCCGCTAGGCGGATCGCCGGTCGCAGGTAGTCGGCAAACACGAAGAACGTCGCACCGAACACGCTCAGCCCGCCATGCAACGCCGCACCGTTAAGCGCCGCCCCCATGGCAAACTCCCTTACGCCGAACCAGATGTTGCGTCCCGTCGGCTGCAGCGCGGAAAAATCGCCGCCGCCTTTGATCGTTGTCTTATTCGATCCGGCTAGGTCCGCCGAACCGCCGAAAAAGCAGGGCAGCACCTGCGCCAGCGCATTGATGATTTCGCCTGAGGCCGAGCGGGTCGCCAAACTGGCGCCTTTCGCAAAGACAGGCAACGCCGCCTGCCAATTCTCCGGCAGCTTGCCGCTCATCGCCTGCGCAAGCACACTGCCCAGTTCCGGATATGCGGCATGATAGCGCACTAAGAGCGCTCGCCATTCTTCCTCAGCCTGGCAGCCGCGCTCCTTCACCGCCGTTTCAAAATGTTCATAGATTCCCGCCGGCACGGTAAAAGGCTGTGTTTCCTGCCAAGCGTACGCCTGCTTCGCACCTGCCGCCTCATCCTTTCCGAGCGGCGAACCGTGCGCCGCAGAAGTTCCCGCCTTCTTCGGCGCGCCGTAACCAATCACGGTCTTCACTTCGATCAGACTCGGCCTGGCGTCCTCTTCTTCGGCCGACGCCAGCGCCGCATCAATGGCAGCCAAATCATTGCCGTCTTCAACCCGCAACACTTGCCAGCCATAGGCGGCAAAACGCTGCGCCACATTTTCCGAAAACGATTTAGCCAAATCGCCGTCAAGCGAAATATCATTCGAATCATATAGCACAATCAGGCGGCCCAATTTCAAATGCCCCGCCAGCGAGGCCGCTTCGGCCGCAACGCCTTCCATCAGGTCGCCGTCGCCGCAAAGGCTGTATGTCCGGTGTTCAATGACCGGATAGCCGTCGCGATTGAACCGCGCGGCCAAATGACGCTCCGCCATCGCCATGCCGACAGCCATCGCGATGCCCTGGCCCAGCGGCCCGGTGGTGGCATCGACGCCTTTGGTGTGGCCGTATTCCGGATGCCCCGGCGTCCGGCTCTGCCACTGCCGAAATTGCTTCAAGTCTTCCATGCTAAGCTCATAACCGGACAGATGCAGCAATGCATAAAGCAGCATCGAGCCATGGCCTGCCGATAAGACGAACCGGTCACGATTGAACCAGTTCGGATTCGTCGGATTATGCTTCATATGGCGGGTCCAGAGCTGATACGCCATCGGGGCAGCACCCAGCGGCATGCCGGGATGTCCTGATTCAGCCTGTTCAATGGCATCAATCGCCAATGTCCGAATTGTATTAACGGCAATTTGCGCCACAGATTGTTCGCGCTTTTCCATCGTACCGCCTCCCTTTTCCTGCTTGCTTTCTCTTGCAACTCTTTCGCCAAGTGGAAAGAAAATCCCTTTTTGCCGTTTGCGCTGCGCCTTCCTTTACGCCGCCTTTTTCGCTCTCGCCGTCCCTAGCTGCAGCAATACGATGCCGAGCAAAATCAGACTGCCGCCCGACAATTGCGGCAGACTGAGTCGGTCGCCAAGCAGCAGCGCCGAAAGGAGCACCGTGATGACCGGTTCGATCATGCTGATAATCGAAGCATTTGCAGGTCCCACCCGGTTCATGCCGAGCAGAAAGCCAAGCACGCCGACCACTGTGCCAAAAAACGCGATCCCTGCCAGCGCCAGCCAACCGGAAAGCGGCAGCTCAAAGGCCAAACTGTCGCTTAGCAGGCCGCCGAGTGCGCAGAGCAGCGCCGCGGCGCCGCAAACATAGGTCGCGGCCACCAAGGCTGGAATCTCTTTTAACAAACGGTTGCTAAAGACAATATAGGCCGCATACACCAAAGCCGACGCCAAGCCCAACGCGATGCCGAGACCGCTGAGTTGTTGAAAGGAAATCCCCAGCACAAAACCCAGACCGATAAAACAGATCAGCAGCGACAGCGCCTTTTGACGCTGCATTTTTTCATCACCTAAAGCAGCCGCAATCAGCGTCACTAAAGCCGGATATGCATAAAGCAGCAGCGCGCCGATCGAAGCCGATACATGACGCAGCGATGCCGCGAACAAGATCGCCATCAGTCCATAGCCAAACGCGCCAAGCACGAGCAGGTGGCGCAACCTTTTCCCCGGCAGGCGCAGCGTCATTTTGCGCCAAGCGGCAGCCGCCGCCAGCAGCAACGCTGCCAACGAGAAGCGCACCGTCAAAATCGTAAACGTCGACGCTCCGGCCTCATACGCATATTTGATAAAAATAGCCACCGTCGCAAAACCGGCTGCCGAGGCCAGCACAGCCAACACTCCCGTCC
This sequence comes from Azotosporobacter soli, assembly GCF_030542965.1. Taxonomy (NCBI): domain Bacteria; kingdom Bacillati; phylum Bacillota; class Negativicutes; order Selenomonadales; family Sporomusaceae; genus Azotosporobacter; species Azotosporobacter soli. The sequence goes on from NZ_JAUAOA010000003.1 coordinate 245,821, forward strand.
ATCGCATCTTCTCGCCTCCGTCCCTCTTTAGCCCGCCGGCTCATTCATCATGCCATATTTGCGCATTTTCTTCAGCACCGCAGTATGCGACAAACCAAGAACCGCGCCGACGCGGCGGGAAGAACGGAATTTTTTCAGCGTCTCTTGCAGGATCACTTTTTCCAATTCCGCCAGTCGTTCTTCCAACGTTTGATAAGTCGCAAACTGAACCTGGCTGATTTCGCCAACACGTCCTTCCGACTTACCCAACAGGATATGTTCACTCTGAACCTGATTGCCGTCCACCAAATTCACAGCCCGTTCGATGATATTTTCAAGTTCCCGCACATTGCCTGGCCAAGCGTAATCGCGCAGTCTCTCGAGCGCATCCGGCGAAAAGCCGGATACCGGCCGACGCAGCTTTTCGGCAAAGCGACGGAGAAACAAACCGGCCAGCAGTTCGATATCCTCCGGTCGCTCACGCAGCGGCGGCAGAAAAAGCGGAATGACGTTCAAACGATAATACAAATCTTCGCGGAACAGATTGCCGCTCACCATCTCTTCTAAATTACGGTTTGTCGCCGCAATGATGCGCACATCGAGCAATGTCTCCCGCGCGCTGCCCAGACGGCGCACTCGCCGTTCCTGCAGTACGCGGAGCAGTTTTGCCTGTAAATGCGCGGACACTTCACCGATCTCATCAAGAAACAGCGTGCCGCCGTTCGCCATCTCAAAAAGCCCCGGCTTGCCCCCTTTCGTCGCACCGGTAAACGCCCCTTCTTCATAACCGAACAATTCGCTTTCCAGCAGCGTATCCGGTATGGCCGCGCAATTAATCGGCACGAACTGCATCTTGGCGCGCGGCGATGCACTGTGCAGCGCGCGGGCAAACAATTCCTTGCCGGTTCCGGTCTCGCCCCGGATTAAAATCGTCGATTCGCTGTCGGCATAACGCTTGGCCTGAAAAAGCACACGTTCCATCGTCTTACTGACGAAATCGATATCTTCAAAAGTGACCGGAAGACCCGCCGTCATTTTTTTTACCAAATCTCTCACATCACGGTTATCGCGGATCACGACAACCACGCCGACGACTTCACGACTGCTGTCTCTAAGCGGAATCGTGCTCACCATGCAGTAGCTGGCCGTACATTCGACGTACACTTCGCGGTTTCGATACGGAGCGCCGCTTCGCAGAGTCTCTTTCACGAGCAGACTACGAGCCAGTTCCGTCTGCACCGGCGCACCGAGTACTTCCTCGAGTTGTAGACAGAGCATGCGCGCCGCCGCCGGATTACACTGCGTCACAACACCCTTTGCATTAATCGCGACAATCCCATCCTGAACCGATGTCAACACGGCATCGAGCTGTTCCGCACGTTCCTTGGAAGGCATAAAAAAAGTCCGCTCCACGCGATGGATGCCCTCCACGGCTGCCAATGCCTGCAGCAGTTCCTCGCAGCGCCTCTGTTCCACCGTCTGGCACTCGAGAAAAACCGCGCCCTGCTCCACTTCGATCGCAACAATGTTTATATCCCGTTCAGCCAGCAGCTGCGTCACTTCATACACGAGGCCGACCCGATCCATACAAGGCATGCGCAAACGCATTTTGCCACCTCCCAGCCGAACTTCATTCAAATTCTTTCCCCTCCATAGTAGCAAATTTTCTCACATTTCACAAATCTCTCAATCCAGCCTGAGCGGCAGACGCTTCGTGCCAGCAAAGCAAACGCTTACGCATTGTCAGCTTTTCAACTTCTTTCGCCAGAGTAAAAAGCCGGAAAAAGTGTTGTCGCACTTTTTCCGGCTTTTATTATGAATTTGTCTTAAACTAGCGGTTGGAATCGTGCGGTGAAGAAACGCAGCACCGGCGGTTCGTAAATCATTTCGAGTCCTTTGATGCTGTCGCGTTGTTTGTAAAGCTCGATCACCGAATCGGCCACGACATCCATATGCGCATACGTGTATACGCGGCGCGGAATCGTCAGGCGAACCAGTTCCAGTTTCGGATGGTAATTGTTGCCCTGTTTGTCACGACCGGCGGAAATGATGCCGCGTTCCATGCTGCGTACGCCGCCTTCGACATACAGATTGGCCGCCAGCGCCTGCGCCGGGAATTGGTCCTGGTCGATATGCGGCAGGAAACGTCGCGCATCGAGGAATACCGCATGACCGCCGATCGGCTTGACGATCGGCACGCCCGCTTCTTCCAGGCGTTCGCCCAGATAACGTACCTGCTCGACGCGATGCTTGATGTAATAATAATCCACCGATTCATACATGCCGCGCGCCATCGCTTCCATGTCGCGTCCGGCCAGGCCGCCGTAACTCGGCATGCCTTCATAGAGCACGACCAACTGCGTCGCTTTTTGATAGAGCATGTCGTCATTCATCGCGAGAAAACCGCCGATGTTGACGAGACAATCCTTCTTGCCGCTCATGGTTGCGCCGTCGCCGTAACTGAACATTTCTTTGACGATTTCCCGGATGCTCTTGTCGGCGTAAGCGGCTTCGCGCTCTTTGATGAAGAATGCGTTTTCCACGCAACGCGTCGCATCAAACATGATCTTGATGCCGAGCGGCTGCGTCAATGCGCGCAGTTCTTTCATGTTCTGCATGCTGACCGGCTGTCCGCCCGCCAAATTGACCGTGACAGCCAGACAAATATAGGCGATCTTCTCGGCGCCTACTTTTTCAATCAGCGCCTTCACTTTATTCAAATCCACGTTGCCTTTAAACGGATGCTCCGAAGCGGAGTCATGCGCTTCATCGATGATGATGTCGACAAAGTTAGCGCCGTTCAATTCCTGATGTGCGCGCGTCGTCGTAAAATACATGTTGCCCGGCACATAATCGCCCGGCTTGATCGCGATTTGCGAGAGCAGGTTTTCCGCACCGCGCCCTTGGTGCGTCGGCACGACATGCTTGAAACCGTACAAATCCTGCACCGCGCCTTCCAATTGGTAGAAGTTCACGCTGCCGGCATAGGCTTCGTCGCCGAGCATCATTCCCGCCCATTGATTATCGCTCATCGCGGTCGTGCCGCTGTCTGTCAAAAGATCGATATAGCATTCTTTGGAGCGCAGCAAAAAGGTGTTGTAACCGGCGCGCTTGATCGCCTCTTCCCGCTGTTCCCGCGTCGTCATTGCAATCGGTTCCACCACTTTGATCTTGAACGGTTCCGCCATGTACTTACGTGTCATTGTTTATTCCTCCTTGCGCTAATTACGGCAACGATCCAAATTTCCCGATCGTATTCCTGTCGTACAGTAGAGCAAAAACGATGCCAAGCGTGCCAAGGCGTTCCTTTCTTTGCTCACGCTTCTTTTTCGGAATCTCAAGTTTCCACTTTAGTTTCCTCTGTTGCTTTTGGTTTCCGATTTCAAACGACTCTTGCAGCATACAATTAGCAAGAAAGGCTTACCTCAAATAGCAGCGCTATTTCGGGGTAAGCCTGACTCAGTCAAACGAGAACAGTTTTATCTTGACACGTAGCGAATTAATCCGTGTTTCCCTAAGCAGTCACTGTTATAAACCGAATAAGTCTCTGACTTCCGCTTCGCCCAGTTTGTTCAGGAACGTTTCGCCCGGTTGGATCAGACCGTCAATGATCTCCCGTTTCTTTTCCTGCAGTTTGTATATCTTCTCTTCGATCGTATCTTTCGCAATCAGCTTATAAACCTGCACAGCCCGCTGCTGGCCAATCCGGTAGGCACGGTCGGTAGCCTGATCCTCGACCGCAGGGTTCCACCATGGATCATAATGAATAACCACGTCTGCGCCGGTAAGATTCAGCCCTGTGCCGCCCGCTTTCAAGGAAATCAGGAACACCTCCGCCTGTCCGCCGTTAAAAGCATGCACAAGGCGCATGCGTTCCGCAGCAGGCGTACTGCCGTCGAGATAAAAATGCTGAATGTCTTCCGCCGCCAGTTCACGACGGATCATGCCGAGCATTTCGGTAAACTGTGAAAACACCAAGATGCGATGTCCGCCGCTGACCGCGTCCGTTACCAATTCTTTGAGCATTTCAAGTTTACCGCTGCCGCCGTCATAGCCATCGAGAAAGAGACCGGGGTGACAGCACACTTGGCGTAAACGCGTAAGCAGCGTCAAAATTTTGATCTGGCTCTTGGCAAAACCGTTGGTCGCCACTTCCTGTTCAAATTCGCGCCGCGCCTGGAGCAGCCATGCGTCATAAACTTTCGCCTGTTCTTCGCTCAATTCGCCGCTGAGCTTCGTTTCGATTTTTTCCGGCAGTTCTTTCAGCACTGTTTTCTTCAGACGCCGCAAGATGAACGGACGGATATGGCGACTCAATTCGGCCATCGTTCCTTTATCGCCGTCTTTGACGATCGGCGCTTCAAAGCGCTGACTGAAGTCACGATGGCTTTTCAAATAGCCCGGCATCACAAAATCAAAAATCGACCACAGTTCGGTCAGCGTATTTTCGACCGGCGTACCTGTTAACGCGAAACGCGCTTCCGATTGCAGGCCTTTCACCGATTTGGCGCTCAAGGTATACGGGTTCTTGATATGCTGCGCCTCATCAAGAAAGCAGTAGCGAAATTGTTGCGCCTGGTAAAGATGAATATCGCGTTTGATCATGCCGTAGGAGGTGACGATAAGATCTACTCCGGTCATTTCCTGCAGCAACTCCTGACGCTGTCCCTGATTTCCGGTAATTACGAGCACCTTCAGATCAGGAGCAAACTTAGCCGCTTCTTCCTGCCAGTTGTACACGAGCGAAGTCGGCGCGATAACCAATGAAGGTTTACCGTTTTCGCTTTGTTCGGACAGGAGCAGCGTCAAAACTTGCAGTGTCTTACCAAGGCCCATGTCGTCAGCGAGAATTCCGCCGAGACGATAGTCAGCCAATGTCTTGAGCCACTTCACGCCGGTCTTTTGATAATCACGCAACTTTCCGTTGATGCCGGGCGGCACAGACCACTCTATTTCCTGCGGGTCACGCAAATCCTGCACCATTCTGCGAAATGCGCTGCTTCTTTCCAGCGCGACGCCGCCTTCTTCTCGCGCCGCCTGATCCAGGTACATCGCGCGGTAAGTCGGCAATTCGATCACCGATTTTTCCAGATCGGCACTTTGCAAGCCCAATTGTTCGACCAGCGCAGCCACCGCCTGAAACTCTTCGCCTTCCAGCGGAATAAAACCGCCTTCCGGCAAGCGATGATAGCGTTTCTTTTCTTTATAATCGGCCAGCAACGCCAATAATTCCCTGTGATCCATATTTTCATACTGAAAAGACAGTTCCATCAAACCGCTGTCGCTGTTTAAACGCACACCGGCGGACACCTGCGCCGGCGGCTGGATGCGCACGCGCAAAAATGCGTCGCTGGCCATGATTTCCGCCATCTCGCGCAGCGCAGGCAATCCGGTCAGCAGGAAATCATAACAGGCGCTCTCGCCTTCCAGCATCATTTGATCGCGCCCCAGTACAAAGCCATGCCGGTTGAAAACACCAAGCAAACGTCGCTCGCCTCTCACGTCGCGCAGCAGCAGACGTTCTCCGCCCGGCATAACGCCGCAAGCCGCATCTTTAAGGTCAAGAATGCGCTCGCCATACTGAAATTCGACTTTGGCGATGATGCTGTCCGCCTGACGATCAAGATAGATGCGGCTGTTAAGCGTTTCTTTATAGTAGCGGCTATAAACACTGTCATCCACTTCGACTTCGGCAACCTCTTCCAGCGCGGGCAATAAGCCGGCAAACAATTCTGAGGCCGCTTCGAGCGGCAAGGCCAGCGCGTCGGTCTCCTGACTTTGAAAGTAATGCAAGATGGGTTCCACTCCGGCGGCAAATTCCGCATCACAGTGGTAAATAGCCTGATCGCACCAAATATAGCGACATTGCGAATCAAGGCCGATCACGGACTTCGCATCCGGGCGCATCGTCAAACGCAGTCGCCCTTCTGCAGTCATTTCCTCCAGCTTAAATGAAATCGGCGGCCGTTCTTCGCGAACCATTTCATTGCGGCAGCGTCCGTTATCAGTTTCCACCAGGAAGGGTCGTTTTGCCATGATCGTCAAAAACTGCTGCAGCGTCTCATCGGTCAAACGCAGCCAGCGCGGTTCGGCAAAGGCCGAAGTCTCCCCCCGCCCAAACGATGCAGCACGCCAAGAGTCGCGCTGCGAGTCTTCGCGCCAGGCCGTCTGCAGCAGCGCCAACAGCTCTCGCGACAGAGAATCGAATTCCATGATCGCCGGATCAAAAGCAAACTGTTTGCCGAACACGACTGCCTTTTGCTCTCGCACGCCTTCCAACAGACGCGGAATGTCTTTGAGCACGTATTGTCGGCTGCTGCCGATGCCAAAACCAAGGCAATGCAGCACGCCCCATGGTTCGCGCGTGATCTGGTAAACCGGCGTCAAGCGCGCGGTCACTTTTCCTTTTCGTTCGCCGTTTTCCGACTCGGCGACAAGCAGAGGCTGCACATAGCGCCCCAACAACTCCTGCGTCGGCTGGTCGAGACTGACGCTCGACGCGGCTTCGACCGTAGTCGGCCCGAAATAATCGACCCAACGGTTTTGGATGTTTTTCATCACCGCGATCACATGTTTACAGGCGCCTTCATGTTCGCGCCAGGTAGCGCACTGGCATTCATAACCTACCAAAACCAGCGCTTCGTCAAATTCGACCTCGACGCGGTAATCGGTCCTTCCTGCCACCTTCGCTTCGAAGATTCTTTTCTTTCTATGAAAACGAAGCGGCTGTCGCACATGACCGTCTTCAAAATAACGACAACCTTTCTCATAACCATTTTTCAGAGCGGCTTGCGCCCGAATCGTTGCATCCGTTAGCATTTCACGTTTCTCCTCTTGATTCTGGATTAAAAGACCGGCCAGGTTCCCGCGCGGGAACGGCCGGTTCGTATAAAATCAGTCCGCCAATCTGTTTAAAGGCATACATTTTAGTATAGCATATTTTCTCCGCTGCGTCTTAAACTACATGAAAAAGAAAACGACTTTTAGCACTTCTTTTTCACACGCCCGATCGAACAAACCCGGCGACGCGCTTTTGCGCATCACCGGGTTTGTTTCAGTTTTTCTTCATCACATAGCGCTTTGGCATGCGCAGGGTAAAGCGGCTGCCCGCGCCGGGCGCGCTTTCGCACTCGACCGTGCCGCCTAATTTTTGCGTCACGATATTATAGACGATAAAAAGACCGAGCCCGGTTCCGCCGCTGGTTCTGCCGGTCGTGAAAAAAGGTTCGAAAATTTTTTGCCGGATTTCTTCGCTCATACCCCGCCCATTATCGGCAAACTGGAATACAATCTCTCCTTCCGCTTCGCGGATTTTAAAGAGCAGCGTTCCTGCCTCCCCCGGCGCAAAGCCATGCACGACGGCATTGACGACAAGATTGCTGATCACCTGCGCAAATGCACCGGGATAGCTTTCGATCTCCACTCCTTCCGCACAGTCCACTTCCAGCTGTAAGTTTGTCTTTTTGAGACTCGGCCGCAAGGTGAAGAGCACTTCCTCCAGATGCGCCTTTAAGTTGAAACGGCAGCGTTCTTCCACCATTTGCGAGACCGCTACGTTCTTAAAACTGCTGACCAGCTTGGCCACCCGTTCCAAATTGGGCAGCAAAGCCGCAAAGCCTTCTTTTTGATCCAGGCCGTACTCCTGCATCTGCTTAACGGTCATTTTCTTTTCTTCAAAAGCATTGAGCAGACGCTTCGTGTTTTCTTCCAAATAAGAAGCCGCCATGATGCCGTTGCCCAAAGGCGTATTAATTTCATGCGCCACCCCGGCGACCAGACTGCCCAGCGCCGCCATTTTCTCCGCATCCACCAATTGCGACTGCATCCGCTGCAAACTCTCCAGCATCTCTTTCAGCTCTTCTTCCATACTGCGCCGTTGTCGAACTTCTTCTTCCAAAGAATGATTAGCAAACTGCAACGCCTCATTGGAAGCCACCGCTTCTTCGTTCATTGCGCTCAATTCCTGATTGGATGCCATCAGTTCCTGCGTCCGCAAGTTCACCTTCTCCTCCAACGCTTCGTTCAGCGCAAGCATTTGCCTCTCCGACAGCATGATTTTTCGTGCCACCAAGAGGCCGATCAATAGGAAAATCAGGCCGGCCCAAACGGCAACGACAAGCATGTTTTGCTTCGCGCTTTGCGCCGCGTCCGAAATGGCGGTCGTTTCCTCTTGCACATTGCGCTGATGAAAATCAATGACCATCTTCATCCCATTGTTTATCCGTTCGAGATATAGCATGCTGTTCAATATCTTTTGCTCGGCCTGCGCGTCGTCGCCTCTTTGGCTCGCCGTCACCGCATCGTCGACCAATCGTTTGTAGCCCAGCCAGTTTTCTTTCAGGTATTGGTACAATGCATCTTCACGCGCATCTGTTTTGTCGCCCTGCAGATAGCCTTTGTCAATTTCCGCAATTTGCGCCTCTAACCGGTCATGAAAATAGACTTTTTTTCCTTCGTCCGGCGCTGCAAGCAACTCCGAAACGGAAAGAGGCACTTTATTAATCTTGTTCTGCAGTTCGACAACTTCATGAAAGCCGCTGCGCTGCGCCTGTTCGACGCGCAGCGTGTTTTGCTCGATCAGCGACAGCTGCTTGTAAAAAACAATTTGCGAATAAGCAATGATTGCGAAAACCGTCAGCACCAAGAGCGAGAGCGGTTTTTTGCTTGACTTCATACAATACCTCTCCTCTGCCAGGCACATCGCCTTGCAGTCTTTTCACAACGACTGACCGCCGCAAGCAGCAAAGAGGACGATTCGCAAACCGCCCTCTCTCAAGCTGCCGTGTTATTCCCGGAACATGATCCGCGCCACTTGTTCCAAATGAACCGCCGAATCAGTAAGTTCTTCGATCGACGCTGCAATCTGCTCGGAAGCGGCGGCCTGCCGTTCACTCAACGACAGCAGTTCCTTGATCTTGTCTTCAATAACCAGCGATTCGCCTTTAATCGCCCCCAAAATATCCTGAATCCGCTTGACCGATTCGCCGCTGTTTACAGCCATTTTGCGAATTTCTTCCGCCACTACCGCAAAACCGCGGCCATGCTCACCGGCCCGCGCCGCCTCGATCGCCGCGTTAAGCCCCAGCAGATTCGAATTGGCCGCCACGTCATTAATAAAACGCAGGATTTCTCCGGTATTGCTGATATCGTCAATAACCTTGGCATCGGATATACGCAGCGCATCCATCCCCGAAGCAAGTTCAGTGGCCGAAGCCGCCAATTCCTGCGCGGTCGCAACCATTTGCTGCGCCGAACCGGACAGCGTATGTGATATTGAATCGAGTTTTTCCCGGTTCGTCAGACTCACTGCCATATTAAGGCTGCCGACGATTTGCCCGCCCGCGTCACGCAGCGGTACCGCCGTCGACATGATCGCCATGCCGTACACTTCAGGAGGAACTACACTACTGGTTCTTTTTCCGCTGTCCATCGCCTTGCGCGCCGGTCCGGCCGGCGCTACCTGGCGCTCGACCAGATTGCACAAATTGACTTGGCTGCCCGGCTGGCAAAAAAGAATGGTTTCCTTATCGGTCACGACCACCGAACAATCCAGCGGCGATACCTCTACAATCTGGGGCGCTAATCGAATGGCCTCTTCTATAATCCCATGCATTTCCGCCATATTTTACCACTCCTTTTCTTTTTGTGGTCTTTTTTAATTTCTATCGAACCGCCGTCTTATTATTGCAGCTCTTATAAACTCTCACAAGTTATTCTCATTATAACAAATATGTCCTTTGCTTTATATGATTTTTCAAAATCATGCGATATTTTATTTTACAATATTTTCAATTTCCGTCACACAACTGTAACAAATTTAATTTATACTTAATAAAACGACATCATGCTGAAAAGGAGGTGAATCGAGTCATGAGCATCTCATCCGTCCAGCAGAATATAAATTACTATTTAAGCCGCCTCACGGCAACGTCCGGCATAGCGACCGATTCGCAAACGACGGCAACAAGCGCTGCCTCATCGATCGGCGCGGCCGCCAGTCTGACTTTGTCCGCCGCCGGCGTCGGCGCTTCCAGCAGCAGCAGCGGCGCCTCAAGCAGTACAAGCTGCCCGCAGGGAAAAAGCAGCTGCACCAGTTGCGGCCAGTGCGGCAAACCAGTTTCCAGTTCCCTCGCTCAGACAGGTTCGGCGGCAGCACTCAACTATTACAGCGCCGCAGCGCTGCAAGCGTATGACAAAACTCAAACTTATTTATAGCAAACGCATTAACGCCAGTCGGCAGACTATTTCTGCCGACTGGCGTTAACTTATGCCAACTTAAATGTTTGTCCCTCTATTTTGTAATGCGCACCGTCGACAAATTGAAAATCATTGACGTGATTTGTCGTCGCGTACCAATTGCTGAGCGTCAGTTCATTTTTTCCCGTTGCGTCAGCTGACTGATAAGAAATAAGCAAATCATTTCCGTTTTGCTTCGCCGTAAACGAGGTCGGATCAAACGCATGCGTAAACACCACTTTATCTTTTCCGTCTGCACCGATTAATGCGTCATGACCAAAGGCATCCGCAAAAACAAAAGTGTCCGTTCCCGCGCCGCCGAACAGCAAATCACTCCCGCCGCCGGCCAATAGGGTATCGTTGCCCTGCGCCGACGCAATCAGCAGACTGCCGGAATATTTATCGTCCGAACTGGCGCTGATTACGCTTGTTCCGGTGCAGACATGGTAGAGCTGATCGCCGCTATACAAACTTCCGTTAGCAAACTTGAAGTCCAGCTGCTCCTTATTCGCCTCAAATACCGTCAGCGCATTGCGAAATGTGACGCTCGCCGGCAGGTTGCCCCGGTTATCCGTCATTATAATATCATTGCCGCTTTCCGCCCACTTCATATCCTGAAAATGAATTTCGTCGACAAAATTAAACAACAAGTGACTCTCTGCACTCATCGCGCCTTTAATCTCAACCGTACTGTTGCCGATATTCGTAAAATTGCGTTGCCACTTCAATTGCGAATTACCGCGTGCGCCCTGCTCAATCAGGAACTGATACGTTCCTCCAGCCTGGCCATTGTACATGATATCATTGCCGTTGTTCCAGTAGAAGGTATCGTTCCCTCTGCCGCCAAACAGCAGATTGTTTCCGCCGCCGCCGGTCAGATAGGTAGTGCCGGAACCGGCATATATAACGTCATTGCCGCTGCCGCCGTACAATTGTGAATTGCCGCTGCCGCCGCTGATATAATTATCGCCGCTGCCGCCGTAAATAATATCATTACCCGAACCGCCAAGCAACATATCCCCATTGTTGCTGCCGTATATCACATCATTGCCGCTACTGCTGACAACCAACGCATTCTGTTTGCCGCTGACATGTTCCGCGACGCGAATTACCTGATCCGTCGCGCGCCCGAAAATTTTCACCTCTGGGATATTCAACTGTGAACCGCTCCATTGCTCGACTGGTGCGCCGTTCGTTCGTTCAATTTGCGCGCCAAGACCGATGGCACCGTTCGGATCATATAAGCCGAGCGACGAACCTGACCACAGACCTTCCGACTGCGCCGGCAAATGGCGGTCAATTCGGCTTGCGTCAATTCCGCTGATGCCCGGAAACAAATTTAATGCATCCTGCGGCATTTGCGGCGTGACAATTCCTAAATTATTAATCGGATACAATGCCGCATAATCGATATCCTGAAGACATTCGCGCGCCGTTAGAATCGCCGGAACAATAATGTTGACGCCGACATGCCCATCTTTAGCCGGATCGCTACTGTAGCGAACCTGCCCAACCGGATCTTGCTCCGTCAAGAGATTAACTATATTGCTAAAATCCTGCCCGACAAAGGAGTTCGCAATCGCCTTGGCCTGATTTGCGCGTTGCAACAGCGTACCTCCTTCGAGTCTCACGCTTCCGCCGCTTGGCAAATGTATCGTATGCCCCGCCAGCAATTGTTCTTCGGCGTACATTTTCAGTTGGCGCAACATGCCCGGCGCTTCTTCAGCCAGCGTCGGCAACGCAACGCCGGTGTCAAGAAAATACATCCCTGCCATCATTTCCGCCAAACCGCCGCCCAGCGAATGCCCGGCCAATGAGATTCCATAGCCTTTGCCGCCAAAATCTTTCTGCACGCGCGCCATTAACTCTTTGAAGCGTCCATAACCTTCGACGACCTGGTTGGGTATGACGCCCAAACCGATTTCCAAATCCGTTGCGCCATCCTTGCTTAACACCCACGTGCTAAGCGGACTGTTGGGCGATGTGCCTTCGAACGTGATGGCCACCTGCTTGTTTGCAGCGTCAACATAGGTACTGCTGTCATAGCCGCTGACCGTCTCGGTAAAATCATAGCGCTGCCATTTTTTATCGATTGTTTGATTCGTCGCCTTGTTTTCCGTGTAAATAAGCCAGGATAAATCTCCCATTGATGCGCCGCTAAGCGTTTCATTTGTGATCGTTTCCCCGGGCCGTGCATTGATGCTGCCTTCTTGCTGGGCAAAAACCGGCGCTGTCGTCCCCGTCGGCAGCGCATTAAAGATGTTGATGCCCGTGTCGATTACAAGCTGCACGCCATCCTTCACGAGATCCGCGGCATCGCGGACCGGATCCGGCTGACGGCCAAAAATCGCGATCGGGATGTCTTCGATGACTTGCTTCGCAACGCCAAGCGGATCGCCTATCACCCGGCCGACCTGTTTGCCCGCTAAATCGGCAATGCCGTCGATCAATTCTTTGCCGCTTTCAAGAACTGGATTCTCGGTTACATCCTGGATGATCTTGCGCGTCAAATTTCCGATTAAACCCATACGCTTTTTTCACCTGCCTTGCTTTTTTCACTTTGCCTCACCATTTCTTTCCCATACATACCAAACCACCCCTTACAAACTCTCATTTTTTCCCATTGCTTCAACAGAATATCCATTATGGATTTAACTGTCAACTATCTCAAAGCACCTATTTCCCATGTATTAAGTATTCTTGGTTCCACACTCTGCCAAATAAAAAATGCTCCGCCTAAAACATACCGTTTTAAGCGGAGCATTTTCTCATTGCGCACTGCTGTTAGCCAAGCAGAGCAAAACGTACAAAGGAGATCACGTTCTTTGCCGCCTGCGGGCGAACTTCGACGCTCTTCTCACTTTTCATCTGGAACAGGGTAGCCCATACCATCATTGCCAATCCTCCTACTACAATACTGTTCGCTATTATATGTCAAATTTTTCTTGTTGGCAAGGAGAATCTCATGCGTTATATCCGGACGGCCGCTAACTTTTTTACGGCTGCCAGCAAGATATCCGCACCAGCTGCAATATCGGCCATTTCGGCATGTTCGGCCGGATTATGACTGATGCCGTCGCGGCAAGGGATAAAGAGCATGCCGGTCGGCGCAAGTGCAGCCAGATGCATCGCGTCATGCCCTGCGCCGCTCGGCAGCAGGCGGTGACGATAGCCTTGTTCGTGACAAAGCGTTGTCAGCAGCTCTATCATGGAAGCGGCGAGTTTAACCGGCGCTTCTTCGCTTACTACGCTGATTTCAGCAGCAACGCCGCGCCGCCTGGTAATTTCTTCGATGGCAGCGTGCAATGCGGCTACGACCGCCAGCTTACTTTCCTGACCAATCCCCCTGATGTCGACGCCCATTTCGACGCGGCCGGGAATCACATTCATCGCACCCGGTTTAGCCTCAATCACGCCGACAGTTCCAACAATGCCTCCGTCAGCCGCTGCTTTCGCCAATTTTTCCACCTGCAGAATGATTTCCGCCGCCGCCGCAAGCGCGTCATGACGCAAATCCATCGGCGTCGCGCCGGAATGATCAGCCTGTCCGTTTACGACAATCGTAAAGCGGCTCGGCGCGGCAATGCCGGACACGATGCCAAGCTGCGCCTTAGCAACTTCCAACACCTTGCCTTGTTCGATATGCAGTTCGAGAAACGCCTTGATCGGCATCGCATATTTCGCTTCAGCAACACGCTGCGCGTCAAAACCACGCTGTGCGAGCGCTTCCGCTAGGCTGACGCCGTCTTTATCCCGATACCGTTCGAGCGCTTCACGCGTCAGTTTGCCGCAAAAAGCTTTGCTGCCCAGCGTCGCAACGCCGAAACGGCTTGATTCCTCGGCCATGAAAACCACCACTTCAATCGGGTTTGCATGCTGCGCTTTCGCATCGGCCAAACATTGCAGCACCTCGATTGCGGCGAGCACTCCGACGACGCCGTCATAGTTCCCGCCACTCGGTACGCTGTCAATATGCGAACCCAGCATCACCACCGGCGCCGCCGGATCCGTTCCTGCACGCCTGGCAATCAGGTTGCCGAAGCTGTCTTCCCGCAGCGCCAGACCGGCCTGGCGCAGCAAGGCTTTTACATAGTCCCGTCCCTGCCAGTCCGCAGCGCCGAAAGCAAGACGCGAAACCCCGCCATCGCTGTCTCGCCCGATTTTTTCCATTTCAGCAAACGTCTTTGCCAGTCGCGCCTTGTTAATCATCCCGCCACGCTCCTCTTCTTTCAATCAGTTTCCCCGCCGCTTGCGCAGCAGAGGCGTCATCTCTCCCTGATACAGGATATGCAGGTTATGCATTGCCCGCGAGAGCGCCACATACAACAAGCGTGCGTCAAACGGCGTATCTTTGAACGCTTCTTCCGACGCATCCCAGACGATGACGCCGTCAAACTCTAAGCCCTTCGCCAGTGCTACCGGCAAGACCGAAATGCCGCCCCGGTAGGTTGCGCCATCACCCGACACCAGACAAAGCGGCAGCTCACACTCCGTTTCCGCCCTTTCCGCTTTGAGCGCCGCATAAAGCTCGACGGCCTGCCTTTCTAATTTCGTGATTACAGCGATCGATTTCGCGCCGCGCTCCATAAACAAATCGAGCATTGCCGCTGTCCGCTTTACTCCATGCGCAAAGGAGCGGATCTTTTCCGCGGTCGGTTTGCGGCCAATTTCATAAACCGGAATCGCACGGCTGTGTCCCTGTGGCATCACGCGGTTAAAGATATCGATGATCTCTTTCGCCGAACGATAGCTATGCAGGATTTCGCGGTATTCGGCCTTGGCATCGGCAAACACTTCCTTGATCACGACGTTCCAGCTCGCGATGCTGCGGTACGAATGAATCCCCTGCGACAAATCGCCCATAATCGTAAACGAACCGTTGGCCGACAGTCGCTTCAGCACGACAAATTCCAGCGCGTTCAAATCCTGCGCCTCATCAATAACCATGTGATCGAAGCGATCCATATGACTCCAGCCGTTCAGCAGCATCGCCAGATATGCGAGCGGCGCCAAATCTTCGCGCTCCACCTGTCCAGCGTCGAAGACCGCCTGACTATGACGACGAATCGCATCAAGGTCGTAATTGGTATCTTTCACCGGTTTAAAGATGCCTTTTTTATTGAAGACATCACGATACGCATCAAGCAATGACGGCGCGTGCCAGCTTTTCGCATGCTTCTTCAAAAAGGTAGCCGCCTCTTTACGACAGCGCTTCAATTCCTCTTCCGTGCCCTTGCCTTTCTCAAAACGCGCCTGCATGACATCGAGATAATTGTTCACCTTAAAATTGACAAAGCGCCCCAGCATTTCAAGCCGCTCCCGATAGGGCGAAGCGGCGGCTTCCATAAATTGATTAAGCTGTTCGCGCGCCGTGATCGTCAGCACTCCTGCAAAGAGCGAGATGTCTTCCAGCTTCAGACAAAACGCGCGCGCTTTTTGCTCGACGTAATTTTCGAGAATTTGAATAAAATCGAGTGATCCCTTAAGACGCGCGGTATCTTCGAGCAGCTTTACCGCGGTCCGGTCTTCGCCTGACAAAATCATCTCCAAACGTTTGTCGGCGGCGACATTCCAGGTTTGCTGCGTAATCGCCGCAGCCAGATCGTCCCAGACCATCTGCTTGACGTCAGCCGCGTCAATCTCAGGCAACAACTCGGAAATATAATCGAGAAAAATACGATTCGGCGCAATAACGATAAGTTTTTCCGGATTCAGCTTTCCGTTATAAAGCAGGAACGAAAGGCGATGCAGACCAATCGTGCTCTTGCCGGAACCGGCTACGCCCTGAATCACGGTCACCTGGTTCAGCGGTTCACGAATGATCTTGTTCTGCTCCGCCTGAATGGAAGTAATGATGTCTTTCAACTTGTCCGCCGCACCCTCGCGCAATCGTTCGCGCAGTGCCGGATCGGCCAGCAGCGCTTCCTCCTGACGGTTCAAAACCTGGTTTAAAATATAATTATCCATCACCGCCTGCAGCTGTCCCTGCGCGATTTTATACTGTCGTTTCAGGCTGACAGCACCGCTGTAATGGTAGCGATCCATCACAGAATAACTGGCCCGTCCGTCATAGCATTCGTAAAAAACAGTCGCGACCGGATCACGCCAGTCAAAAACTAAAATATCCGCCGGTCCATTTATTTCGAGCCGCGCCGCTTTGCAGCGCCCGATATAAAAAGGTAAAAATTCATCCGTGCCGTCTTCTTTAAAATCCACGCGGCCAAAATACGGATTCGCCAATGCATTGTCCAAATCAAAGATTTTTTTGCTGTTGTCGCCGCGCAGCATCGCATGCACATAGGCGCTCACTTCATCTTTGATCGCCAGCGCATTTTGCCGTCGGTTGAAACGGTCGTCAATATCATGCTGCAACTGTGCAATAATTTCTTGCATCTCTGCCCTCGTTTGGGCAAGATGCTGCTCTTCCTTATTAAAATCAGCGTGCTGTTCTTCCATAAATCCTCCCGTTTTTATCACTGCAGCGTTTTGCCCGCTGCTTTTCTATTTGCGCAAGCTCGACGGCGGCAACTGCTTATATTTTTTAAACAAGCGACTGAAATAATTGATATCGTCAAAACCGACCGCCATCGCCACTTCGCTGATATTCATGCTGCTTTGCTGCAATAACTGCACGGCACGGTTAATTCGCAAATGATTCACGTATTCAACCGGCGCTTTGCCGGTAACGCTTTTGAACTGACGGCAAAAATGCGGTCCGCTCATATTGGCCAATGAAGCCAAGTGAGGCAAAGTAATTTTGTTCGCATATTCGCACTCGACGTATTCGAGTATCGGTTTCATTTGCTGCAGCCGCCGTTCCTGCCGTTGCCGTTTCGCAGGGCTCTCCTTATCTTGATGACGCCGGAGTAAGCAAACCAGAATCCGGTAACAGCAAGCCTTAACCGCCAGTTCATAGCCGACTTCCTGTGCATTAAACTCAGACACCAAACACTGAATTTCTTCACGCAACTCTGCATCCTCGCCAATCCAATTTTTAAAACAAATTTGATTGTTCATCAGCGGCGTCATATAGCGGATTTGACAAAAATCCATCTGACTGCTGAGCAAGAATGATAAGTCCATCTTGATTACATGATAAATCAAATGCTGGCAGTGGTTCTCACCGAAATGAAGTTCATTGCCGTTGATCACCACGACCGCTCCGGGAACGAGCGAAAATTCACTGGAATTGCAATGAATCATGCCTTTGCCCTTTTCGCACCAGACCATTTGAAATTCGCTGTGCCAGTGCCGTTCAAAAATCGGCCCGATGGTAAATTGTTCATGCCGTACCACCTTGAGCGGAAAATCACGCTTGAGATTTTCCCGCCACTGACCGTCATCATCGACTTTCATGCAAACCACCCCGTCAATATCATGCTAGTTTAGCGCAACATACTCCATGTATTTTCCTTTGATAATCTATATAATACTATCATATCCGCATCTACAAAACAGCAACTTCATGCTATTATGACGAGAAAGAGGTGCCCTTATGTCCCAACTAGTGCAGCAACTGCGGACGATGGACCGCAACTATTTTTATTTCCTCCTTTCGACCGCCTTCATCGGCATCGCGCAAAGCGTCGACGGCGCGACACTGACCAATTACCTGCGCGACAATCTCGGCATGATGATTCTGGAGCGTTCCGCGCTCGAATTTCCGCGCGAGCTGCCCGGACTATTGATCGTCTTCATCATCGGCGCCCTCTCTTCGCTCGGCGACATCAAAACAACCGTCATCGCCAACATCCTGGCTGCCGGCGGCATGTTCGCGCTCGGCATCATACCGCCGGACTACACGTTGGTCGTCATCTTCATTTTTATCTACAACATGGGCACGCATATTTATATGCCGATGTCCAACAGTATCGGCATGAGCTTCGCCAGCGCCGCAGACCTCGGCAAGAAACTCGGCCGTATGAATGCGGTCAATACGGCGGCGCTGGTCAGCAGCAGCGCTATTCTCTGGGCGCTGTTTCGTTTTTTCCACATCAGCTTTACCGCCGCGTTCAGCATCGGCGCCGTCGCTTACCTCTGCGCCGCCTTTTGCCTGAGTAAAGTGCATAGCGCAACCGCAAGCAAAAAGAACAGCCGTCTTGTGCTGCGCAAGGAATATGCTCTCTACTACTGGCTGTGCGTCCTCTTCGGTGCGCGCAAGCAAATTTTCATCACATTCGGTCCTTGGGTACTGGTCGATATTTTCCATCAACCCGTTACGACGATGACCATCCTCTTCTTCATCATTTCTCTGACCGGCATCGTCGTTAAACCCTGGATCGGCCGGATGATCGACACGCTGGGCGAACGGCGCGTCCTCTGCGGCGAAGCAGTCGCGTTCCTCTTCGTCTGCCTCGGTTACGCGTTCGCCACCGACCTGCTGCCACAGGCGCAGGCGCTGCTTCTGATTTGCGCCTGTTACATTCTCGACCAGTCGATGAGTTCGGTCAGCATGGCCCGCGCCACCTACATGCGCAAACTGGCGCTGACGCCGGCCGACATTTCGCCCAGCCTCTCGATGGGTACCAGCATCGACCACATCGTAACCATGTTCTTGCCGATCCTCGGCGGCATCGTTTGGTATAACGGCGGCCCGAACGGCTATAAACTCGTTTTTCTCGGCGGCGCGCTCATCGCCTTGCTGAATTTTTTCTCCGCCCGCTTTATCAATTTGACAGCGCACAAAAGCAACAACTAGGCTTGCTAAGATAAAGAAAACCCGTCTTTTTTAGGACGGGTTTTCTTTTTTATGACAACTTTACTTTAAACAACATTCCATATTCTCTTTTATTACCAGACTCTTTTTCTTGTATCTCTTGTTTACAATTGTTATAATGTCGTTTATGTCCCTAAACTGCAATAATTGAGGTGTATTATGAAAAAATGGTTTGAATTGGAACAGCGCGGCAGTTCGGTTTCCACGGAACTGATCGCCGGTTTCACGACGTTCCTCACAATGGCCTATGCCGTCATCGTCATTCCCGCGGTGCTCAGCAGCACCGGTATGGATTTTAACGGCGCCTTTCTCGCCACCGGACTGACGATCATCGTCGCAACGCTGATCATGGGAATTTTCGCCAACTATCCGATCGTAATCGGCCCCGGCCTCGGACTCAACGCTTATCTGGCCTACAGCGTCGTCTCGGGCAGCGGGCACAGCTGGCAAACGGCGCTTGGTGCAGTCTGCCTGTCCGGCATCTTGTTCTTCCTGATCTCACTCACGCCGCTGCGTTCGATTTTACTCGAAGCGATTCCCGCCAGTTTAAAGCATGCGATCACCGCCGGCATCGGCCTTTTCGTCTGCTTCATCGGCCTGCAGAGCGCCAAAGTGGTCGTCGCATCGCCGGCCACGCTCGTTACGCTGGGAAAACTCAGCGAGCCGACCGCGCTTCTCTCCTGCATCGGCCTGATCCTCTCGCTGGTCTTGATGGTCTACCGCGTAAAAGCTGCCTTGATCGTCGGCATGCTGATCACCGGCATCCTGGCTTACTGGCAGGGTATGCTGGTACTGCCGGAACACAGCCTGGTCGTACCCAACGGTTTAGAGAAGACACTGCTGCAACTCGATCTCTCCTCGATCTGGCAGCAAGGTCTCTACTCCGTCGTCTTCACTTTTTTGCTGATCACGCTCTTTGATACGACCGGTACACTGCTCGGCATCGCCGAACAGGCTCATATTCTTAAAGACGGCCGTTTGCCGCGCGCGCGCGGCGCATTCCTGGCCGATGCCACCGGCACCGTGATCGGATCGCTGCTTGGCACCAGCCCGACTGCAACGTATATTGAATCCGGTTCCGGCGTCGCGGCCGGCGGTCGCACCGGCCTAACTGCGGTAACGGTCGCCGCCTTAATGACGCTGACGCTCTTCTTCGCGCCGTGGGCCAAAGTGCTCTCGACGATTCCGGCCGTTACCGCTCCGCCTTTGATTATCGTCGGTTTTTTCATGATGAACAGCCTGCGTCACATCGACTGGCAAAACATCGAAGAAGCGTTCCCTGCCTTCTTGATCATGGCGACGATGCCGCTGACCTACAGCATCGCGACCGGCATCGGCCTCGGTTTCATCGTTTATCCGCTTTTAAAGCTGCTACGCGGCAAATATGGCGAAGTGCATCCGATCTTATATCTCTTTATGGCGTTGTTCGTCTTTCAGATGACGTTGCAAAGTCATTAAAAAGAACGCGGCTCCCTTGCTAACGCAAGTGGAGCCGCGTTCTTTTTAACTTTTTTACTGGCTCATATCCTGGCAAATGCCGTAGAGTTTTTGGTATTCCCGTTCGGCGTAAGAATCGGTCATGCCGGCGATATAATCGGCAACGGTACGCAATAACGCCAATTTGAAATCGAGGCGGTCGACTTCGATCCGCTGCCCCTGTGCGGCAGAAAAGTTGTCCCAGGATTCTTTCGCATAGCAATGTTCGAACGTCACGCGAACCTGCGCCGGATCGTCAAACAAAGGCCGGGCAAAGGCCAGCGGGTTGCCCTGGCTGCGCAGATACTCACGAAATACCGATTCGATCGCGCTGTCCGACATTTGCTGCGGCGACGTGACATATGCTTCGAATAAGCGCTTGATGACGAATTCGCCGCGGCCGTCCATCCGTTTTACGCTGCGCGAATTTAAGATCACGTTCTTCAAACGGTATTGCAGCAGCTTATCGGCTAATCGCGTCGTGCCGTCAAAGCCCATCAAACGTGAAATTTCAGGATTATAACGCACCTTCATCTGTTCTCCGTCTTCCTGCGGCTTCTCCAGCAATATGCCGGGATTGGCAAGCGGCGTCGGATCGGTGAGCAGTTTCTTCATGCGCTGGATGTAACTGTCGGTCAGCCAGTTGACGATATATTTCGGTACCGCCTGAATGAAAAGGTTGCGGTCGGAAATGTAATTCGTCACTGTGCGGCGTGTCGCGCCTTTAATCTTATTGGCAGTCAGCATCAAATCAAAGATACGGAAGTCCGCCTCGGCAAACTCCGGCATTTCTTTGACCAGGTCGCGCCGCTCATATTCTTGAATCGGCATTTCAAACACGTCGATGATCCGCTTTGGCGTCAGGTAATTACAGGATAACGCGTCTTCGATATCATGGTGGCGCTGCGCGATCTTGTCGGCAATCGCAACGGCCAAGCATTCGCCGCTCCAAATATAATGGCCGTCCGCCTGCAGGCGCTGCAGATATTTGCTGTAATAAGCCGGAATCTCGCGTTTGCCGTAAGTGATCGTGCTATGGAACAAAATGCCCGACAGCGCGAACAGCGTCAGTTCCATGCTGAAATTCTGATAGCTGCGGCTCAAATCCTCCAAGATGCGAATGCTTTGCCAGTTGTGCTTAAAACCTTCGTGCAGCTTCAGGCGCAAGCGGTCTTCGCCCTCATCGGCCAGGTAACGGTTGATGCCAAGCTTGGTATTGATCTTCTTGTTTTGGTACGACAGAATCGCGTCGATCGTCCGCTCTCCGGCATGGCCGAACGGCGTATGTCCGAGATCATGGCCGAGTGCGATCGCTTCGACCAGATCCTGATCGAGGCCGAGCGCCTTGGCAATCGTCTTGCCGATTTGCGCCACTTCAAGCGAATGCGTCAATCGATTACGGGCATGGTCATCATGCCCGTCGCCGTACACCTGCGTCTTGCCCGCCAAGCGTAATAAATTTCGGCTATAGAGGATGCGATCGCGATCGCGCATAAATACGGTGCGATACGATTGCATCCCTTTCGTCCGTTTATTGATTCCCGCACTGATATGAAAATAATCCTTCAGCGGTCGACCAGCCAGTCCGGCGAACGTCTTGCGTACCCGCTCCTCATACGTTTCACTCATCGCAGTTCCTCCCCGCCTTGCGCCGCAGTTCATTACTCGGCGCTGATCAGATACTCCGTCCGCAAGTCTTCGACTTTTACCGGCACGCAGGCCCACTGCTCCGCACCTTCAACCGGCGGCTGAGGAAACGCGATCGACAAGCCTTCCGACTTGGCGACAAAATCAAGCAGAATGCGCAGCTGCGATTGCGCAATGCCGCGTACCGCCACCTGATCTGTTCCGAACCCAGCGCCGAATCGCTGCGCGCTAAGGCGCGAAAAAAAGAGCGGTATGCAGCGCGTCCCTTCACCCGGCCCCGGAATCCAGACATAATTGCCGTTAAGCCGTTCTTCCTGCACTTCCATCAGCGCCCAAAACGGTTGTCCGGCCAGTTGATCGCCGGGAATCGCCTTCTGCTGCAGCATATATGACAGCACCGACTGCAACTGCGCCAGATCACTTTGATCGACGAGCATCAAGTTGAATTGCTGCGCAAACGTCGCCATATCATCTTCATAGCCGTTACGTGCGACGACAACGCCCGCCAGTCCCGGCACATCGGCCACCTGTCCGGCAAAATCGGCCAGATCGCGACCGGATAACGGCTGCTGATCCTCGCGGCAATGGAACGCCACCGGCAAACGCAACTCGCCGACCGCCATTTCCGCATAAATAGGAAACTCATGATTCTTGCCTGACATCCCCCGGACATACGTATTCTTCGCCACCAAAGTCTGCGGCTGCTGAATCTTTTGCAACGCAGCATAAACCTGCTGCAGAAACTCTTTTTCACTACGCGTAACTTGCGCCATCGTTCATCTCTCCTTTTCTTTGCCAAAGACGGGCAGACTTCTTCTGCTTCCGTCAACAGTAAGACAACTTCTATAGTATTCTGCCCCGCCGTTTCTTTTTCCTTCGCTAAAATCGCATTCTAATTTTTGAAAACGCTATTTTAATTTGTTTAATTGAATCTCTTTTTCTTTTGGCTGGTATAGATTCAAAAGAAAAGAGGTTCACGCGACGTGAACCCATTTTTCTTAATTCGCTTATGCAGTTTCCTCTGATTGCTATTTTGTACCTCTTCAAATTCCAGTTGCCATTTTAATTCCTTCAACGATTGCTCTTGCAGTTAAATCTTGCCCTTGATCTAGAAGCCACTTCATAACTTTTTTCAACTTACTCTCTTTATCTAAATCCGAATTAATCTCTAATAATTTTTCTGTATACTCAATTCCTGCAACAGTAATTTTAGCCATCCCAGTATATATATCCATAATGGTGCTATCACCAGGTAAAACCTTAATATTGCTTATCAAGCGCTCATTTTCCAACTTTACTAATGCCGAAATAAAAACTTGTTTATCCATTTCTAATTTGTTAGCACAAATGAATTCTCTCATATTAGGAACATCTTTTTGATATTCTGTATATATTGCTATTAAAACTTTGTCCTTTGTAGTTAATTCCATTTTCTTCAGCACCTCCACTACTATAATTCACCAATCATATTCATTCTTGGTTATATCAAAATTTACCTTTATCAGTTTTATAAAAAAAACTCTTTACCCCACTGATTATTTTTGAATCCTAATTCACTTACCTTCGTTCTCTCCAAGCCCCGCAGCTGTGGTTTTTCTGGAGCATTAAGGGCAAGGAATAGCAGACAGGAAGAAATAGACAAGTCTGATGGCAGCAGCGACACGGACGTCGCTGCCATCAGACGCAGGCTATTTCCTCCATGTCTGCTCCGCCGCCCGACGGTTCCGGAAAAACCATTGCTGCGGAAAGAGCTAAAACTGCGAGTATTTACATCACTAGCAATTTGAATTTTCAAATGTTGAATATAAAAAAGAAGGCACCATGCTGGCACCCCTTCTTTCCATGTGTCGATACGCTGATATTTTTCACCTTTCATTGCTCAACAAATAAGCAGACGCTACCGTCTCGCCTTGCCGCTAATCTTCTCCACCGCAAGCTTTATCACAACGGTACGCGCTTTGCCTTTGACAATGTAATCCTTGCCTGCAGCGATAAAGTCGGGCGAATATTTTTCCACCAGCGCCAAGAGTGCCGCGTCTTTTTCTTCGCCCTCCACCAGACTCGCCCTGCCAAACGCAATCGCACTTTCATATTTTGTGCTGAATTTTTCCGGCAGCACTTGCGTCGCGCCGACCACGCAGAAGGAGACTTTTTCATTTTGCGCCAGGCAATCGAGTTTTTTACCCTCCGTTGCGCAATGAAAATAAATCGTATCTGCGTCATATACATAGCTTAGCGGTATCCCATAGGCATAACCGTTTTCACCCTGCATCGACAGGATGCCGTATTCGCCGCCACGCAAAAGCGCCGCTGCCTCTTCTTGCGTCACTTGGCGTTCCGCCTTTCGCATCTCACGATACATCAAAACTCCCCCTTCGCCTTAGCGTTTCTTATTGCCGGATTTGCCGCTCGGTTTGGTGCCCGGTTTCGCCCACGGCGCAAGATTAGAATGCCCCTCCGATTTCGCAAACGATTTCGGCTTGGCCATTTTCGCTCCTGCCGGACGTTTTCCCTCGCCCGCTTCGCTCTGGCGTTCGCTCGGCTTGACCGCCGCTTTCGCACCGGGTCTAACGAAGGTTGCAGGCGGCCGCCAATCCGGACGATCACCCGGTTTGCCTGCGCCGCTTTGCACTGGTTTTGCCGAAAGGCGACGTTCCGGCGCAGCGGCTTTATCGCCAGCCGCAGTTTTTTTAAGCGGCGTTTTCACATAGTCCTCAACCTTCTTATGACTGTCAAACAAGCGGCCTTTGGCAATTGTTTTCGCCTTAATCGACAGCTTCAGCACTTTTTCAAAACGTCCCATCAGCGCCGCTTCGCGCGGATTCAAGATGCAAAGCGCCGTGCCTTTCTTGCCGGCGCGTCCGGTTCGCCCGGCGCGATGCAGATAAACCTGCGGTTCTTCCGGCAAATCGAGATTGAAAACGAACGCTACGCCGGGAATGTCAAGGCCGCGGGCCGCCAAATCGGAGGCGACCAACAATTTGGCCTTGCCTTTGCGAAAATCCTCCAAAGACTGCTTGCGATCGGTCTTAAACGAACTGCCATGCAGTCCTGCTGCCTTGAGACCATGATGGTTCAACTTGGCGACCGTGATCTCAATATCTTCGCCGCGATTGACGAAGACGAGCGCACGGTCGACTTCGAGCGCAAAAACCAATTTGCGCAGCACTTCGATCTTGTCGCGCTGTTCGGCGACGAAATAAAAATGTTCGATGTCCGGCCGCGAATCACCGCTGTCGGGAATATCGACCAACACCGGCTGATTCATCATTTTTTGCGCCTGTTCCAGCGTCTTGGGCGTAATCGTCGCGGAAAAGAGCATAATCTGCCGATCTTTCAGCGTCGTCTGCACCACGGCTCTGACGCCGGCAAAGTTGTTTTCATCAAGCAGACGATCCGCTTCGTCGATAACGATTGTTTTGATCGTCGGCGCGGCAATCTTCTTTTTCTGGATCAATTCCATGATCCGGCCGCTCGAACCGACGATGATATGCGGCTTTTCCTTTAGCTTGTCAATCTGACGCATAATGTTGACATTGCCGATCAGCGACGTCGACGTAACCGGCAGACCGGAATTCTTCGCCAGCAATTCAACCTGCCGTAAGATTTGGATCGCCAATTCATGCGTCGGCGCGAGGATCATCGCCTGAATGTCGCGTTTCGTCGTGTCGATACGCTGAAAAATCGGCAGCAGATAAGCCAGCGTCTTACCGGTACCGGTAGCCGACTGCGCAACGATGTCCTTGCCTTCGAGCGCCTCTGGAATGACCTGAACCTGAACGGCGGTCGGTTTGCTGATCTCAGCCTGGAGGAGCCCGGCGCTAAGCGCTGGGTTCACGCCAAGGTCTGTAAATGTTTTATTCATCTTTCATTCTCCTGTATTCCATATTGCAGATTATCCTATTATACCGCAAAACCGCTTTGCTGCCGACTCTCTCCTTGCATTTCCTTAAAAACGCGTGCTGCAGATCGGTTTTTCTTCCGTTGCAAAGAGCCGTTGCACGACGTCGCGATATCGTTCATCCGACAAATGTGCCAGGCCGTAACGTTCAAGCGTCTTGAAATCGACCGCGCCCA
This sequence comes from Azotosporobacter soli, assembly GCF_030542965.1. Taxonomy (NCBI): domain Bacteria; kingdom Bacillati; phylum Bacillota; class Negativicutes; order Selenomonadales; family Sporomusaceae; genus Azotosporobacter; species Azotosporobacter soli. The sequence goes on from NZ_JAUAOA010000003.1 coordinate 271,952, forward strand.
TGACGAGCGAAGAAAATTCGGCCACGTCGATATGCAGCTCGACCTCCGCCTCTACCACCCCGGAAACAATGCTGGGCAATCCGTTTCTGAACGCAACGACCAGCGGCGCAGCGTTCTCAGGCAAAAAATCATCCCTGAGCATAAGCGAGAGCGTGCAGTCCTGGCCGCCGAACGATTGCTTGGCCGCTGAGCGGAAGAATCCGGCAGCATCGACCACGCGGTACATGATGCCGACGCCGCTGTTGTGGCTGGCGTGCGCCAGCACCGGCATCACATGATCCGAGCCGTCGCGCGGATCGCTCAGCAAGTGGTGGAAGTTTTCTTCCTGGCTATAGAGAATCACCCGCTTCACCTGATCCGCCTGACTGCGCAAAAAATGCAGCAAGCCTTGCAACGCCGCCGTGTCTTCATAGATCAGTTCTTCGACGACCATGTCATAGACAAGAAAATGACTGTCCTTGCGCGGCTGGAATTGAAAGTTCAAAAATCCTTTCAGCCCTGTCCCATCATCATAGCCTACGACCCGATAAGCCGGATTGTTGAACAGGAGTTCAAATGCGCCCGCCGTCCGGGCCAGCATGCCATGCCTGCTTTTGGCGCAGCGATTGTAGCAGGCGGCGGTTTCCTCGGCATCACTGGCCGAAAGCATCCGGCAAGCTTTTCGCCCCGTTTGCGCGAAGGCCAATGGATCGACGCTATATTCGCTGTACTTGCCGCCGAAACCGAAGCCCATCCGTTTGTAAAAGTCAGGCCGGAACGGATACAGTGCTACCATGCTCTGCTTCTTGCGTCTCGCCTGCGCTAAGAAATAGCGGATCATCTCCTTGCAGACCCGCTCCTTCTTGTGCAGCAAATCAACCGCGATCGAGCCTACGCCGCCAATCGGCATTCTGCCCTGGCGATAGGTCAGCATGAAATCGTAAATGATCATGCCGCCCAGCATTTCACCGTCCCGATACAGACCATGCACGCTCTGGCTCGCATCATACGCCATCCGTTCCAATAATTGAAAGCCTACGGCGGCCATATTTTCCGTTGTGCGCGGCACGCGCAGCGGATATGCATTGGACATCAAGTCCACAAATCGTTTGATTTCATTACCTGTTACCTTGCGAATATCCTCCATCACTGCGCCCCCAAACTTTTTCCTCTTACTCTCTCTTTGATTTCGTCAAGAGCCTCGCTTCCCCTGCCTCCTTCTCTCTTTTGTCGGCCTTTCCAAACTTTTTTTGTAAAATTTCCTACCAATTATTGCGCTAAACAGGTATAATGACCAGTGGTCACTTTGATTTTATAAAAAAGAGGTATATTGCATGTCTATCGACTTTAAAGCGCTCGGCATTCGGCGTGAGATACATACGTATTTGGCTGAAAACGGTATTGCGACCCCTACCCCGATTCAGGAAGAAGCGATTCCTGTCATTCTCTCCGGCAAGGACGTCATCGCGCAAGCGCAGACCGGCACCGGCAAAACGCTGGCATTTCTGTTGCCGTTTTTAGAAAAAATCGATCCGAAGAAACCGTACACGCAGTGTCTCGTCGTCACACCGACGCGCGAGCTGGCTTTGCAAATCACGGAAGAAGCCTCGCGTCTTGCTGACATTCTCGGCATCGGCGTGCTTTCCGTACACGGCGGCCAATCTTTGATGCAGCAACGGCGCAAGTTAAAAGGCGACGACGCGATCCATCTTGTGATCGGCACGCCAGGCCGTATTCTCGACCAATACCGCCGCAAGGCCTTGTCGCTGTCCGGCGTTACGCGCCTCGTCCTCGATGAAGCGGACACGATGCTGCACATGGGCTTTTTGACCGAAGTGGAAGAAGTCATCCGTTTGACGTCCGGCAACCGCCAAAGCGTAATTTGTTCGGCGACGCTGCCGCCCAAGGTGCGCAACCTGGCACGCCAGTATATGAAAAAACCGACCGTCATCCAGGTGCAAAGCCCGAAAGTGACGCTGGATGAAATTCGTCAGGTCATGATGGAACTGTCTGCCGACGACAAGCTCGACCGTCTCTGCCAATTGATCGACTTGTACACGCCGTATCTGGCGATCGTCTTCTGCCACACCCGGCAAAAAGCAATCGCACTCAACCTGGCGCTTGGTCAGCGCGGCTACAACACCGACGAATTTCACGGCGACATGTCGCAAAACAAACGCCAACAGGTGCTGAAGCGCTTCAGTGAAGCCAAGCTGCAAATTCTCGTCGCCAGCGACATTGCCGCACGCGGCCTCGATATCGAAGGCGTCACGCATGTCTTCAACTACGATATCCCGCATGACGTGGAAAGCTACATCCATCGCATCGGCCGCACCGGCCGCGCCGGTGAAAAAGGCATGGCGATCACCTTTGTCGAAGAAGCGGAGCGCCGCTACCTTCGCCTGATCGAACAGGGCATCCGCTCACCGCTGGAAAAGATCCGTCCGGACGGTCATAGCATTATCAAGCGCGCCCCTCGCGCCAAAGTCGCCGAAGAGCCGGGCCTTAAACCGCCGCTGCCGAAGCGCCTGGAAAAGAAGAAAAAGATCACCGGTCACAGCGGCAAAAACCACCGCAGCAACCGCAAACCGAAAGCGACTCCCGGCAGTGAAGACGGCAAACCGCGGACAACAAGTAAAGCACGTCCTGGGCGGACGCGAAAATAGCAAAGAAAGCGACAGATTCGTCTGTCGCTTTCTTTTTTTGAGCGCTGCTCTTATTCAATCGTATTCCAGTACCAATCCCACGCCCACTTCCTTTAGCGTAAAATTCTGCGCCAAGCGTATTTTGGCCGCGAGATCGGTGCAATGCGCCGCATGCAAGATCTTCACATTCTGCTTTTTCAAATGCGCACAGGTTTGTTCGAGAATTTCCGGCGGACTGTCGAGCAGATGAAAACCGCCGATGACGTCTTGAAGCCGCGTTTCTTCGCAAACCAGCTTGGCGTAGTCCACAGTGTTGCAGATTCCGGCATGCGAACAGCCGGTAATAATCACCAAGCCGTTTTCCCCTTTGTATGCCAGCGCCGAGTCGTCAAGGCTGAAATCCGGCTCCCTGCCGCTACCGTTCTCGACGCTGCCGACCGGCGTCTTATTTTCAAAGCCATTGCCGCGCGGGATTTCACCAAGAAAGACCAGCCGCTCCGTCAGCCAGACCGGTTGGCGGCTCAAGAGCATGCTAAACTGTCGCTGCAGCACATCCAGGCTGAGCAGCGAACCGATTTCGCCGACCTCTTCGACGCGTTTGCTGTAAAACGCACAGGGGTGGGCGACCAGCGTCGGCTTTTGCGCCGCCTGATTCTCCGACAGCCATTGCACCAAATGCCCCAGCCCCCAGGTATGATCGTTGTGCCCATGCGAAATAGCGACAAAATCAATTTCGCCCAGCGGCAGCTTCATTTTCAGCGCATTTTTAAGGAAAACATCGGAATATCCGGTATCGAACAGAATCCTGTTTTCACCTTCTTCAATAAAATACGCTACCCCCGGTTCTCCCAGATAATAGCGGTCAATCAACGTATTGTTATCTACCAGTACGGTTACCTTCATTTCCTGCTCCCTTCCTCTCTTCTGCCATTTACTTCCCCGTTTGTTTTTCATTGTCCTGCTTGACCCGATCTTTTCCCTTTTGCAAAAGAGAAAACAAAAGCGGTCATCCCGAAGCATTATGCCTCTGAGATGACCGCTTTATTCCTATCCTTACTCATTGATCAAAGTCGCCGTTTCGACCCAGCCATGCTTTAAATTGCAATGAGTGATCTTCCAATTGTTGTTGTTGCTTCATTTCCAGTTTACCTTGTTCAATTTCCTGTTCAGTCAATTTTCTCGGGCCACTAACCTCAATTTCACGAAGCTCTGCCATCGATTTCATGCCTTACTCCTCCTACACATTTTTAATACGTTTAGGATTTGTTGCAATCTAAATTCCATGTAGTATTTATCAGTTTTTGATAAATACACGCCTCTCCATCCTCCCCTCCTCTCTTCTTTCTCTTGGGAGAGTACTTCTATATTATCTTTTTTATACAAACTAGTCAAATCTCACCGACTGGCGCTAACTGGTAAATTTCTCACATATTAACGCTCAATATCTTTCCCGCTCTTATTTTCGAAATATTTCAATTTATTTTTTACTTTTTTTCCCACTCAGCAACCACGCAATCGTTGCCAGTTTTTTTGCCGTTCTTTCTGCAAACAATCACGCTCTAGTTCCAAAACAACATCCTGAACATAACTCATGCGGCGCATCCCGACGAGAGCCGTGCTGATGCCCGCCGTAGAACGCAACACCCTTACTGCCAATTGGCTAAGATTGTCCGTACCCAACCAGTCTTCCGTCACTTTTTCCACTTTTGCCTTATATCTCTTCGCCTCTTCGCTTGCTTGCCCCTTATAGGCCTGTTCGGATAAACGAACGAGCTTGCCTTCTTTGATCGCATTGAGCGTGCGATTGGTCAATACGCCGAGCCCCTGTTCGCGGGCGTAATCAAGAACGGAAAGGCCGCACGGCTGATTTTTTTGCAATACGCCGCCGGGTTCCATCAAGTTCAAGGGAAACTGCACCACGCGAAAATGGTGTTGCGGCGAAATATCCTGCGCCAATTCCCATAGTTCCTGCAAACAGGTGAATTCATAATGGCTCTGCGGCCTGACGAAGGTGTTGGAACTGACGCCGTACGAGCTGATCCGGCCTGCGGCGACTTCTGCTTCGAGATGCGTGAAAGCCTGACGAAAACGCTGCAGATATTCGCCGCGCGCCTCCCGTCGTCCTACCCGGTGCTGCTTCGCCCAGGTCAGATAATATTCCGGATTGTGCAGCAAGTAGCAATCGAGACACGATAAATTTAAGCGCTTCAGGCTCCGTTCAAGCTGATCCGCCAAAAAATCGGGATGGATGCAATGTTCCAAACCTTCGCCATAAATGACCAAATCGGAAAATTCTTTGCCCGCGCTCTTTCGTTCCTGACTCAGCAGATAATTCTGCCCTTGCAGATATCCCGCTTTGGAGATGACAACCACCTGATCGCGTGCGATTTTCCCCTGACCGATCAGTTCGTTTAGCACAAGCCCGACCAATTCTTCCGATTGTCCATCGGTGTAATTTGCACTGGTATCGATCATGTTCACCCCGGACAATAAGGCTTGCGCCAACGCCTCGCGCTGCTCTTCGCTGCCAGCGGCGACACGGTAACAGCCGAACCCAACAGGACTGACCGCCAAATCCAGCCCGCCCAAGCTGTGATAAGCAATGGCAGGATGATCTTGCGCATATTTTTTTGTTCCCTCGGGTGTGGCTGAGCCTATTATCATAATGACCTCCAATATTCCAAACCAAACAACGGAAAAATTCCGGCATCCGGCAGCTATCCATTCCTTGAAGAGCCTCTTACCTCTTCATTCACCGCCCTGCCGTCACAATCCTCTAATCTGACGTCAGATTCAGTGAAAAAGCTATGGAAGAAGTGGAAATTGCAAAGTAAAAACAGTCCCCTTACCTGCTTCACTGCTGCAAAGCAGTTCACCGCCGAACGTCTGCTGCGCCAGCTGATAGAGGACATAAAGCCCGAGTCCCGTATTGCCGCCACTGCGGTTTGTCGTATAAAACGGATCGAAGATATGCGGCAATATTTCCGCTTCGATCCCTTTGCCGTCATCGCTATACGTAAAAATAAAGCGGTTCTCTGCCTGGCGCGCCGACAACGTTATTTGTCCTGCATCGTCCGGGTTATAGGCGTGGCTGAGTGAATTCAAGATCAGATTGGCCGCAACCTGCGACAGCGCGCCGGGATAACTGTCAACACACCAGTCTTCCGGACATTCCACAATGATTTTCAGTTGCCTATTCTTTAACGCTCCGCGCAGGCTGGCCACTACATCCGCCAAACATTGGCGCACTGGAAAGACGCGCCGGACTTCACTGGCCTGGTCCGCGGAAACCCGTTTAAAGCTTTGCACCATTTCGGCCGCACGCTGTAAATTTGCCAGCAACAACGCCGCCGCTTCCCGCTGTCCGCTCAAGAACTCCTGCAACTCACCGCGCGTGAGCTTGCTTTGCGCAAATGTTTCTTCCAGTTCTTTCGCTTGTTGCGCCAAAAACGAAGCCATCGTGACGCTGCTGCCGAGCGGCGTATTGATTTCATGCGCAACGCCTGCCACGATCGTATTAAGAGAAGCCATCTTTTCCGACTGGACGAGTTGGCTCTGCGTCTGCTGCAGCTGTTCGAGCGCGTTGGCCAGTTTTTCATTGCTTTTTGTCAGTTCACGATTCGCCGTTGTCAACGCCTGCGTTCTCTTTGTCACCTGTTCTTCAAGGCTATCATTGGCAAGACGTAAATCCTCCGTCTTTTCCGCGACTTGACGGCGCAGCGATCGATTCCAGACAAAGCCAAACGCAAACACCGTCAATGCCAAACCAGTCGCCAACGCTGCTACGATGCGAAATTCACGGTTTTGCCAAAGGCTCTTCTTTTTCGTCATCAACCATTTATCATTGATCCGGTTGCGCTCGCTCTGCGGTATCGCAGCCAGCGCCTTATTCACTATGCCGGCCAATTCAGGCCAGTCTTTGCGCACCGCCATGCGCCCTTCCCAAAAATACGGCGTTTCCATCGCAATTCTAAGATTACTTAGTTGCAGCTGTTCGATCTGATAATTGGCGGTCGCCGCATCGGTAATATACGCATCAGCATCGCCAACGGACACAGCACGCAAACAATCGCTTTCCGTTTGGTAATAGCGCCAGGTTAAAAAAGAATAGACCAGACGACTCAGATCATAGATCCAGTAATCTTTGACACCGGCTACTGTTTTGCCGCGCAGCCCCTCCACCGACTCCAAGTCCTTCAGCGTGTCGCGCGTCACGACGACCACCGGATAGCGCAGGTAGACTTCGCTGAACAGCATATACTTCTCACGTTCCGGACTTTGCGCCATGCTACAAATCAAATCCACTTTTCCTTCTTTAGCCGCCGTTAGAACCTGCGACCAGTTCAGTCCTCGTGTCGTCTCGATTTTGACATGGAGCTGCCGCTCAAGAATCGTCGCATATTCGGCGCTGATGCCTATGAATCTGCCTTTTTCATCATACGCTTCTAGCGGCAGATATTGTTCATCCAGGCCGAGCCTGATTACTTTATGCGCCTCCAGCCATTGACGTTCATCCTCCGTGAGATTCAATTCCGTCGGCTGCCATGCAGTCTCGGGCTGGCAAAAAGACTCGTAGAAAAAGAAGGCGCCTAACATTGCCGTTATCAGCAATGCGCCCAGCACGATCCGCCGCCTAATTTCCATCATTTCGCCTCCTTTTTCTGCAAGTCCCATTATATGGCACTTCGCCGTTTTCCTGCGATTCCCTGCTCTTGAAGCGTTGCAAATCGCCTGTCCTTTTGCACAGCAATTGACAAAGCCTTCTTCGCCTAGTATAGTTTATCCATAACGCAATATTGCATCGCAATGATCGGGCTAAGTACCTTCTTTTTTCTTCTTCAGAGAGCCGGTGGCAGCTGTGAACCGGTGAAGCAAAGTTGGGAATTACCCCCGTGAGCAGCAGGCCGAACCCCTTGTGGCAGTAGGTTGAGCCGGCATGCCGCCGTTATCCGGCAGACGACCGCTGCGGCAGTCGTTCACATGAGAGACTGGAGCGTTGGCTCCGGTAATCAGGGTGGTACCACGGGTTTTAGACTCGTCCCTAACCAGGGGATGAGTCTTTTTTATGCTTAAAAAACATTGTCGCATTGCAAATAACACTGGGAGGTTTCACCATGTCCGTATTTGACGTATTGAAAGAACGCGGTTTTATCCAGCAGGTCACCCATGAAGAAGAATTGAAAGAACGCCTTGCCAACGAATCCGTCACCTTTTACATCGGCTTCGACCCCACGGCGGATAGCCTGCATGTTGGCCATTTTCTCACCTTGATGGCAATGGCTCACATGCAGCAGGGCGGTCACCGTCCGATTTGCCTGCTCGGCGGCGGCACCGGTTCGGTCGGCGATCCGAGCGGTAAGAGCGATATGCGCCGCATGATGGATCGTACAGAGATTAATCACAATATCGAATGCTTCAAAAAGCAGATGCAGCGCTTCATCGACTTTTCCGACGACAAGGCTCTGATGATCAATAACGCGGATTGGCTGCTCGAACTGAATTACGTCCAACTTCTGCGCGAAGTCGGCGTCCATTTCTCGGTCAATCGAATGCTGGCTGCCGAATGCTACAAGCAACGCTGGGAAAAAGGCCTGACCTTTTTTGAACTGAACTATATGATCATGCAAGCCTACGACTTCTGGGAGCTCTTCAACCAGCAAGGCTGCATCCTGCAAATGGGCGGCGACGACCAGTGGTCTAATATCCTCGCCGGCGCCGACCTGATTCGCCGCAAAGAAAGCAAGCCGGCTTTCGGCCTGACGCTGACGCTGCTCACGACCAGCGACGGTCGGAAAATGGGCAAGACCGAAAAAGGCGCCTTATGGCTGGACGGCGAAAAAACATCGCCGTATGAATTTTATCAGTATTGGCGCAACGTGGCCGATGCCGACGTCGAGAAATGCCTTTCTTTGTTGACGTTCCTGCCGATGGATGAGGTGCGCCGCCTTGGCGCGCTGGAAGGGCAGGCCATCAACGAAGCCAAGAAGGTTCTCGCCTTTGAAGTAACCAAACTGATTCATGGCCAGGAAGCAGCGGAAAACAGCCGACAGGCGGCGGAAGCCTTGTTCAGCGGCAGCGGTTCACTCGATAATACGCCGACCGTAAATGTAACGAGCGCCCAGCTTGGCGGCAAACTGCTCGATATCTTATTTGACGCCGGCATCTTCGCTTCCAAAAGCGAAGGCCGCCGTTTGATCGCACAAGGCGGTCTGCACCTTGAACAGGAAAAGGTCAGCGACCCCGACCGACTGCTTAGCCAGGACGATTTCACCGACAATGCCGCGCTGCTGCGCAAAGGCAAAAAAAATTACTATCGCCTCGTCTTGAACCAATAAGTAAAAAAGATATTCTTTTCTCTAACCGGATCGCGCTTTCGCGGTCCGGTTCTTTCAAGCGAAAGGGAGTCTTCGCAAAGCCAATTTGGCTGACGAAGACTCCCTTTTGCTTTTCTTACGCCGACTTTTTTGCGCCGCAGGCGCCTTTCTTTTGGCGCAGCATCAGCCAGTAGACCGGTACGCCGAGAAGCGTCAGCGACAATGCATAGAGCGTGTCCTGCGGATTATTCAGCAGCGTACTGCCGATGATATAGAGACCGCCGAGGATCGCAACCGCCGGAACAACCGGATAGAGAGGAACCTTATACGGCCGTTCGGCCGCAGGCTGGCGTTTTCTCAACAGGAAGACCGCGACAAACGCAAGCAGATAAAAAATCTGGATCATGAACATTGCGATGTCGGTCAGGCGATCGGGATCGCCCAGCGTCATCAACAGCACCGCCATGCAGACCTGAAACAAGGTCGCTCCGACCGGTGTGCCATATTCCTTATGCACCTTCGCTAAAAAACGCGAACCCGGCAGCTGCCCTGCCACCGCCATTGCATACGGCACACGCGCATTTGTCATGATATAACCGTTCAACGCACCGAAAATCGAAACCAAAATGCCGATGCTAATCAGCTTGCCGCCGATATCACCGAAAAGAATTCCGGCGGCAGCGCCGCTGGCGAGCGGTCCGAGCGCCGCAATTTCTGCGGCCGGCAGCACATGCAGCACCGCAACGTTCACCGAAAGATACGCCACGATGACAATGCCGAGGCCCAAGATGATCGCGCGCGGCAATAACTTCGCCGGATTCTTCATCTCACCGGCGACAAATCCGGCCGCGATCCAACCGTCATACGCCCATAGCGTCGCCAATATCGCCGCGCCCATGCCGGCCGATTCGCTCACGCCGCTGCTCATGTTAAGAATTTGTCCATTGCCCTGCCACAGTCCGAAGACGGCAATGCAGGCAATCGGAATCAATTTTGCAATTGTCGCAACCGACTGGATCATCCCGCCGCAGCGCGCGCCGAGGCAGTTTATACCGGAAATGAACGCCACCGCCAAGATAGCCAGCGGCATCTTATAACTGGTCGGAATATTTAAAAAGGGAATCAGCAAGGCTGAGAAATAAAGCCCCAATGCGCCGATTGTCGCCGGTCCATAAATCAACGTCTGTACCCAGCCGAACAGATAAGCCCAGAATTTCCCGTACACCTCGTCCAAATAAGCATACATGCCGCCGGTGCGCGGAATCTGCGCACCAAGTTCGGCGATCGTCAGTCCGGCCGTGACCGTGATGATGCCGCCGATCACCCAGGCTGCCAGTCCCAACGTCGAATCCCCGGCCGCCAGCAGCACCTTGCCCGGTTTCATGAAAATTCCGGAACCGATCACCATCCCCACGACCAACGCCATTGCGGGAATCAGGCCCAGTTCCCTTTTTAACAGTTTGTCCGCTTGCGATTCTTTTTCCATTTTGCTTCACTCCTTCATCTGCCCCTCCAGCTGGGGCTGTTCTTACAACTTTTGTCTCTGCAGAGTAATGAAACAAAAGGAGTCAAATCATTGCTGATTTGACTCCGGAGGACACTTCGAAAAGGGTATTTCAATCCGGCATGTACGCCATGCTTTGCGAAAACACAGACCCTGCGTTGCCGCAGCGTCTTTTCCCGTTTCTCGACACCAATTTCTGGTGCTTCTTGTGCTCTGTCCTTTTGCCTGAGAGATTGAGCAGCATTTCTGCCGCCTTGCCCCTTCGGCGCCCTTGTTCAGGGTCTCTCCAGAGTCCCGTCCGTTTACGGTTCCACCTGCAAGGCAGGTACCTGAGAGTGTTACTCCTTCGGTGAGCCAACGGCCTACGCCATGGCTGCTCTTCCGCAAACATCATCCGGCCATATGTAGTTGTGTACTGGACACTAACCGATAATGATCGATTATACAACAGCGTCGGAAAAAGCGCAACCGTTTTTCCATTTTTAAGCCTTATTGCCATTGACGAAAAGCATCGCTTTGCTGTATTCTGATAGCTACAGTATCTTTTTATTCCGATCGGACTACCCAGTCAATTTAGGAGGTGCACGGCATGACCAAACGTTGTCCTACTTGTCGGCGTGAAACAAGCGAAACTGGCGAATCCTCTTCCGGCGGCTTTTCCCTTCATGCGACGCTTACCGGACTCAGCATGGAATTTCCGACCGCACGTCGCCTTCCCTGGCGCGCTTTTTTCGGCATCTTGCTGCTGATCGGCATTTGGCAGACGATTGCCGCATTCATTTGCACGCACCTCTTACAGATGAGCGCTGCCGCCACCGACAGCATTCGTCAGCTGATCGCCGGCGCCTTCTTCTTTTTCGGCTGTTGCGGCGCTTACCAGCGCAGCCTCGCTAAACGCACGACAAGCCTTGACGTTAAAGAAAGCTGTCCCGATTGCGGACGTGCCTTCACGCACAAATAAACAAGCCTGATGAATAAGAAAAACCGGCATTCATTTGCCGGTTTTTCTTATTCATTCGCACTACTTTCCGCTGTCCACCAAACGCTGAAAGTAGTGGAGAAACTCCGCCTTCACTTCGCTCATCTTTCTCTCCCTGACATCCGGTTCGGACTGAAGCGGCGTAACGTATCCATTCAAGCCCTGCTGATGCAGCTTGTCAAATTCATAATACAGCAGCGTATTGTCAATCGCGTCAACATGGGCCAATTCCTCTTCCGTCAAATCGCCCAAATCAAAACGTTCATAGATCAACTGCTGCAGTCGCCCTTCGATATCGCGATATTCCGGCAGATAAATTTTGACCGGCCGGGTAACGTCGGACAAATATGCTTCACTGCCGTCGTGCAGCAGACAGGCCCGCTGCACGCGCTTCGGCAGTTGGCGCGCTTCGGCTTCCTTCCGGCAGTTCAGCGAATGCTGCGCAACGCTGTAAAAAGTGTCAAAATGTCCGTTCGCACGGCAGATATGCGACAGCGCATGCGCGATGTCCGCAATCAGAATTTCCTCCCGCCGCGGCGCGAACGGATAAAAAAGAACATTGCTGTGCGTCAGGATCGGATTTTCTCGTTTCTCCATGCTAACCTGCTTTCTGCCCGCTTTATTTCAGTTTAAGTTTCGCCAGCGCATCGGCCAGCGCCGAATTCAGCGGCTCTTCTTTCGCCTTGCTCTGATTGCGCAAATATTGATTCACATCGCTCTTCGAAACCTTCGACGTCTCTTTTTCGCGCCGTTCGTTGAACGACGACAATTTTTCCCGATGACCGCAGCCGCAGACAAACAGACGGGCGTCGCCTTCGCCGCGCATTTCCATCTTCTTGTGGCAGTTCGGGCAGCGAGCGTTCGTAACCCTGGCAATACCCTTGCGATGGCCGCACTCACGGTCCTGACAGACCAGCATTTTGCCTTTCTTGCCGTTGACTTCGAGCATATACTTGCCGCAGTCGGGACACTTCGTGCGGGTCATATTGTCATGCCGATATTGTTCCTGACTGTTTTTGATGTCCGTCACGACCGCGCGGGCATACGCGCGCATTTCATTAATGAACGAGGTCTTATTCAGTGCGCCTTTCGCAATCGCGGCCAACTTTTGTTCCCAGTTCGCGGTCAGTTCCGGCGATTTCAGATCGCGCGGCACCAGTTCCAAAAGCTGTTTGCCTTTTGACGTGATGTGCAAATCCTTGCCTTTTTTTTCGATCAGAAAACTGTTGAACAATTTTTCGATGATGTCGGCCCGCGTCGCAACAGTACCGAGCCCGCCAGTTTCGCCGAGCGTCTTCTTCAGCGTCTCATCGCTGCTGCTGATGTATTTCGCCGGATTTTCCATCGCCGTGAGCAGCGTCGCTTCGTTGAACAAAGGCGGCGGTTTCGTTTCCCCCTTGGTCTGTGAGAGTCCGGCCACTTTCAGTACATCGCCCTTGTGCAACTCGGGTAGGCTTTGATCGACCAAATCATCTTTAGCGGCGTCTTCATCCTCATATTTGTTTTCATAGACTTCTTTCCAGCCCTGCGCAATCACACGCTTGCCTTTGGCAGCGAACGTTTCGCCGCCGATCTTGGCCCTAAGCGTCGTCTGCTCATATTCGAAGGCCGGATGCAACGCGGCCAGGAAGCGCTTCACAACCAAGTCGTAAATCTTGCGTTCCTTATCGTCGAGATTGTTGAGAAACACCGCCTGTTCGGTCGGAATGATCGCATGATGATCGGATACCTTACTGTCGTCGACGACATGTTTGTTCGTTCTGACGTTGCCGCGCAGCGCCTTGCCGCCCAATTTCGCGTACGGTCCGACGGTGCAGGCGCGAATCCGCTCCGGCAGCGTGTCGACAATGTCCGCCGAGATATAGCGCGAATCGGTGCGCGGATACGTCAATATCTTATGCGTCTCATAGAGGCGCTGCATGATATTAAGCGTGTCCTTTGCCGAAAAACTATACAGTTTATTGGCGTCGCGCTGCAATTCGGTCAGGTCGTAAAGCGACGGTGCAGGCGTCTTTTTGTAAGCCTTGTCCACATCGACGATTTGCAATTCTTTGCCTTGCAGTTCACGTACAAGCTTATCGCAGGCTTCTTTACTGAACGTCCTTGTTTCTTTTGTCTTGGCATCCTGCCAGAAAAAACGAGCGCCCGGCACCGCGGCCGCGATGCCGTAAAATGTGCGCGGTTTAAACGTTTGAATTTCCTCTTCGCGCTGCGCAATGATCGCCAGCGTCGGCGTTTGCACGCGGCCGCAGGAAAGCTGCGCATTGTAGCGGCAGGTCAGCGCCCGCGAGGCATTCATCCCGACCAGCCAATCCGCTTCCGAGCGCGCCACTGCCGAAGCGTAGAGATTTTCATAGTCGCGGCCGGGTTTTAAATTGCGAAATCCGTCCTGGATCGCCTTGTCAGTGACCGATGAGATCCAAAGCCGCTTGACCGGCTTGTTCACATGCGCCTTGGCCAAAATCCAGCGCGCTACCAATTCACCCTCGCGTCCGGCATCGGTCGCGATGATCACTTCATTGACGTCCTTGCGCAGCAACTGTTCCTTGACTGTGTTATATTGCCGCCCGGTCTGCTTGATGACAACCAGCTTGAGCGGTTCGGGCAGCATCGGCAGATCTTCCATCTTCCATGACTTATAGCGCTCATCGTAGCTTTCCGGATCGGCCAGCGTCACCAGATGCCCGAGCGCCCAGGTCACGATATATTTATCGTTTTCAAAATAGCCGTTGCCCTGCTTGGCGCAGCGCAATACCCGCGCCAAGTCACGCCCTACTGAAGGCTTTTCCGCCAATACCACTGCTTTACTCATATCATGTTTCCATCCTTTTGTTCTCTGTTAGACTCCTTTGATTGTACTGGATATCCTCACAATCGGCAAGTTCAGCGCTTCTTTTCGATTTCACTCCGGATTAAATAACGATCATCCCTCGCATTTTTCATTCCGCCGCATATTTTTTACGCCGCATTGTACTTTCTTTTTCGAACAGAGTATAATACCGTAGTATAAATATTTTTTAGTGGCGTGTAATCGTTATATGCCGCTATTTGCAGACACATAGCCACAATTAAAAAATGGAGGTATTTTCTCATGCAAGAAAAACTAAAATCGGTTCAATGGGGCGTTATACTGGCTATCGCAACTATTTTTCTCGGCTTTTTCCTTGGCGCAGCAATGGGCGGCGCCGAAGCGCAAATCAAACAATATTGGACCGCTTCCGCACAGCCCGTTTTAAGCAGCGTCTATAATAATGATGCGCAAAAAGTATCGGCTATCGTGGATCGTTCTTGGAAAATGCTGCAGCGGGCCCATATGCATGCCGCCGCTATCGGTTCAGCCAGTTTAATTTTACTCTACGTGTTATCCTGTCTCAATCTGTCGGCCCTCTACAAAAAAACTCTCGCATTATTCTTGGGACTCGGCTCGCTCGGTTATTCTCTGTCGTGGCTTTACACTGCGTTCGCCGCGCCGCTTACCGGCAGTATCCCCGCCGCCAAAGCTTCAATTCACATTTTGGCAGCCGGTTCGATCGGAATGTTGCTGGCAGGCACTTTTGCGATTCTGGCGTTAAGTTGCAAAACCTTACTCTGCAGCAAAAACACGTAAATCTATACGCTGCTTTTCAGCAAGAAAATGGCCTCGGGTGATCACACACCCAAGGCCATTTTTTTACTTAACGCTGCTTGCTCCATGCTGTCCAAGATTCAGTCGGACTTTGCGCCGCATACGCGTAGAATTCTTGCAAGAATTGCAGCCGTTCCTGAGACGCTTTTATCTTCCAGGCTTCCTGCGAGCTTTCCTGCAGCAAATTCGCACCGCCGAGCAATTGCTGACGCGCCAGGATATCGTTGAAGGAAACTTGTTTTGCGTTTTTCAGCATGTCATACATGGCCATGAAAGTTGTCGTGCGACCATGACCGGCCTGACAATGAAAATGCAGCGCGGTGCCGGGCGGCAGATTCTTGTAAAAGGCAAGAAAGAGCTCGACCGCCACATCGTCCGGTCGCAAATGGTCGGTCACAGTAAGACGAAAATATCCGACGCCGCGTTCCTTGACGAACTCTTCCTCACTGAGCGCGCTAAGGACAAAGAGATCTCGTTTGCAGTCCGCGCGCTTCACTTTATTCAGCGGCGCGATGCTAACTATGCTGTCTTGCGCCTCCGTCAAATGTATTTTCTCGTCCTGCAGCACTTCCTGCATACTCTTTCCGACATTGGCCCAGTCGCGCGCGCCGTACCAACTCACCGCGATTCCATTCAGCAAACCGTGCGATTCCTGCCGCAAATCGACAATAACCAGTGGCGCAGGCAGCTTCGCCTGCAGCACTTCGAATTCTAAACGGGAGAATTGCGCGCTGCCCGATGCATGCAATTCCGCCAAACCCTGGCGTGACGGCAGGAAACCTTCACCAGTCTGGAACGCATCATCGCTCGTCCTGAAATTGCGCGGCAGGCTCGCTTCGTTCTCCGTGTCAATCCGCCAAAATTCTTCGCCCGCCTGCACCTTTGCCGCTCCGGCGTACATTGGTCCGTTGCAAATGACGGCAAGCAAGACTACCGCCGCCAACCATATTCTTATTTTCACCGTTCCGTCCTCCCTTTTCTTTTACAGAGAGCGCTTATTTATCTTCCGCCTCTGCACGGCGCAAATCAGCGTCCGCCGCTCAGCCATTCGCCAAGCTCGCCGCGCAGTTCGCCATAGACCGAAATGATCCGATCCGCCTGCGCTAAATCCTGCTGACCGGAATTTGGATTTTGCAAACCGATGCAGGCCATACCGGCCGCTTTGGCTGCTGTAACGCCGTTATAAGAATCTTCAATAACCAAGCATTCTTTCGGCGACAGGCCGAGCAGCGACGCCGCTCTAAGAAAAATATCCGGCGCAGGCTTTGAATGGGTTACTTCATTGCCGCTGACTGACGCGACAAAAAAAGACGATAAGCCAAGCATCTCAATAATCAAATCAATATGCTGGCGTGGTGACGAAGACGCCACCGCCATCTTATGTCCTTCATGCTTGAGACCAGAGACCAATTCGAGCACGCCGGGAATCGGCGCATCAACATTGGCCGCCTGAAGCGCCGCCAGGTAGCGCTGTTCGTAGCCATCCACCAGCGTCACTATCGAGTCTTCCAACGCATGCCGCTCTTTCAGCGCCGTAAAGATTTGCCGATTCGTCGTGCCAATGAACGCATCGTGGTCAGCCGGCGTCAAATTGACGCCCAGTTCCTTTAAATACTGCAAAAATGTTTTCTTATGTATCGGTTCGCTATCGATCAGCACCCCGTCCA
The DNA here is from genome assembly GCF_030542965.1 of Azotosporobacter soli. Taxonomy (NCBI): domain Bacteria; kingdom Bacillati; phylum Bacillota; class Negativicutes; order Selenomonadales; family Sporomusaceae; genus Azotosporobacter; species Azotosporobacter soli. Next base: position 288,665 of record NZ_JAUAOA010000003.1, read on the forward strand.
TATCGAATATCACGCCTTTAATCATCGTCCGATTCTCCTTTTCATATCCGCAATGTCGCCAGCAGCCGCTTCGGATTCAAGAGCAGACCGATCGCATCCTGCGGGCTGCTTACCACCAGATCGGCTTCGCGCAGCGCCGCCATGCTCGCGCCTTCACGGCCAACCACCGCAATCGACAATGCCGCCAGCGCAAACATCGCCGCATCATTCGAGCCATTGCCTATGCAGACGGTGTGTTCCGGCCCCAGCTTGCGCACCAGTTCGGCTTTTTGTTCGCCTTCCGCACCCGGTTTGATCACCGCAACCTTAACGCCAACAAGCTCTGCCAGTTGGGGTCGCGCCTGACCGAACGTATCCGCGGTAATCACATTAACGTTCAATTCCTGACTTAGCGCAAGCAAAAGTTCCTTCACCATTGGCGCAATCAAGCCGTCAACGGCCAGCGTCCCATTATAATCAACGACCGCATAGCGTAAATCGAGTTTCCTGCCGTCCGGAAAGAACACCGTCTCCATACTGCAACCTCCCCACATCCTTTTCTTGCGCAAACAGCCACTCAAAGCTTCACAGCTTTCTCTTCTTCTTCCACTTCTCCACGCACGCCGCTCTCTCCTGCCTGCCGGAAGGGCGCTTCTTTTTTCCCTTTTACGCTCAGCCATTTTTTTACACCTTAGCAGGATAGGTTTCCTTCTCAGCGAACTATATCACTAATATTATTCTACTTTTTCAACAGGCAGGTGAATGAGATGTTGGATCGGAGCGCTTTGCGCATCGCGCAGATTTATTTGCTCTTCGGCAGTCTTTGGATTTTATTTTCCGATCAATTCGTCTCTTTGCTGACGCAGGACCCGCTCTGGATTACCCGCCTTTCCACGGCCAAAGGCTGGCTGTTCATGCTGGTTACCAGTTCGCTGCTCTATTTTTTAATCCATCGTTCGCATCATGAACTGCGCAGCGCCAATGAACGCTACCTCTCCGTACTGCGAGCTGCAGAAACCTACTCGATTATCGGCACGAACCCGCAAGGCCTGATTACCGTTTTTAACGCAGGAGCCGAGCATCTGCTGGGATATTCAGCAGATGAGGTCGTCAACCGGCAAACAGTCGAACTCATTCACGATGCCGCTGAAATCGCCGCCTGCGCCGCCGAACTCAACGTAAAGCCCGGTTTTGAGGTTTTTACCGCGCTCGCCACAGAACAACGGCTCGAAAAAAAATATTGGCACTACCTCACTAAAGACGGACGACGCATCTCGGTTCAATTATCGCTTTCGCCGCAACGCGATGCAAATGGCGTCATCACCGGCTTTCTTGGCATCGCTAATGACGTCAGCGCTCATCTGAAAGCCGAAGAAGCTTTACGCAGCAGCGAAGCGCGCTTTCGCCGCATCACGACCCATCTGCCGATCGCCATCTCCTGCAGCGACGCGACCGGAAACATCTTATTCTTAAACCCTGTTTTCGAAAAACTCTTCGGCTATACGCTTGGCGATGTCCCAACAGTCGCCGCCTGGTTTGAGAAAGCATATCCGGACGAAACGCTGCGCGAATCCGCCGCGCAGTATTGGCAAGAGTTTCTTTCCCAGCCGGATCTGAAAGCCGCACAACCTTGGGAAGGTACACTCGTCCGCAAGGACGGCGAGAAGCTCATCATCCAAATCTACGCGGCGCTCGACGAGGATTACCGCTATCTGGTTTTTTTAGACATCACCGAACGGCGCGCTGCCGAAGACCTGCTGCGCGAGCAGCGCCTCTTTACCGATGCCGTCTTAGACAGCGTTCCCGGCATGCTTTACCTCTACGACAGCCAGGGCCGTCTGATCCGTTGGAACCGCCAGCACGAACGGATGACCGGTTACTCGACAGAGGAAATGGCTAAGATGACGCTCTTAGACTGGTACCGCGACGACGAAAGCACCGCCAAACGAATTTTACAGGCTGTTGATGACTGTCTGACAAACGGTTTTGCCGAAGCGGAAGCCGATATGCAGACCAAGAACGGCAAAAAGCTGCCCATGTTCTTCACCGCAGTCAAGCTCGATATTAGGAACGAGACCTATTTTACCGGCATCGGGATCGACATAACCTCGCGCAAGCAGGCCGAAGCAGCGTTATTGGAAGCCAATGCGGCCTTGGAACAGCGGGTCGAAGACCGCACGCAAGATTTGAGCGCCGCCAACGAAGAACTTACCGCGATGAATCAGGAGCTGATGGCCGTCAATGAGACGCTGCTCCAACTGAACGAACAACTGCGCCAGACCAAGGCTTCGCTGATTCGTTCCGAACAAATGGCCTCTTTGGCGCGTCTGGTCGCGGGCATCGCACATGAGATCAATACGCCGGTCGGTTTATGCGTGACCTTGTCTTCGCATCTGGCGCAACTGAATGACAACTTTGCCGTCCTCTTCCAAAACGGCGTCGTGAAGCGCAAAGACCTGACGGATTATCTGGCCGAAATCCAAGAAACCAGCCAAATGCTGCAAATCAACAGCGAACGCGCCGGCAAACTGGTCAGCAACTTCAAACAGGTTTCCGCCGACCAAGCCAGCGAAACGCGGCGTTCTTTCAATGTCCGGCAATATGTCGACGACATCTTGCTCAGCCTGCGCTCGCACCTGAAAAACAGTGGCCACCAGATCACCGTCAGCGGCGAAACCGAGTTGACAATCGATGGCTATCCAGGCGCATTCGCGCAAATCATGACGAATCTGATCCTCAACAGCGTCGTCCACGCCTATCCCTCTGGTCAATGCGGCACGCTTCGGATCGATTTGCTCAAGCAGGACGACCACCTCCAGCTCACCTATCAGGATGACGGTCTTGGCATGGAGCCTGACGTACTGGAAAAGATCTTCGAACCGTTCTTCACGACCCGGCGCAATCAAGGCGGCACCGGCCTCGGATTGTCGATCATCTACAATCTGGTCACGCAGCTTTATGGCGGCACGATTGAGTGCCGCAGCACTCCCGGCCAGGGCTCGATCTTCACCCTGCTTCTGCCGCTTACTATTACTGCGCAAGACCAGGCAGCCCTTTAAAGAGCACGACAGGTTTCAGCCGTTGCGTTGAAACTGTCGCGCTCTTTCTTCTTACGAAGCAGTCAAAAACACAACTCCGTCTCTAGCAAACATGCATTAACGCTTTAATTTGTTTTTTAATTATTTATTCCGTCAATTTTAAAAGGTAACTTTTCTTTTATGGCTAATTACTTATAGAAGAGATTGTCATTAGACGGATCAAATTTTATGAAAGGAGGATCGCAAAGCAGCATAAGTTCCATCTCGTTACAGAGCATTAGAGAAAGTGGGGAGAACGTATTGCAAAAAATAAAGTATAAACTGATGGCCAGCCTGATTCTGGTAGGTGTGATTTGCGTCTTGCTTCTGGCAGGCTATGATGTATTCAGCACAATCCGCAGCAACGACAAAGACATTGCCGATTATCGCGCCGTGCTGTACGAACAGTTTGACCGCAACATCAAGCTGCAGGTCAATACGGTGCACAGCCTGGTGCAGGAAATTTACAATCAACAGCAAAAGGGTCTTTTATCGGAAGCAGATGCGCGAAAGCGTGCGGCCGATTTGGTCCGTTCGCTCCGCTTTGATGACGGCAATTATTTTTGGATCGATACGACGGAAGGCGTCAACGTCGTCTTGCTTGGCCGCCCGGCTGAAGGCAAAAGCCGCATAGCGGACGTCGATAAGAAAGGGAATCCTTTCATCAAGAATTTACTGGATGCCGCGACGAAAGAAGGCGGCGGCTACAGCGACTACTGGTTCCCCAAGCCAAACGAAGAAACGCCGCTGCCTAAACGCGCCTACACCCAGCAATTCAAACCGTACGGCTGGGTCATCGGCACCGGCAACTGGGTCGATAACATCGACAAGTTAGTCGCGCTTAAAGAAGCGGAAAAGAACAAGGAATTGCAGCGCAGCATCGCCGTCACCGCGGCCATCGCTCTACTGGGCATCCTTCTGGCCGCCGTCATGGCGCAAATCATCAGTAAAAAAATCGCCACGCCGATCAGTCTGGTTGCTGACGGCGTGCAGCAAGTCGCCAACGGCAATCTGGCAGGACCGAATCTTCCGGTAACAACAGCGGATGAAATCGGACAACTGACCGCTTCGTTCAATGCGATGAAACACAGCTTGCGCAATTTGATTCAAGAGACAGCGGAATCATCCGAGCAACTGATCGCCGCCAGCGAAGAACTGTTCGCCACTTCGGAACAGGCGGCGCAGGCCTCGGCCCAGGTCGCGACCTCGACGACTGCGGTCGCGCAGGGCGCGGACAACCAAGTGCACAGCGTCCAAAAAACCGCCAGCGTAGTCGAGGAAATGTCAAACCAGATCGAACAGATTGCGCTGAAAGTCTCCTCGATGTCCGATACCTCGGAAAAAACGGCGCGTTCCGCCCACTCCGGCGGTGAAGTGCTCAAGGTCGCAATCGGTCAGATGAACAGCATCGAGCAGACCGTATCCGGTTCGGCAGCGGTCGTCGCCAAACTCGGCACCCGTTCGCAGGAAATCGGCCAGATCGTCGACACTATTGCCGGCATCGCCGGGCAAACGAACCTACTGGCGCTGAACGCAGCGATTGAAGCGGCGCGCGCCGGCGAGCAAGGACGAGGTTTTGCGGTCGTCGCGGAGGAAGTTCGCAAACTGGCCGAACAGTCGCAGGAAGCGGCCAAGCAGATCGCCGATCTGATCCAGGAAATTCAAAGCGATACCGGAAAAGCGGTCAGCGCGATGGATTTGGGTACGAAAGAAGTCAAAACCGGCGCGGAAGTCGTCGCCGGTACCGGAAAAGCCTTCCAGGAAATTTCCGACATGGTCAAGGAAGTCTCCTCGCATGTGCATGAATTGTCGCTCACGGTACAGCATCTCGCTCAAGGCGGTCTGACGATCTCCAATGCGATGGCATCGGTAGAGGAAATCTCGCGCAATGCGTCAATGGAAACGCAGACCGTATCGGCCGCGACCGAGCAGCAGGCGGCTTCGATGCATGAAATCGCCGCAGCCAGCCGTTCCCTAAGTCAGTTAGCGGAACGACTGCAAGCATCCGTCATTCAATTTCGCTTATAACAGGCAAAAGCCCGCAGGCAACGGCAAACGCCGTAATACCTGCGGGCTTTTTTATATTTTTTCGCAATAATAATGGCTGTGAAACTTATCTTCCTGCAGATAAACAGACGGCGTTTCGCCGACAAACGTTTTGAACTCCTTGATAAAATGTGCCTGGTCATAGTAGCCGTTATCGAGCGCCAGCGCCAGATAATCGTTCTTTTCCTGCAGCAGCAAACGCTTCAAGACGCCTTCGAAACGGACGATGCGTTGAAACGTCTTCGGCGTCACGCCGACGCATTCCTTGATTTTTCGCTGCAGCTGACGCTCGCTGACGAATAGTTCTTCGCCTAACTGCATCGTCCGGGTCGCCGGATTACGATAATACAGACGGCGAACCGCTTCATCCAGCCAGGCTTCCGGTTTGTGAAAGCAGTGAAAAAAGCGGTGCAACGCCCCTTCAAAAATCTGTATCCGCTGCGCCAAATTAGTCGCTTCGCATAATTGCTCACGCAAGTTTCTCCCTGCTTCCCCCCAGATGTCTTCGACTGCGAGCACATGATCGGCCAGCGCTTGCACCGGAAGCGGGGAAAAGTGGCGCAGCGCCCCCGCTCGAAAACGCACGGAAATAAAGCCGACCGCACCGTCCGGCTCCACCTGCAGATTCCTCTGACGCGGCGAGAGCAGACAGCAAACCGGCAGGCGCTCTTTGCGCGCCGAAGAAAACGCCAACCACGGTTTGCCATAATGAAAGATCAATTCATGACCGGTGCCCGGCAAAACATCCGGCAACTCGCTCTCGTTCTCCCAGGCCCAATAACGATCGACATACGGCCGCAGCTCACGGCTCGGCAGGATTCCGCGCACTTTCATCCCACAATCCCCCATCCGGTACAGTTCTCTTCCTTACTCTATACGCTTCAGAAAAGAAAAAACCTGCCGAAAAAACAAAGAATGCCTTTAAAACAGCTCATCGCCGCTTCGGTTGCCAAAAGCCGGATGTCCGTCGAAGCGAACCACGCCGACTAATGCCTTTCCATCAACCGCCGCCTTTACTTCGGCCACGCCGTTAACGCCAAAACCGGCGCATAATTCGATCGCTTCTACGCCTTGCGCAGCCAAACTTATAGCCGCTTCGACCGCTTCGCGATAATTACCGACCCCAACCACCGTCAGCTCCAGTTCCGGCGTATTGATTACCGTCCTGTGTTCTTTTTCATTCGCCCGCGGCGCGACAAAGAGAAACGCGGCTTTGCACCCCATAAAAAAACCTCCTTTTGCTTCATCTTTTTTCTTCCTCTTTATCTTAGTGCAACGCTAGCGCCGCGCATTGTAAAAAAACGACGGAGACTGCTTCTTTTTGCAGTCCCCGTCAAGTTTCCATTACTTATAACGTTATTTTTGCACCAAGCAGGTCAACGAAGGAGCGCAACCATGCCGGATGGTTCGGCCAGGCCTGCGCCGTAACCAGGTTGCCGCTGACCGCAACCGGCACATCGGCCCATTCGCCGCCCGCCAAACGGCATTCGGCTGCACAGGCCGGATACGATGTAACCGTCAATCCTTTCAGCACGCCTGCCGGCGCCAATAATTGCGTGCCGTGGCAGATCGCCGCGACCGGTTTGCCGGCGGCAAAAAAATCCTGCACCAATTGCAGCGTCTCGGCATGCATCCGCATATATTCCGGCGCGCGTCCGCCCGGCACGACCAGACCGACATAATCGGCGGCCTTGGCATCTTTCGCCGCCAGGTCGACCGAAATCCGATGACCGGTCAGTTCAATATAGGTATCCAGCCCCGTGAAATCGTGTACGACCAGTTGCAGCATATCGCCTTTTTTCTTGGCCGGTGCGGCGATATCCACCTGATAGCCCAGCATTTCAAGCGCCTGTTGCGGCACTTTCACTTCATAATCTTCCGCACAGTCACCCGTCAGTATGAGGATTTTTTTTGCCATGATCTCTACCTCCTGCGCTCTATTTTCTTCCACTATACTACATTGCGCCAAACAGCGCATTGTAAAAAAACGACATATTTTAGCAAAATTAAGCTTGCATGTCGCTTTATATAAATTTCATAAAAAAACCGCCGACAAAAGCGGCGGTTTTTCAGACTGCTTATACGATTTTCGTCGTCCAGTTTTCCACATTCCAGACCTCGGTCACCCAGTCCTGATAAAAATCAGGTTCATGTGAAACCAGCAAGACCGTTCCTCTGTACTCGGTCAGCGCCCGTTTCAGTTCATCCTTAGCGTCCTGATCGAGATGGTTGGTCGGCTCATCAAGTACCAGCCAGTTGACGTCCTGCAGCATCAGCTTGCAGAGACGAACCTTAGCATTTTCGCCGCCGCTCAAAACCATCATCTGACTGGTGATATGCTCATTCGTCAAACCGCAGCGCGCCAGCGCGGCACGTACTTCATAGTTGCTCAAGCCCGGAAAGTCCTGCCAGATCTCTTCAATCGCAGTGTTGTTGTTCTTGCGGTTCGATTCCTGTTCAAAATAACCGATCTGCAAATGATCGCCCATTTCCACTTTGCCGGAAACTGGTCGGATCGCGCCGATCAGCGTTTTTAAAAGCGTCGATTTGCCCAGACCATTGACGCCGCGAATCGCGACTTTTTTGCCTTTTTCCAGAATCAGACTGACCGGCCTGGTCAACGGCTCGTCATAGCCGAGCACGAGGTCTTCACATTGCACGACATATTTGCTTGGCGTACGCCCTTCGCGGAACTGGAAAATCGGTTTTATTCGCTCCTTCGGTTTTTCCAGCATCTCCATCTTATCGAGCCGCTTCTTGCGGCTGTTGGCCATGCCGCGCGTCGCGACGCGCGCCTTGTTGCGGGCGATGAAATCTTCCATCTTGTCGACTTCCTGCTGCTGGCGTTCATATGCCTTCAATTCCTGGCTCTTGCGCATCTCATACATCGCCTGGAATTGTTCGTAGTTGCCGGTATAACGGGTCAAGACCGCATTTTCCATATGGTAAATGACGTTGATGACTTCATTCAAAAACGGCAGATCATGCGACACGAGAATAAATGCGTTCTCATAATTTTGCAGATAGCGCTTCAACCATTCGATATGTTCAAAGTCCAGATAGTTCGTCGGCTCGTCCAGAATCAGAATCGTCGGATTCTCCAAGAGCAGCTTCGTCAGGAGCACCTTGGTGCGCTGCCCGCCGCTCAAATCCGCGACGTCCTTATCGAGGCCGATATCGAGCAGACCGAGGCCTTTGGCGATTTCTTCAATTCTGGCGTCAATCATGTAAAACGAGCCGTGATCGAGCACGTCCTGAATTTCACCGACATCCTCCATCATCTTTTCCAGTTCCTCCGGCGAAGCCTCGCCCATCTTGTCGTACATCGCCAGCATTTCCGCTTCCATATCGTACATCGACTGGAACGCTTCACGCAATACGTCTCGGATACTCTTGCCGCGTTCCAGCGAAGCATGCTGATCCAAATAACCGACCTTGACTCGGCGGCACCATTCCACCTTGCCTTCATCCGGCGTTAATTGTCCGGTGATAATGCTGAGAAAGGTCGACTTTCCCTCACCGTTCGCACCGATCAATCCGACATGTTCGCCTTTCAGCAAACGGAACGTCGTGTCCGTCAAGATTGACCGCGCGCCAAAACCATGGGATACGTTTTCAACTGTTAATACGCTCATTCGTAAATACTCTCCTACTTTTTGCTTTCGCTGTTACTGTCGCTTCGGATCATTCCCAGGTTTGCCAAATCTCCGGCGCATAACCAAGCGTTGCTTTGGCGCCGTTGCGAACGATGGGGCTTTTCAATAATACCGGTGAAGCCAGCAGCGTTTCCTCAATATCATGCAACATATATTTCAGATTCCGCTTGGCATATTCTTTGCATTCTACGTCAATCAATTTTGTCATGCCGCCCACCGCGGCCTGTACCTTAGCCAGTTCACCGCGACTTAGACCTTTAACCTTCAAATCGATAAATTGAAACGCAATGCGTCGTTCTTTAAAATAACGCTCCGCTTTTCGGGTCTCCTGACAGCTTTTCCTGCCGAAAATTTGGATGTTCATTTTATCGTCGCTCCCGAATTTTCATCTCACCAATGATTTATTGTATCGGCCAAACATGCTGCCGTCAAGCCGCCCAGGCAAATTTAGCAGGAAGATTTGTTGCAAAACGAACGGATGAGGAAAACGACAAAGACACGAAGCACATACTACTTCGTGTCTTCCCTGTTCTTTGCTTCTTTGTGTTGCGACATTTTCGCCGTTTCTAGTTAGAAGATGCCAAGCTCGTGCAACACCGCATTAGTGATCCGAATCCGCTGCGTGGTAAAGTCGGCTGGCACCGGTTTAGGAGCGGTCAGTACGGTCGCAAAATAATAGACATTGTCTCCCGTTTCCAAATAACCTACATACCAACCGACATTGTCCGCCGGTTCGTTGGCCCAGCCCGTTTTGGCGCGCAGGACATAGTCCGCTGTTTTTTCTTTAAGCATGATTTCCTTAACCTGATCGAGCGTCCGCTTTGAAAACGGCAATTCATTGTCATGCAAACGACGCAGGAAATTGATCTGTTCATCCGGGCTGATCCGTAAGGCTCCCGTCAGCCAGAAATGGTCAATCCTGCCGCCGATATCGCCGTTACCGTAGCCAATCCGTTCAAGATATTGCCGCATCCGTTCCGCGCCGACACGCCGCGCCAATTCCTGATAGTACCAGACAACCGAATATTGAAACGCGCTGCGCAGCGTGTGATCGCGGTTCCAATCAGGAAAGTCACGCTGCTGCTTGTCCCAAGGCAACAGATAGTCCGCATCCGGAATCACGCCCGTCTCCAGTCCGATCAGCGAATTGGGAATCTTGAATGTCGAAGCCGGTAGAAACCCCTCCCGGCAGCGCTGGCGATTGACATAGCTGAAAAGATCGTTCTTTTGATCATATACAACCATTGCGCCACTGACGCCCGCCGCATCGAAATACTTCACAAATTCGGCCCGTTCTTCCTCGCGCGCCTCTCCCTCTTTCAGCGGCAGCAGAAGCAGGCATACACTACAGACCAGCAAGACCATTAGACTTTTCTTTTTCATCGTATCGCTCCTTTTTCCTGTGATCCTTGCTCCGATTATACCTTTTCCGCCTTTGCGCCGGCTATGTCTGCAAGCTGTCAGACGCCTCTCACCCTGCTCGCAGGAAAAAGGGATACCAAGAGAGAATAAGACTTCGTTAGCATAATCGACTAGAGGAGGTTCAAGCATGTTGCAACAGTTAATTGAAAGCGGCTTCGGCAACGCTGAAGATTTCAACTGCGCCGAAAAGATACTCTACGGCGCCAATCTTGTCTATAAACTCGGCCTCGATCCCCAGGCACTGCGCCTCTCCGCCGGTTTCGGCGGCGGCATGGGCATCGGCAGCACTTGCGGCGCTGTGACCGCATCCATCATGGTCTTAAGCTCTCTCTTCGTCAAAGAGCGGGCGCACGAAGGCGAAACGATCAAACAGCTCAGCCAGCAGTTCCTCGCCGCGTATCAACGCGAAATGGGCGATCTGAACTGCGACGCATTAAAAGCCCAGCATCGCACGCCGGAGACCAAATGCACCTTTGTGATCGCCAAGGCCGCCGAAATCCTCGACCAAATCATCGAAGAACAGCGCCAGGTTTCGGCATAACCACTTTATAGCCTACTAAAACGAGGTCAACGGCGCTGCTGCCGCTGACCTCGTTTTTTTATTCTTGTATGCACTTTTGCCCGCTTAAAGCAAGGATTTGATAATCGCTAGCAACTCATCAACCGAGGTCGAAAAGCGCCGCTCGCCGCAAAGCACGTCAAGCGTGTCGCTCTGCGGCCTTACTGCGATTAGGAGCGTCTGCGCAGCATCCGCAGCAAACAGGTCCGGCAGCGCATAACTCTCAACCGCCTCGAAGATCAAGACGTCGGGATTCAGCATCTTCAGTTCCTCTCCTGCCTCCTGCAACGTCTGTTCAAGCAGGCGCACGCGCAGTTCTTTTGCCTTTTGCAAAGAAGAGGCCAGACTGGATAAATAGAGAGAATTGCCGCAGAAAATGACTTCCATCGCTTTCAATCCTTCACCCGCTTTCGCCGCCTTTGATCCTTTCACCCTTTTAACTCTAACAAATTTTAAGTCGGGGCACACTGGCCGAAAGTATAGTCTGCGCAAAAAAACTCCCGGAGATAAAAGACGAATGCGCTGCAGCCGTCTTTTGTCTCCGGGAGTTTTACTCTGCTTCGAAAAAATCTTTTATTTCTTCGCGAGATATTTTCG